>JBATDH010000453.1:0-1930 GCA_049663365.1 Albidovulum sp. | reverse complement strand
GATCCACCAGATCAAAGGCAAAACGCAACTATTCCCAACGCTCGCCTGTCTTGGTTTGTCTTCAATCTGATTCAGATTGAAAACAAACCGCTTTAAAAAAACCGCAGGTCGAATTGACCCGCGGTTTTCTCATTTCATCGTTGCACCAGTGCCTATGCAGCGCGCGACACCAGAACGTCGCCGACGGTCTTTTGTGCCCCGATCTCGTCGACACCCGACACGGCAGCAACCTCGCGCGTCAGCCGTTCAAGCGCTGCTTCATAAAGCTGGCGTTCGGAATAGGACTGTTCGCGTTGATCATCCGTGCGGTGCAGGTCGCGTACCACTTCGGCAATCGCCATCAGATCACCGGAATTGATCTTTTGTTCATATTCCTGCGCACGGCGTGACCACATGGCCCGCTTGACCTTTGCCTTGCCCTTGAGCGTGTCAAGCGCCTTGCTGATCAGATCCGGCGAAGACAACTGCCGCATACCGATCTCAGTCGCCTTATGCGTCGGGACACGCAAGGTCATCTTGTCCTTCTCGAAAGAGATGACAAAAAGCTCAAGCTTCAGCCCGGCGATTTCCTGTTCTTCGATCGACATAATTTTGCCAACGCCATGCGCCGGGTAGACCACAAAATCATTCGGGCGAAAATCGGGTCTTTTGGTCTTGCTCATATATGCCTCTTTCCAGCAGGGAACCCGTCAACCCAGTCACAAAGAAAATGCCGGTGTCGTTCAACGCCCGGTCACTTCTGGATCTTGTGTCTGATTTGCCCATTCGCCAGCGCGCAACGCTGGCTCACACCCAGGTATCCTCATTCATTTGTATTGCCAATATAGCACAAAAAACGCCCGATTCAAAGCGCGGCGATTCGAAGCATCTCAAAAACCCATTTCCGGCAAGTACTTGTTCGCCATAGATGCTTTTCGCTATCGGGCGCATCTTGGCGATTCGCCTGATTCGTTCAGTGGGCACCAGATACGCGAATCAATCGCCCTCGCCGGGGTTTTCCGAAAAGTACTTTTCCAGCTTGCCTGTTTCGCCGTCGCGGGTTTCGGCATCGGGCAACGGGTCTTTGCGTTGGGTGATCACCGGCCACTGTTCGGAGTATTTGCGGTTGAACTCGACCCATTCTTCGGTGTCCGGTTCGGTGTCCGGGCGGATGGCGTCGGCTGGACATTCCGGTTCGCACACGCCGCAATCGATACATTCATCCGGATGGATGACCAGCATGTTCTCGCCTTCGTAAAAACAGTCCACCGGGCAAACCTCGACACAGTCTGTGTATTTGCAGGCGATGCATTTGTCGTTGACGATATAGGTCATGGCGGAATTCCGGGCGCGTTGGCTTTGCCTGTTACCTAGCTGCAAGAAAGCGATCATTCAAGGCGGGGTCGGCAGGAAAGGCCGTGGTCGCACCAGATCGGATCGGTCACAAAAAGTCATTCGTCTGACGGTTCATCCGGCGGGACGTTGTCCCCTTGCGGTTCGAGATCATCATAGAGTTGCCGCGCCTCGGCCGCCGGACCGCGTCTGATCCCGCAGCCAAGAACACGGATGACGCGGATTTGCTCGGCTTGCCGGAATGTCAGTACATCGCCGGGGCCGACACTGTGCCCCGGTTTCGATGTTTTTATGCCATTGATTCGCAGATGGCCCTTGGCGACGATCCCGGCGGCAAGGCCGCGGGTCTTGAAAAACCGGGCATGCCAAAGCCACTTATCAATTCGAATACGGGCCGATATGGGCGAAAGCCCCGCCTGCCCGCTCATTCATATCTTGTCGCGCAGGCCCATGAGCGCTGCGGCAAAAGGGTTGTCGGGGTCGATCCGGTCCTTTTTGGGCGGGCGCGCGTCAAAGCTGCGCTTGGCGGGTTCTTCGCGTTTGCCCTTGCCCAGCGGTTTGCCTTTAGACTTGCCCCGCGGGCGGCCCCCTTCGCGCT
>JBATDH010000452.1:0-4475 GCA_049663365.1 Albidovulum sp. | reverse complement strand
ATGAAAAGATCATCATCATGACCGACGCCGATGTCGACGGCGCGCATATCGCGGCGCTGCTGATGACGTTCTTCTTCACCCAGATGCGCCCGATGATCGACAAGGGCCACCTCTACCTCGCCTGCCCGCCGCTTTACCGGCTGACGCAGGGTGCGCGCCGCCTCTACGTCGCCGATGATGTCGAGAAGGAACGGATGCTGACCCAGGGCCTCGGCGGCAAGGGAAAGATCGACGTCCAGCGTTTCAAGGGTCTGGGCGAAATGGACGCCAAGGATCTGAAAGACACCACCATGAACCCCGAAACCCGCAAACTGATCCGGGTCAGCACCCACGACGAGGTGCCGGGAGAGACCGGTGATCTGGTGGAGCGCCTGATGGGCAAGAAGCCGGAGCTCAGGTTCCAGTATATCTCCGAGAACGCGAGGTTCGTGGAGGAGCTGGATGTGTGACCCCTTGAATGCGTATTTAATGTATGTATATTAAATACGACTGGGACGAGCATAAACGCCTCGCAACACTGACGCTTCGCGGCGTAGATTTTGCTGACATGATGCGTTTTGACTGGACCAGTGCGGTCGTCGTCACTGATGATCGGGCCGACTATGGCGAAACCCGGCTCCAGGCGATGGGGTTGATTGACGGGCGGCTGCATGCCGCTATCGTCACGCCACGGGGGCCAAAACTGCGAATTATCAGCCTGCGCAAGGCGAATGCCCGCGAGAGGACACAATGGGAAAGACGTTAAAGGCCGACACGCCCGATCATGAAAACCCGGAATGGACCGAGGCCGATTTCGCCCGCGCCAAACCCGCCGCCGCCTTCCCCGACCTCGCCCGCATCCTCCGCCAGGGCCGCCCGCCGCTGCCCGAGGACGCGAAAAAACAGCGCGTGACGATCTACCTCGACCGCGACGTGGTGGAGGGTCTGAAAAAGGGCGGCAAAGGCTGGCAGACGCGGGCCAACGCCAAGCTGAGAAAGGCGTTGGGGTTGTGAGGGGGATCGGCGAGATGCCGGAACTGCGGTTGGGGTATGTCAGTGGGAACGCGCGGTTGGTGGAGGGGTTGGATGTTTAATGTCAGACACCCAGTTTCGGGCTCTAGAAAAACTCACTTTCTAATCACCTGAAGGCATGGAATGGGAATTCTCATTTTCGAAGGCATGAGGCTTGGCTTCCTAGAAGGCGATTTTTCCATCGCGCTAGACGAAAGCGGATCAGTGTCGTCAAAGGCAATACTATCCACATCCTACAATACACTGCCGCTCTGGCTTAATTTGGCAAAGGCCAGTTGTGCGGAAGCGTGCCTTGCACATGAAAATACGGTTCGATCATGGTCAAGTCACGAAGAGGAGCAGAAGCAACTGCTTCTCGCCGAATTGAGGCCGTCAATGCTTTCGATAGTGTCCTGCGCGATCTCAATCGACGCTCTCTATGATCTTATGAAGCCGCTGGCGAAGCTGGACGTTACGACGGTTAAAGGATGGCAAAAGAACAAAAAGTCTCGGGTCTTTCAGATGGTCGAGGTTTTCAGACGCGCTTTCCGACTAAACGTCGACGAGGCGGAGTGGTGCAAGAAAATAATAAAAGAAATTAGCCACTTAAGAGACAGAGCTGTCCATCCATCCCACAAAATCGAAAGGACTATGCAACGGGACGATGTTCCGGTTGGCGTCGACTGGCGTTTTGTAGCCTATCGATACTCAAATTGCCGTGTCGCGCTAGACAACACGATGAAGATGTTCGGTGAATTCTTTGAAAGAGCGTCATGGGACGCCAAAATCATGAAAGAGATGGAAATACTAAGGAAGTCGTTCATCGAGAACCGGATTCTTGAGTAAGCCAGCCGTAGGGTGGGGTTTTACCCCACCATAACCCTCTCCCCAGCGCTCCCCCCCGCCCGATTTGTCCCGCGACAAGTCGAGGCACTGCCTCGACGACCGCGCCTGCCGCCCGGCCGTGCCACGGGCGCGGCGTTCGGCGGGGGTGAGGAGGATAAGCAAACGGTCCGGGGGAGCGTTTGCCCGACGAACGTCCACTGGACGGTTTCTGATCCCGCCTCACCCCCCGGCAGGCGCGTATCCGCGCGCTCCCGGCCCGATCCTTTCGGATCGTGCGTTCGACCGGGAAAACGGTCCACTGGACCGTTTTCTGATCCGTCTCACCCTAGGCAGACGCGCCCCGATTACCGGCGTCCGGCGATAACGGCCACCCCCCTGGCCTCCGCCTTGCGGCTCCGACCAATCGGATCGGGCAAAGGTCCACCGAACCTTTCCCTTTCGGTCCTCGGGTGCCTGAAACTCCCGCGCGCTCCCGGCCCGCCCGACGATGGCGGGCGTTCGACCGGGGCAAACGGGACAAGCGCCTGCTCTGTCAGTCGTAGGCCGGGGTTCACCCCGGCACCCGGCGCGAACGCATCCTTGCAACTGGCGGGCTGAGGCCCGCCCTGCCCGTGCCGCGCAGACACCACCACCCCGCGCTTCCTTCCCCCCTCGTGGGGGAGGGTCAGGGAGGGCGGGCACCTGGCCAAAAGGACACCCGCAACGCCGCACACCCTCCAAAAAACCCTTAACGCCGCCTGACCCCACCGTGACACCCTGTCGGGACGGATGCGGGACGGATGCCCGACGCTTGCGGGACGGATGCCAGCCCCCATCTCAACGCTTCCCCGCCTCTTTCGGGCATGCTACCACAGACCCGTTTGCAGCCGCCGGGGGGGCCATGAAAAAGACCGTCAGGGATTATATCCGCACCATCGCCGATTTCCCCCATGAGGGCATCCTGTTTCGCGACGTGACCACGCTTTTCGCCGATGCGCGGGGCTTTCGCATGGCCGTCGATCAACTGCTAACCCCTTATGCCGGCGAGGAAATCGACAAGGTCGTGGGGCTCGAGGCGCGCGGCTTCATCCTCGGCGGCGCCATCGCCCATCAACTGTCGGTGGGCTTCGTGCCGATCCGCAAGAAGGGCAAGCTGCCCGGCGCGGTGATCAGCCAGGCCTACAAGCTCGAATATGGCGAAGCGGTGATGGAACTCCATGACGACGCCTTGCAGCCGGGCGACAAGGTCTTGATAGTAGACGATCTTCTGGCCACGGGGGGAACCTGCGAAGCGGGCATCAAACTGATCGAACGGCTGGGTGCCGAGGTCGTCGGCTGCGCCTTCGTGATCGACCTGCCCGATCTCGGCGGCCGCGCGCTTTTGAAAAAATTAGGCATGAACGTGCATGTGTTGTGCGAATTCGAGGGGGTATGAACGCGGTCACATCCGCAACACCGCCCCCGGATTCATGAGCCCCAAGGGGTCGAGCGCCGCCTTGACGCTGCGCATCGCCGCCAGTTTCGCCGGGTCGCCAAACCGCTCCAGATCATCCACCTTCAACCGGCCAATGCCATGTTCGGCGCTGATCGTGCCGCCAAGCGCATGTGTAATCTCGTGAATAGTAACCTGTAACTCATTGTTTTTAGTGATAAATTCATTTTGTAGCCGACCTGCGGGCGCAAACAGGTTGAAATGCAGGTTGCCATCCCCGAGATGACCAAAACAATTGATCCGATACGGCCCCAGCCGCGCCACCTCTGCCGTCGCCCGTTCGATGAAAGTGCCGATTTCCGACAGCGGCAGGGCGATGTCGTGGGACGCAATCGCGCCGATGCGGCGGTTGGCCTCAGGCAGGTTTTCGCGCAATTGCCAGAACGCCTGCCGCTGCGCGATACTCTGCGCGATCAGCCCGTCGCTGACCCAGCCTTCCGCCTCGCCGCGGGTAAAAATCTCGCCCAATACAGCCTCCGGCTCCAGCCCCGGCGGCAACCCGATCTCGGCCAGCACCGACCATTCCGGGCGGTCGGCGAAGGGCTGGCGAAACTCCGGCATCGCCTCATCCAAAAACAGCAATCCCTGCCGGTGGATCAGCTCGAAACTGCTGACGCCACCGCCAGTTAGCGCCTGCGCCAGCGCCAGCAGCGCCAACGCCGCCTCCGGTCCCGCCACCGAAAAAAGCGCCGTGCCCACCCCTGCGGGCGGCGCAAAAAGCTTCAGCGACGCGGCGGTGATCACCCCCAATGTCCCTTCCGATCCGATCAGCAGATGGCGCAGGTCATAGCCGGTATTGTCCTTGCGCAACCGCTTCAACCCGTGCAGCACCGATCCGTCCGGCATCACCGCCTCGACCCCCAGACAAAGGTCACGGGCATTGCCATAGCGCAGCACCGCCACCCCCCCGGCATTGGTCGCAAGATTGCCGCCGATCCGCGCCGTGCCCTGCGAGGCGATGGCCAGCGGGAAAAGCCGCCCGGCAACTTCCGCCGCCGCCTGCACATCGGCCAGAACAGCCCCCGCCTCGACCACCATCACGTTTTCCTGCGCAAATACTCCCCGCACCCTGTTCATCCGCTCCAGCGACAGGATCAGCGGCGCGGGCCCGTCCGGCACCACCTGCCCCAGCACCAGCCCGGTGCCCCCGCCCCAGGGCACGATCCCC
>JBATDH010000451.1:0-1635 GCA_049663365.1 Albidovulum sp. | reverse complement strand
CCTTGATCCCGTCGCCACCGCCGGCGGCAATCGCCCGCCAAACCGCGTTCAGCAACTGCGTCTTGCCCGCCCCGTTCAGCCCCAGAACCACGATCCGGTCGCCCGGCCCGATCCATTTCGCCCCGGTCCGAAACAAGGCGCGGCAATCGGGCGCGGCAATCGCTGCATCCTCCAGCGTCACAAGCGCCTTTGCATGGCTACCACTGCCTGCCAGCCGGATCGAGCCCGCCGACAGGTCGCGATGCGCCGGGCGGGCGGCGGCTTCGATTTTTTCGGCCCGTTCGGCAAGCTGTTTGGTTTTTGTCACCAACAGATCCGAGCCGGAATTGATGCCGATATTCTTCAGCTTGGCCGCTTGCCTGCGCAACTGGCCGACCTTTTGCATCTCATTGGCAAAGCGCCGTTCCTCTGCCGCATCCGCCTCCTCCAGCGCCGCGCGCGCCCGCGCATAGGCCAAGGGAAAGACCTGACTGCGCTCGGTGCGCAAAAACAGCGTCCGGTTGGTGACCGCATCCAGAAACGCCCGGTCATGGCTGGTAATCACCAAGGGAAAATCCCGCGGCAGGCTGGCGATCCAGCCTTGCAACCTGCCGATCCGCGCCAGATCAAGATGGTTGGTCGGCTCGTCCAGAAGCAGGATATCCGGGCCTAGTATCCACGCCCGCGCCAGCATCATTACCCGTTGCCAGCCGCCCGACAACCCTGCCACCGGCACCTCCCACAGCGCTTCGGGCACGTCGAACTCACCCAGCACGATATCCACCCGCCAGCCTTCGTTTTCCGCCTGATCCGCGGGCAGCGCCGCGCGCACCGCCGCCGCCAGACTCAAGCCCGCAACACCCTCCGGCAGGTCTTGTTCGACATGGCCGACAATCAGCCCCCGCGCGCGGGTGATCTCGCCTGTCGTCGGCTCATGGCGACCCGCCAGACAGCGCAGCAGCGTCGATTTGCCCCGCCCGTTGGCGGCGACAAGCCCGATCCGGTCGCCGGGGTGAATGGTCAGGTTCAGGCCGCAAAACAGCGGGTCGGCCAGCGTAACGCCAAGGTCTTTGAGGGATATCACGGACATGTCGGTCTCTTCTGCCAGCGCTGCCGGGGCATGGCCCGCAGATCAGCGCGTTGTCATCCGGGCATGGCGTGCGTCCATACCCTCGGGCAGACCGGTTTTCGAGAACTACCGGGGTCCGCCCTGCACAGTTCCATGCAGGGCAAAATCGGGGCCATAGGTCAGATACCGCTGATAGATCATCCGCTGCGGCCCTCCCTCGACTTGTGCCAGACCCGCACCAAGGCTAGCAACCCCGGCCCGGCATTGCAAGATACTCGCCTGAGGGCACCCCGTCAGCCACCCGGCACCGCGCAACCCCGGACCCCGCTCCGGGGGCTTCTCGCCCCTGTCGAGACGTAGACCATATCAGATGTTTACCTCACCAACCCAAGGGTATTGGCTGACCGGGGGGCGGTCAGCCGCTATGGCACATGCCCTGCGGGGCCAGCCATTTTCAGTTCGCCGCCAGAACCTCATAGCGCCCGGTCATGCCTGCCGCGATATGGTCGTTGACATGGCAGTGATACATCCAGATGCCCACGGCATCGGGCACCATATCGGCCACCAGCGTCGTCGCGGGCAGCAGT
>JBATDH010000450.1:0-9082 GCA_049663365.1 Albidovulum sp. | reverse complement strand
GGAGGAGGCATGGAACTGGTCGTTGGGGGATTGTTCGGTCATGGATCATTTCGGCAGGGTCAGGCCCGGCCGCTCCTGTGCTCAGGGTGGGGGGTCGCGCGGGGTGCGGCGCGGTTCGGGGATAGGGGGGACGGGTTGGCGCGGGTCATCCGTGGCGCCCCACGATTCTTGACGTGAGCCGCCCCAGAATACCCTGCGGGGCGGGGCGGGAATGTGGGGATGGTTCGGGCGCGGCCGGATAACCGAAGCGGGCGAAGTCGCGGGCGTAATAGTCGGCCACGCGCGCCAGCGTTTCCGGCGAAGGTTTGAGACGTTCGGCATCCGGGCTGAGCGCCTTTTTGCGGACGTTTTCGGGGGCGATGTCGCGCGCGCCCTTGCTGTCGCCCGCCAGCGTGTCGAGATGCGCCACGATGGGTTTGAGGCCGTCCTCAAGCCGGAAAATGGTGGCCCGTTCCGGTACGATTTCGGATTGCGGGCGCAGGTGGTTGTCATAGCGAAAGGGATCGTCGGCGGCGATTTTCAGCCAGTCGTCGAACCATTCGTCGATCGACCAGAGTGCTGCCACGGTGCCTTCCACCTCCACCTGATACTGGAAGGCCGAGACCAGCCGTTTCACCGGGTGCCGGACCACGGCGAAGGACGAGGCGACCCAGTCCACCGGGATCAGCCGGTGGAAATCGGCGATGGGCAGGTGCTGGGGCGACGAGCGGGTCCAGCGCTGCGCTTCGGGCAGGTCGAGATAGCGGGTGTTGAGAAAGCCGAGCGGACCGAAGCGGGCCCTCAGATACGCCTCGACCGAGGAGCCGCCGCATTTGGGGACATGGGCGTAGTAGTGAAGCTGGTTGTTTACGCGAAATATCGGCATCGGATTACCATGAATGGAACAGTGTTAAGGAAATGGGCATTGGAATTACGTCCTTCATCGCATCAGGTCTTGATCAGCAGGGCCTGGATATTGTCATCCAGCCAAAGATTGGCCCGGTTGACGATCTGCATGGAAAAACCCGCCCTGGCGGCCATCGCGCGCAAGCTGGCGGGGGTGAAATAGTTGACATGGTCGGGATAGCGAAAGCCGCACCAGCGTGCGCCCATCACACGGCGGTTGAGCGAGCCGTAATTGGGCACCCGCACAAACACCTTGCCGCCCGGCACCAGTGCGCGCTGCGCGCCACTGAGGACGCGGGCGGCCTCGACCTCATGTTCCAGATAGGAACTCATGATCACACCGGTAAAGAAATTGGCGTCGAATTGCCAGATAGCCTCGGCACCCGGTGCCTTGAGGCAATAGCCGCCGCGCGCCCGCATCAGGGGATCGACCCTGGCGTGCAGCGCGTTCGACAGCTCGATCCCGTAGGGGACCATCGGTTCGGGCGGGCGCAGAAATTCGCCGCAACCGATGTCAAGCACCGCGCCCTTGGCAAAGGCGCGGGTCCAGATGCGGGTGCCGCGTTCGCCGCCGCGGTGCCCCAGCGCCTTGCGCAGCCGCCGATTCAGCCCGGACAGGGGCGAAGAGCCGCCCTTTTGGGCCTTTTCCACATAGGTCTTTTCCCAGGCGAGTTCCTCGCTCAGATCGGCATAGCTGACCGGATTGGCCAGATAGACGAAACCACAGGCGTCACAGGCCACCACATCCCATTCGCCTTTCGAATAGGCCGCGATCCGCGTGGCGTCGCGGGTGTCGCAATGGGGGCAGGGGCGGGATGTGTCAGCGTGTCGTTGCATCGGGCCTACATCCTCATCATGATCTGGGATGTGCCGTCACTGATGCAACGCGGATCCTGACCGGCATTACCAATTTTGATCCATGCCTGCCGTTGCGGCAGCGCGAAGCTATAGCCCGAACAGGCCGTGTCTGCCGCCAGCGGATGCCAGGGGGTGACGTTCTGGCCTTCCGGACCGCCTTCGGCGACCTCGCCGTCAAAGATACTGCGCAAGACCGCGCGGGTGAATTTCAACGCCAGCTCTACGTCCATATGGTGCGAGCTGATGCGGCATTCCGTCTGATCGGGTTCGACGATGACGGCGATATCAATCAGCCGGTCGGGGCGGGTGAAGCGGTGCAATACATCCTGCGGGCCGCCGCCAAGGTCTTCTTTGGAGTAATAGAACCCGTGCAGGGTGAATCCGGCGAAAATCTTGTAGGGGGTCAGATGATTGTCCAGGCAGTTCTGCATGGCGAACCGCGCCTCTGCTGCCGCCTTGACTGGAAGCGACTGGGCCGCTGCGGGCGCATCGCCGAGACGAGCGATGATGGCCAAGACCAGCAAGATGTATATCGCGGTCATTTCTGGGACGCCTGCTTGTTTTTCAGGAACTGCCGTTCGGGGCGGTCTGCGGGAAGTGCCGGTGACGGGTTGGCAAAGACGAAAAGCTCGGGCCGGTCGGGAAAGAAGGTACGGCGCACCCAGGCGATGCCTTCGGCGTTGGCCTGCCAGATTTCGGCGGTCTGTTCGGCGGTGAGCGCCAGTTTCCGGGACGGCTTTGGCGCAGGTTTCAGCCAGCGCAGCAGACGCGGCCAGAGCGCCCCTGGCCGGGGGGCCGGTTTGCCCCGGTTGCGTTCCAGCCTGATCTCGGCTTCGGCGGTGGTGATGGACGGGTTCTGCCGACCGGGTAGTTTCATGCCGGTCGGGTCGACGCCGATGGCGCCGGCGAAATCCGCGATCAACCCGTCATTGTGCAACCAGACCTCGTCGAATATGCGCAGATCGAAACGGTTGCGGCCGACGGCCTTTACCCAACCGGCGATCAGCCGGGGATAGCCGCAGTATTTTTTCTGGCGCAGATAGTCGGCCAGCGTCAGGGTCAATGTACCATCCTTGACGCCCTGGCTATAGCAGCTTGCCACCCAGATATCGGGGCGGCGCAGATAGAGGATGTAGCGGACCTCGGAAAACAGCGATGACAGCCAGGTATCGAGAATGCGTATGCCGCCTGCACCCCCGCTCCAGGTGCCGAGATGTTCGCAGGAAATCAGATAGGTGTCGCCATCGGCGCGGATCGCGGTTTGCAGCTCGGCCTCGAATTTCCGAGTGATCTCGATCTGCGATTCCATGTCGCTGATCCCGTGGCTGCGGTTGAAATCGCGGGCCCCGATCATTTTGCCGAACCGGGTGAAGAGGGCGATGATGAATTGCCCCTGATTGGTCGGGGTGGCCCAGCCTTTGCCGTCAAACCGGTCATAGCAAAAGCCTTGGGCCCGCAGCGCCGCACGGTTGGTGCCGAGCCAGGTCTGGATCGCCGTGGTGCCGGTCTTGTGGCAGCCGATATGAACGATGGCCTTCATCTATCCGTTCCGCGGGAGGTTGGTCTTGCGCTGTGGGTCATGGCCGTCCCGCCACGGCGCTGGCGATCTGGGCGCGTGACCAGAGGCCCATGGCGCGCTGACGCCTCCACGGGCCGACGGTGGCCTCGCCCAGCGCCGCCGGGTCGATGGTGTCCGCCGATTCGGCGATGATCTCGACCGGGTCGGGCAGGTTGAACGGTGCCAGCATGGGGTTGAAGTTCTGGTGATCGCCGTCAGCGTCCAGCGGAATATTGGCCGACACATAGTCAATGGTCAGCAACAGCCAGTCGATCTGTGCGGCGGCGAAATTTTCGAAAAACGCCCAGCGGTTGGTGTCGCGCAGATGGATCAGGCATTCGCGGCACATGAGCATGTCGCCCTCGGGCAAGGCATCGCAGGTGATGTCGAGGAACCGAAAGCGGGCCTTGTCGCTGCCGAAGGCGGCCTGATTGGCGTCGAGAAGCGCGCGCGAGATGTCGCCGCCGATATAGGCGGTCAGCATCGACAGATCGACCGCCTGCATGAAGGTCCAGTCACCGCAGGGCGCGTCGATGAAGGTCGCGATCTTGTAGCGGCGCAGCAGGCCCGGCAAGGCCTTGCGCAGCCGCCGGGTGCGCCGCAGCGACGAGCCATGCCCCGAGCGCGGCGCGCCCTTGTCGTCGCCCCAACTCTTGTCCTCAAAGATGTCAGTCAGGTCGGGGTTGGGCACGGTGCGGGTTCCTGTTTTCGTCGTTTGGGCGGGGTGAAGGCCTACACGGGTTTCAAGGCGCGATAAGCACGGCGCGGTACATATTGCGGCCATTGGCGCGGCCAAGGGGGACGAATTCAAAGGCGGTTCCGCCCTTGCCTTTGGTGGCCGACGCGCCGGTGTCCGGGTCGATGCCCATCTGGTTGGAGCCCGAGTCGACTGCGGCAAAAGCGGCCAGACCAAGGCCAAGTTGCATCGGGTTTTCCCTGGAACTGAACACCATGGAGCAGCGTTTGGGCATCAGTTTGACCGACAGATCGAGGTTCTGGTGGTAGTAGGTTCCCGTGGTCGGATGCTGGCGGAAGGGCATTTTGGCAAGGATTGCCGGTGCCTGCCGGAAGCTCGGCGCCGTGTC
The DNA here is from genome assembly GCA_049663365.1 of Albidovulum sp. Lineage (GTDB taxonomy): Bacteria > Pseudomonadota > Alphaproteobacteria > Rhodobacterales > Rhodobacteraceae > Albidovulum. Next base: position 4,696 of record JBATDH010000450.1, on the reverse strand, counting down.
GGCGCAAACGCTGCTGAAAATCACGCCCGCCGAGGTTCCATCGGCCTGTGCCGGTCCGGGGCCGACATCGGTTGCCGGGGCCGACACAGGGGCCTGGCTGGCCGGATCAGGGGTGACGCACCCGCCCAGCACCAGAGCGGCGAGCAACCCGGCGGTGAGAGCGACGGGCGTTTTCATTCCGTCACCGCCGTCGCCAATGGTTCAGAAGCGGTCTGGTTCAGGCGAAATCGGAGAATGATCTGTTGTTCGTGTGTGGGCATATCGACACCTTTGATGCGGTTACTTGGCTGCTATGAGGGCAATGGTATAAATCCAACGTCCATCAGAACGACGGTCCGCGTCGAATGTGAACTGCTGGAGAGTTGGAAATCGGACCGACATGTGCTGTCGCCAGTTATCGCCTACATGGCTTGGGCCTTTGTCGACGATGGTTTGGTCACTGTCCCAAGTTGCGCCGAAAACCGGAACGGCAAAGGCGGCCCAAGCGGCACCTTTCCAATTTCTGGATATCGCTGTCATCACGCATGCGGGCCGCCCGTCAATTCGGGAAAGAGACATTGCCACCGCTAAAGTCCTGTGATCCCATATCTTCTTCCCGGCCCGCCGTTCGAAATACGGCGCAGAGTCAATTGCGGATTCTGCCTTCGAAAAACGCGGAAAAGTGCCGACGCAAAACTCTCGAAGCATCAATCCGAGTATCAGGTTGTCTTCGGTGCGGCTGTTGATGGGTTTGTCGCCGGCGATTGCAGGGGCCGAAAATGTACCCGTGAAGGAAAGAAACGCCAACAACAGGGCAACAGTAGGAACGATCCTTCTTGTCATGTGCGCAACCCCGCATCGGTTTTGTTGTCCCGGCCGTGCCAGGAGGGACGCGGGCAGATGTCGCAGGTGTTGTTTTCGGTCGCAGTCGTCATGGGGTGTTTTCCTGAAAGGCGGTTTAGAGTCGGTCGTGGTGGGTGCGGGCGGCGGGTTGAAGCGCGGTCTACTGCAATTTTGTTGCGATCTCAGGTGGGGAAGGAAGCAGAATTCCATTGGGGAGTTCCCGCAACGGTAAGGTCGTTTTCCCAGTAACATAGGTCAGAACAAAGGCGGGCCGATGGGTATCCAAGTTGAGGCCAGATTCGAATGACAGGGCTTCGAACGTTCCATCAGGCTGGAAACGGGGCAGCCCTCCCGCTGCCGTGATCCCGTAAGGCACGGGTTTGCTCGCACCCGTTTCATCACCATTGCGTGCACGCGACATCGCATAATACGCACCTGCCGCAATCGGCGGTGAAACATCATCAATGATAACGCTGCAACCCCGACCATCTATGCCCGGCATACTGAAACTTGCTATGGTCGCGCCCTTGCTGAGATCTTTGGCATAGACACCGCTCGCATTCGAAATCCGTGGCATGGGTTGTGTCATGCCTTGCGCCTGGAAATAGGCAATCGACGGGTTTGTCTGGGCCTTGGTCGCGATACAGCCGCGCAGGAGCAACTTGACACCAAGTTCTGCGCGCGCTGTCTCGGCGGCCTTTCGCTCTGGCGTCAGTGGCGTCGAGCAGGCGGTGAGGGCAAGCAGAAGCCCGGTAGCGAGCGCAGCCCTGCGGCCGAGCCTACTTTGGTTGTCTGGTTGTGGCTTTGTCATTGTGTCACCGCCTTCAAAATTCTCTCCAGCCGAGCCATCGGGGCGAGCCCTTCGATGCTGTTGAAGCCTGCTGTGTTGGTTTAGCGGGGCGGGAGTTAGCCAGCCCGGCGGTGAGTCAATTTTCATAAATGGAAATAAATGCCCCCTTGGTTAGAAAGGGTTCAATCCTGACTGTCGTTGGTTTTTTGCCCAACTTGAAATCAAACTTCGCCTTCCGACCGCTTACAGTCTTTGAGACAGTTATTTTTTCAGCCCGTTGTCGGGTGAGTACACCCGAAAATTCTTCGATCACCAATTCGGGGTCAGCAACCGCATTCATCACACTGCAAATAGTCTTGCCTGACGATCCGGAAATGCTTGGATTTACAAGGAATTCCTTGCTTCTCCACGTACCATCTTTTTGTTTTTTGAAACCAATCTGCCTCAGATTTTCAGCGCCAGCTTGATAGTCAGGAAAGGAACTCAAGCAGGCAGTCTCGAATACATGAGTCATAGTTTGGCTATATGTCGTGATCGGGAACAAGACACCACCAGTAAACATAATTGTTGCGATAAAAGCCGTTCGCATCTCAATCTTCCAACATCAGAACGGCCGCGCCGTGGATGATGGTCAGGCTTTTCGACCGAGTTGCGACGAAACGTACTTTTCGGCCGTTGAATATTGCAGTCCATTCCGCCACGGAATCAGCGTCAGTCAACGCGGCATCCTTGACCGAGTTGGCTTGCGCGAGGAATCTTCTGGCCAATGCCACCGCCTGATCTGGCGCTAGTTTTCTGACAATGACAGCGCAGCCGCGCTTTTGGCCCTTCATCCTGCCGGTTAAGATGATCGCCCTGCGCCCCTGTTTGGTGTAGATCTTTCCGCTGCCTAAGTTTGCCTCAAAGCGCCAGTTTTCGGCCTTTAGCGCGTCGTGCGTTGGTTTTGATTCCGGAAACTGCGTTAGGCAAGTTTGGAAGCCGGACATACCATCTTCTAGCCAAGATTCTGCTTGGGCGGATACCGAAAAAACGAAAAACGAAAGAACGCTCAGAAACCTCATCAAATTATGGTTATCCACCGCCACGATCCTCTCCCGCGCTTAATCGCCCTTGCGCCCGTAGTGCCATAAATCGTGGGCGTCACGAAATGATAAATGCCTGAGAGAGGGGCTTGGGCTGTGAAAAGTGCTTTTTGTGATCACAGCGATAAATCATGTGATCACATTATGTTTGCCAGCCGCAGTTGCGGCGGGATTCGGGTGGGGGTGGTTTTGGCTGTTTGGCCCCGGTTGCCGGGCGGGGGGATGTGAAAAGGCCGGGCGTTGGCCCGGCCTTGGATGTGCAGGTTTCCGGCGCGGTGGTTCAGGCCAGCGACGCGTCAATCCCCTTGCAGGCGGCGACCAGGCCCTTGACCGCCTCGACCGATTTGTCGAACATCGCCTGTTCGTCCTTGTTGAGCGAGATGTTGATCACCTTTTCGACCCCGCCCGCGCCGATGACGGTGGGCACGCCGACATACATCCCCTTGAGACCCAGCGCGCCGTCAACATAGGCGGCGCAGGGCAGGATGCGCTTTTGATCCTTGAGATAGGCCTCGGCCATCTCGATCGCCGAGGTGGCGGGGGCGTAGAAGGCAGAGCCGGTTTTCAGCAGACCGACGATTTCGGCGCCGCCGTCGCGGGTGCGCTGGACGATGGCGTCAAGCTTTTCCTGGGTGGTCCAGCCCATCGCCACCAGATCGGGCAGGGGAATGCCGCCGACGGTGGAATAACGCACCAAAGGCACCATCGTGTCGCCGTGACCGCCCAGAACGAAGGCGGTGACATCGCGCATCGAGACGCCGAATTCGAGGCTGAGGAAGTGGCGGAAGCGCCCGGCATCAAGCACGCCGGCCATGCCGACGACCTTTTCATGCGGCAGGCCGGAAAATTCCCGAAGCGCCCAGACCATGGCGTCCAGCGGGTTGGTGATGCAGATGACAAAGGCGTTCGGGGCATGTTTGGCGATGCCTTCGCCCACCGATTTCATCACCTTGAGGTTGATGCCGAGAAGATCGTCACGGCTCATCCCCGGTTTGCGCGGGACGCCGGCGGTGACGATGCAGACATCGGCCCCGGCGATATCGGCATAGTCATTGGCACCCTTCATTGTGGCGTCGAAACCTTCGATCGGGCCGGATTGGGCGATGTCGAGCGCCTTGCCCTGCGGGGTGCCTTCGGCGATGTCGAACAGGATTACGTCGCCGAGTTCTTTGATGGCGGCGAGATGGGCGAGCGTGCCGCCGATCTGCCCCGCGCCGATCAGTGCGATCTTGGGTCTGGCCATGGTGAAGTCTCCGGGTGCTGATGAATTTCGCGCCTTGGGTACTGCTTTGCGCTGCCACGCGCAAGTGTGCTGCGGTGCGGCATAAAGGGTGGTGCGGCGCAGCGGTCGGTATTGCCCGGATGCACCACTGCGCGCGGAATCACGGCGAAGCCGCCGCGCGGCGAATATGGGCAGGTCCCCGCGCCGTCTGTCATCCCCGTGCAAGCGGGGGTATCCAAAAAGGAGAACGGGCGACGGGAGGCCCCCGCTTGCGCGGGGGTGACAGCGCGGGGCAAGCAGTGCCGTCGGACAAAGTGCCAAACCACAGCTTTCGCAGTCGGCATCCCCGCGCTAAGGGTTTGCTGTCAGGACAAAAGGCAAAACCATGCAAGGCGCGGAATTCTGGATTATCGCGGTGTTCGCCTCGGTCTTTGTCGGGCTGTCGAAGGGTGGGCTGCCGGTGGTGGCGATGCTGTCGGTGCCGCTGCTGGCGCTGGTGATTTCGCCGGTGACGGCGGCGGGGTTGTTGCTGCCGGTCTATATCGTGTCGGACATGTTCGGGCTTTATGCCTACCGCCGCGCGGTCAACAAACGGCTGTTGGCGATTCTGGCCCCGGCCGCGACGCTGGGTGTGGCCTTGGGCTGGGCGACGGCGGCGCAGGTGCCCGAGCGGCTGATCGCCGGGGCTATCGGGGCGATTGGTGTGGCCTTCGCGCTGAACCTATTGTTGCGCAGGCAACCCGAGGGGCCGACCCAGGAACCGAAAGTTCTGCCGGGGCT
>JBATDH010000449.1:0-2202 GCA_049663365.1 Albidovulum sp. | reverse complement strand
CCGCAGGCTCAGCCACAAAGGCGTGACGACATGGTTCGACACCATCGTCGCCAGCGCAATTGCCGCCACGATCACCATCGAGGTGGCCGACGAAAAGCCGCCCAGAAACGCCAGCATCGCCAGCTTTCCCTGCCCCTCGGTCAAAGGCAGCGTCAGCACGAACAAGTCGGGGTTGGCCCCCTGCGGCAAGGTTTCCAGCCCCACCACCGCGATCGGGATGACAAACAGGCTCATCAGCATCAGGTAAAGCGGAAACGCCCAGGACGCGGTCGCCAGATGCCGCTCGTCGGAATTTTCGACCACCATCACCTGAAACATCCGTGGCAGGGTCAGGATCGCCGCCGCCGAAACAAAGGTCAGCCCGATCCAGCGCCCCGGTGCCAGCGGCCAGTCGGCAATGGGCGAGGCTTCGATCCGCGCCATCACATCGCCAAATCCCCCCGCCACCCCCCAGACGGTAAAGATACCCACCGCCAGCAGCGCCACCAGCTTGACCACCGCTTCCAGCGCAATCGCCATGACCACGCCGTGATGGCGTTCATTGGCGTCAAGGTTGCGGGTGCCAAAGAGGATGGTGAACAGCGTCAGCCCCCCCGCCAGCCACAGCGTCGTCGCCCCCTGATCGGGCTTGGCCCAGCCTTCCGGTGCCCCCGATGCAAAGACCCCGAACGAAAGCGTGACCGACTGCAATTGCAACGCGATATAGGGGGTCGCCGCGACGACCGAAATCATCGTGACAATCACCCCCAACACATTCGATTTGCCATAGCGGGCCGAAATCAGATCGGCAATCGAGGTCACATGCTGGCTGCGCCCGATCCGCACCAGCTTGCGCAACACCCACCACCAGCCGATCAACACCAATGTCGGCCCCAGATAGATGGTCACGAATTCCAGCCCCGACCGCGCCGCATAGCCGACCGCACCGTAAAAGGTCCAGGCCGTGCAGTAGATCGACAGCGACAGCGTATAGACCAGAGGCGAGCGCAGCCAGCCGATCTGGCCGCGCTTTGCCCGCCTTTCGGCGGCAAAGGCCACCAGGAACAACATGCAGACATAGGCCAGACATACCGCGACAAGTATCTTGAACGGCACCATCAGCCCGCCCCCGGCCCGTTGCCATCCGATGGCGGGTCGCTGTCTTCGGACGTGTCACTGCGCGACAGGATGCGCGACAAAATGAACGCCCCGACGATCAGCCCGGTCCACGCCACAAACAGATAAAGCCCGCCCCAGGCCGTATCCGGCTCCGGTGTTTCCGCCGGATGCCACAGGATCGGCATCATGAAGAAAAACGCCCCCAGCAACGGCCAAAGCCGCGCCGCATCCGTCATCCGGCGACGGCGGTAACTCTGACGGGCCAGAAACAGGGGCGGGCGCGGCGGGATCACCGGCACCTTCCCCCAATCAGGGGCGACATACGGCCAGGCACGGGTCGGGCGGTTCGCACCCTCATGATCCGGCCATTTCGCGCAGGGCCACCAGTATCGCGTCATTGGCAAAGGGCTTGGCCATGAACCGGCTGGCCCCCGCCGCCTCTGCCCGGGCCCGTTCGCTTTCCTGACCTCGCGCACTCAGCACCAGAACCGGCAGATGCGCCAGTCGGGCATCGGCGCGCAATTCGGCCAGTATCTCATAGCCCGACCGTCCCGGCAGCATCACATCCAGCACCAGCACATGCGGATCCTGCGCCCGGATCACCGCCAGCGCATCAAGACCATTGTCATGGGTCGCCACGGTCCAGCCATCGCGCCCCAGAATATACCGGATCGCCTCGGCAATATGCGGCTCGTCTTCGATCAGCAAGACCCGTCTGCTCATCTGCCGCCCCCTTCCCCCGGTTTTCGCCAGTATCGACGATAGAACGGCCCCAAGTCAAAATGCAAAAACATTGCGCCTCAGGCGTCCAGACTCAGTATCGACGGTTCGCGCCGCGCCACGCAGGCCGCTCTCGGACAAATCCGACACGACGTGCCGATGGCACGCTCACCCTCCTGGCGCGCGGGCGGCGCGGGCAGGATCAGCATCATCGCCTCCACCACCTGTGGGCCGTCAAAGCCTCCCGGATAACGCGGTTCACTGAACGCATAGGTCAGGAACCGCTGCGGCACCCGCCCGGCCAGTTCCACCACCGCCCTTATCGGCACCATCGGCCGCGCCAGCGCCTCGTAAAGCGGCCAGAGCGGGCAGGCCGCGCCAAAT
>JBATDH010000448.1:0-1801 GCA_049663365.1 Albidovulum sp. | reverse complement strand
TCTGCGATATTCATGACGGTCTGGACAAGGCCAAATGCCATGAGAAGGAACGGCAGGGTTGCGAAAATCGGCATAAGCTTTGTCATCACCCGAACTCCCTCGCGTCACCGGGAAAATCATCGCCCTGTGGGCGCACCAGACAGAAGCGGTGCCCGGTCGGCGCCTCCATCACGATCCAGGTCCGGATCCGCGCCACTTCCTTTGCGCCCAGCGCCTTCAGGCGGGCGCATTCGGCATCCAGATCATCAGTCTCGAAATCCAGATGCACGCGGGGCGCATGATCGACCGCCTGCAACAAGACCCGCGGAAACCCCTTATGCCCGTCGAACACCGCGTATTTGCCACGCTCGTCGATCTCGCCCGCCATCCCCAGCATCGCCGACCAATAGGCCACTGGCTCGGTCAGGTCTTCGGTCTTGCAGTCGATGCAGACGACACCCATGCGCGCCCTATGCGTCATATCCCGGCCTCCCGCCCGTTGCAGGGTTGCGATGAGTATTTGGACAAAGAAGAAACCGCCGTTTCACCTTTGTCCAAATACTCCCGCCGGAGGCTCCCGCGATCTCGACCCGTGCCATCGTCATACCCTTTCGATGATCTTCTCGCCAAAGAGGCCCTGCGGCCGGAAGACGAGGAAGAGAAGCGCCAGCACATAGGCGAACCAGTTCTCGGTGGCGCCGCCGATCATCGGTCCGACCATGAATTCGAAAAGCTTTTCGCCGACCCCGATGATCAGCCCGCCGACAATCGCGCCGGGGATCGAGGTGAAGCCGCCGAGCATCAGGACAGGCAGAGCCTTGAGCGCGATCAGCGACAGCGAAAACTGCACGCCGGATTTCGACCCCCACATGATGCCCGCGACCAGTGCGACGAAGCCGGCGATGGACCACACCAGCACCCAGATGAAGCGCAGCGAGATGCCGACCGACAAGGCCGCCTGATGGTCGTCGGCGACCGCGCGCAGCGCCCGGCCCTGTTTGGAGTATTGCGAGAAAAGCGTCAGCGAAATCACCAGCAGCGCCGCGATCACCGTGGCGACGATGTCGAGATTGTCGATGAAAAAGCCGTAGCCGAAAAGGTTGAAGGTCACTTCGTCGATGGTCTCGTTGATGCCCTGCGGCAGCCCGACATCGAGCTTCTTGATATCGGCCCCCCACATCAAATCACCAAAGCCTTCGAGGAAATAGGCCAGCCCAATGGTCGCCATGAAGAGGATGATCGGCGGCTGGTTGACCAGATGTTTCAGCACCAGCTTTTCGATGACGATCGCCAGCAGCACCATCACCCCGGCGGTCAGCGCGATGGCGACAAGGCTCGGCAACTGCCAGCCGAAGTTGTGCAGCGCGGTGCCGAACATCGCGTTGATCAGATGCGCGAAGGGCACCTGCCCGTCCTGAAACCCGACCAGCGTCAGGGCGGCAAAAAGCGCAAGCACGCCTTGCGCATAGTTGAAGATGCCGCTGGCCTTGAAGATCAGCACGAAACCGAGGGCCACGAGCGAATACATCACCCCCGCCATCAGCCCGTTCAGCGTGACCTCCATCGCGTAAAGAAACTGGTCATACATCTGAACATCTCCCTTCGGGGCCGCGCGCCCTGTCGGGACGGATGCGGGACGGATGCCCGACGCGGGCGGGACGGATGCGGGACAGTAGGACGTCAGTCATGGGCCACCCCCAGATAGGCGTCGATCACCGCCTGATTGGCGCGCACCTCGTCGGGTGTACCGTCGCCGATCTTCTTGCCGTAATCCATCACCACCACCCGGTCCGACAGGTCCATCACCACCCCCATGTCATGT
>JBATDH010000447.1:0-14481 GCA_049663365.1 Albidovulum sp. | reverse complement strand
CGCTTTATGTGGAGCGGCCAGGGCGCACGTCACCGCCCTTTCCCGGCCATGAGATGGTGGCAGGGCAGCGCCTGCGCGCGGACTGGTTTCCCTATCTCAGGGGTGGCCCGTCGGGGGATTGAACGGGCCGCGCTGAACTGGCGCTGCCTGGCTGAGCCGCAAATGGGAAAGGCGGGTTCGTCTGTCCGGGCCGGCAGACCCGTTGCAGTTGCCGATTGGGCGTCACAGCAGGTTTTCCAGCAACCGCGCCAGCCGGGCGGTTTGCACCGGATTCAGTTTGGCCCCGATCGCGCGTTCCATCGCATCGGCATAGACCGGCCACATGCGTTGGCGTGTATCGGCACCTTTCTGCGTGAGCGTGATGATCTGGCCGCGCGCATCGTCGTCGCAGGTCTGGCGGGTGATCAGTCCCGCGGCCTCGATCCGGGCAAGCAGGCGCGAGGTGGCATATTGCGGCAAGGCCAGCCGGTCTTTCAAGGTGAAGGCGCGAAGTCCCTCGGGGCCGGCGTTCCCGATCTCTTGCAGGGCATCATACCATGACAAGGGCGGCAATTTGGTCTCAGACAGCGCAAGGGCAACCTGTTCCCGCGCGTTGTCGGCGGCGCGGATCAGCGCCTTCCAGGCGGCTTGCGTTTCAGGCGACGGTGGTTCTGCCATGGGGACATCCGATCATATGGATGCGATTGCATCAAGAGTATCTGGCCGCAATCACGTGGCCCGAGGCTTTTCACCCGTCCAGATTGAAATGAGTCAGGCGCCGGTCGCGACGTTCTGACATCCGGTCGATCAGGCGGCGGGCGAGGCGGGGGATTTCGGGTGCGAAATCCGGATCGGCGGCCAGATTGGTGGTTTCCAGCGGATCAGTGGCCAGATCGAAGAGCATGGGTGGCAGGCCACCGCCGAAATGGACATATTTCCAGCGGGTTTCGCGCAATACCGATACGCCGGTTTGATGGTCGTTGAGGTGAAGGGCGTTCTGAAAGCGGGTGGGGTTGGTCGCGCTGCCGAAATCGGCCTCGAGAAACACGGCGTCGCGCCAACCGTCGGCGGTGATGCCCCTGGCGAAGGGCAAGAGCGAGCGGCCATCCATCGCCTCTGGCGCTGTCCGACCGATCCAGTCGAGAATGGTCGGGGCAATATCGACGGATTCGGTCATGGCAGTGACCTTCTGGCCGGGCGTGGCATGGGGGTCGCGGATGATGAGCGGCACGTGATAGGCGGCGTCAAAAACGCTTTCCTTGCCCCACATGCGCTTTTGCCCCAGCATTTCGCCGTGATCGGCGGTCAGAACCACCAAGGTGTTCTGGGCTTGCCCGGTGCTGTCCAGCCAGTCGAGGATGCGACCGATATGGTGGTCTACCTCGGCGACAAGGCCCAGATAGACCGCGCGCAGCTCGCTTATGCGGGTGTCGGTCATGGCGGCGCAGTCGCCGTCAAAGCCCCAGTAGAGCCCGGTTGCGGCGGCGCTGCTGAACCAGGCCCCCATGAAGGGGTGATCGGGTTGGTCCAGGTCGGGCCGGGGCAGATCGGCGGGGTTGATCATCGCGTTATAGGGCGCGGGGGCCACCAGCGGCGGATGGGGCCGGATATAGGTGACATGCGCAAACCAGGGGCGGTTCTTGCGGATGTCGAGCGCCTGTAGAGTGCGGTCGGTGAGATAGGCGGTGTCGCTGTCCTCGGCCCGGTAAAGGGCGGGGTCGGTCGGGCGCGGCTCATTGGCGGGACCACGGGGGCGGTAGATGTCGTGCACCCTGGCACCGTCCATCTCGAATTCGTAGCCTTTGGCGCGCAGATAGGCGGGCCATTCCAGGCCGTCGTCAAGGCGCATTTCCACCAGTTCGCGAAAACCGGGGGCGACACCTTCATAGGTTTTCAGATCGGGGTCTTCGGGATCCATGCCGGTCGGGTCGGGGCTGATATCGGAATAGCCGAAAAGCAAGGGCTCATAGCCCGCCTTGCGCGCCTCGGTCGCGATGGTGGCGTGATGACGGGCCAGCGGGGTTCCATTGCGGATGGCGCGGTGGTTCATCGCATAGAGGCCGGTCAGCAGGCTGGCGCGGGCAGGGCCGCAAGGCACGGTGACGGTGAAGTGATTGGCGAAGCTGGCACCCGATGCCGCCAGCCGGTCGAAATTCGGCGTCTTGATATGTGCAGCAAGCGGGCCAGACAGAACCTCAACCGCCATCTGGTCGATGGTGATGAAAAGGACATTGCCTTTTTGCGACATTTTCAGGCCCCGGCTGGTTCGATTGCTGCGGAATTACGGGAAAAATCGAACTCTTCGGCGAAATGGCAGGAAACAAAGCGTTCTTCGCCCATGGGTCGCAATTTGGGGATGTCTTTCTTGCAGATATCCTTGGCGAAACGGCAGCGGGTGTGGAATTTGCAACCCGATGGCGGTTTCGTGGGCGACGGAATTTCACCTTCCAGCTTTTCGACATTGGCCGGGGCGTCGGGGTCAAGCGGCGGAATCGCCGAAATGAGGGCACTGGTATAGGGATGGCGGGGACGCGCGAACAGATCGCGTGTGGGGGCGGTTTCGACCAGTTGGCCAAGGTACATCACCGCCACATGATCGCAGACATGGGCGACGACCGACAGATCATGGCTGATGAACAGGAAGGATATGCCCATATCCCTCTGGATCGCTTTCAAGAGGTTCAGCACATCGGCCTGAATCGACACATCGAGGGCCGCCACGCTTTCATCGGCGACGATGAACCGCGGGCCGGAGACCAGCGCGCGGGCGATGGATATCCGCTGGCGTTGGCCGCCGGAAAAGGCGTGTGGGAAACGCCGCAGGTGTTCAAGGTTCAACCGGCATTTGGCGGCGATTTCGCGCACGCGGGCGTCGGTTTCCTCGCGGGTTTTGGTCAGGCCCATCACCTCAAGCGGTTCGGCGATGATGTCGCGCACGGTCATACGCGGGGAAAGCGCCGCGTAGGGATCCTGGAAAATCAACTGGGCGCGTTTGCGGTATTCCTTCAGCTCGGGCTTTGACAGGCTGCGCAGGTCATAGCGCACCTCGCCGTCGTCATAGGTGACAGAGCCGTCGCTGATCGGCGCGGCCCGCAAAAGCGCCCGCCCGAGCGTGGTCTTGCCTGAGCCACTTTCACCGACAAGGCCAAAGAAGTTGCCCTTGGCGATGGAGATTGAAATATCGTCAACCGCGTTCAGATAGACCTTCTTGGTCAGCAGGCCGCCGCCAATAGTGTAGCGCACGGTCAGGTCTTTGGCCTCGATCAGGGGTTTTGCCATCACGCCGCTCCTTGTTTGACCATGTCGGCGACAAGATGGCAGGCGACGGAACGCCCACCCGAAAGGTCGGAATAGTCGGGCGCCACGCGGTCGCAGCGCCCCTTGATCGCCACCGGGCAGCGGGTCTGAAAGACGCATCCTGCTGGCCGGTCGAGCGGCGAGGGGATGTCGCCCGGAACCGGGGTCAGTTCGGCCTCCAGGTCTTCGAGCTTTGGCAGGGCGTTCAGGAGGCCGCGCGTATAGGGATGCTGCGGGTCGCGGATCACCTGACGCACGGTGCCTTTTTCGACGATGCGGCCCAGATACATCACCGCCACCTTGTCGGCGGTCTGAGCGATGACCCCGAGATCATGGGTGATGAACAGGATTGCCATGCCGAATTCGCGGACCAGATCCTTCATCAGATCAAGCACCTGCGCCTGAATCGTCACATCGAGGGCGGTTGTCGGTTCATCGGCGATCAGCAGTCGGGGCCGGGTGGAGAGCGCCATGGCGATCATCGCGCGCTGGCGCATCCCGCCGGAGAACTCGAAGGCGTATTGATCGAACCGCCGGGCGGCATCGGGGATGCCGACGCGGTCGAGCATTTCGATCGACAGGTCACGCGCCGCCGCCTTGGATAGATCGGTATGGATCAAAAGCTGTTCGACCATCTGCTTGCCCACCGAAATTGCCGGGGCGAACGAGGCCATGGGTTCTTGAAAGATCATCGACACGGCGCCGCCGCGCACCACCCGCAATTCGGCGTCGCGTTTCAGGGAAAACACATCCACCGCGCGGTCGGGCATGTTGAGGGTGATGCGCGATTTCGGATCATAGCGGGTGTTGCCCGCGTTGAGCAGCATCAGCGCCTTGGCCGTCACCGATTTGCCCGACCCGCTTTCGCCCACCAACCCCATGACCTCGCCGGGGTTGATGTCGAAGGACACATCTTCAACGGCGGTCACCAGACCTTCATCCGTGCGAAACCGGATCGTCAGATCCTCGACCGAGATCAGGGGTTTGCTCATTTCTTGGTCCCCGAATAGGGATCGGCCGCATCGCGCAACCCGTCGCCGACAAAGACGAAGGCCAGCACCAGAGCGATGAAGAAGATCACGGGGATGAAATACCACTGGTAATTCAAGAGAACGTCGGCCTTGGACACGTTCTGCATCAGGGCCCCCAGCGAATTGACCGGGTCTTTCAGCCCGAGGCCGATGAAGGAAAGCGCGGTTTCAGAGCGGACCATATAGGGGAAAGAGATCATCAGATCGACGATGATGTAGCTGGTGAAGCTGGGCAAGAGGTGACGGCGGATCACATGGCTGGACGAGGCGCCGCACAGTTCGGCGGCCAGCACATATTCCTGCGTGCGTTCGGTCAGAAGATGGGTGCGGATGCGTCGCGCCAGCGTCGGCCAGCCGATGAGGCCAAGGATGATCGAGATGAAGAAAAACCGGGTTTCGGATGACCAGTGATCGGGCATGAAGGCGGCAAGCGCCATGAAAAGCGGTATCGACGGCACGGTTCGGATCGCATCGGTGATCATTTGCAGCACGGAATCGATCCAGCCGCCGAAATACCCCGCCACCCCGCCGATCACCAAGGCCAGCACGAATGAGATGAACACGCCCAATGTGCCCACCGCGAGCGAAGTATAGATCGCGTGCAGGGTGCGTCCGAAGATGTCCTTGCCGCTGGCATCGGTGCCAAAAAGGTGGACCATGCCCCCCTCAACGCCAAAGAGATGGATGTTGGAGCGGATCAGGGCAAAGTCGACATCGAAGGCGGTGCCCGGCGCGTCCCAGTTGAGCGAAAAAATCTTGTAATCCCAGCCGCGCACGAAAAGATGCAGATAAAGCCGTTCATCGCGCTTTTCGGTCACCACCCAGCGGAAATTGGTCTTGGCCGAGCGTTCGCGTTCGGTGGCATAGATGAAGGGTCGGGCGGAAAAGCCGTTTTCGTCCCAGAATTTGGGTATTTGCGGCGCGCCGTTTTCATAATTCGTATCGCGGCCCGCGATGGTCGGGTCGTAGGGCGACAGGAAGGGCGCGAAAAGCCCCATCAGCATCATCAGCAAAAGCGCGTATAGTGCGATCATGGCGGTGCGGTTGTGGTTGAAGCGTGACCAGATCAACTGCCCCTGCGAGGCGGTGAAATAGGCCTCTTTGGCCTTCTGGTCGACGCCGTCGGTTTTCTTCTTCTTCCAGAACATCGCTTATCCCATCATGCCGCGGCGCACCCGCGGGTCGATCAGGGCCAGCAGGATATCGGTGACGAAGTTCAAGGCCACGATACTGGCGGTGAGAAGGAAGATGATCGCGCCGGCCAGTTGCTGGTCGTTGGAGCGGGCAAGCGATTCAAACAGCAGCGCCCCGGCTTCGGTAAGCGTCAGGATCAGCGCGACGATCGGCAATTCGTTGAAGATGCGGTTGAGGTCGAAACCCAGCGAATTGATCACCGGCCCCAGCGAGTGTTTCGCCGGATAGCGCCACAAGAGCCGTGTCCCGCTTACCCCCCGCGCCGAGGCGGCGGTGACATAGAGCTTGCCGATTTCATCCAGCATCAGCGCCCGCACGGTTTGCAAGGCAAACGCCGTCGCCGACCAACCGAGGATGAACACGGGTAGCCAGGCATGGGCCAGGAAATCGCCGAATTTGGCCATGCTCCATGCGACGTCTCGGTATTCCTTGGAAAACAGCCCCGTCAGGCTGTCGCCGAAGAACACGGTTGAAAACAGCATGATAATCAGGGCGAGCAGGAAATTGGGCAGCGCCAGCCCCAGATAGCTGACGAAACGCAGCGAATTGTTGGTGATGGGGCTGTTGGAGCTTGCCGATATGATGCCTACGGGGACTGCGATGGCATAGGACAGGATCAGCGCCGCCATGCAGATGCCGAGCGATATCCAGAACTTGTCGGACAAAAGCTGATTGATGTTCAGCCGCAGGATGCAGCTATCGCCAAATTCGCCATGGACAAAGACGTTATAGACCCACTTGCCCCAGCGTTCTGGAAAAGGTCGGTCGAGGCCGAGGCGGCGTTCTTCGGCCTTGATATCGGCGATGGTGATCTGCGATCCTTGGGTGTTCTTGAAGGCGAGATAGCGTTCGGCGCAGGTGCCAGGCACCAGTTCCATCAAGGTGAACACGATCAGCGACACGGTCAAAAGCGTTACCAGGGCCAGAAAGGCACGGGTGATAGCAAATTGGATGAATTGGCTCATGACGGTTGCGCTGCCCCAGATATGCGACCGATGGGTAAGGATGTCTGAGGCGGACAGATGCGCCCGCCTCAGGGATGGTTCACGTCAGTGACACCGCTTTATTCGTCAAAATACCACTGGGAAGCCCGGTAGGGAAAAGTCCGGTAGTATTCGTAGGACGCGGTCTTGAACTCGGGGAAGTTCTTCAACGCATTGCGGTGATAGATCGGATCCGGCGTCAGCGCCGTGCCGATGAAGAGCAGATTGCCGGTCATGTTTTCGACCAGCCGGTTGGCGATGGCCTTGAACTCGTCGGTTCCCGAAGGCGTCGATTGCAGCGAGGCGATATCGGCCATGAGCTGTTTGACATATTCGGGCGGCTCCACACCATTGGCGCCATTCGAGTCGACCCATTCAGCCCAGAGCATACCGGTGCGGTGGGCGAAGTAATTCTCGAAAGGCGGCACCCAAAGCTCGTTGTTGCCCATGATGATACCGACGGGTTGGCCCTTTTCCCAAAGCCCGACGTCAAGCTGGTTCGAAGATTGCGCCGAGCGATATTCATCCGGCGTGATCTCTTTCACCGTGGTCTTGATGCCGACATCGGCCCATTCCTGGCCGATCAGCTCGACAACCTGACCGGCGATGCCCTGCGTGGCGAATTGCAGGTTCAGCACCAGCGGCGCGCCCGAGGGCAGATCACGGAAACCGTCCCCGTCCTTGTCGACGACACCGATCCCGTCAAGAAGCGCCTTGGCACCTTCGGGGTCGTATTCGGTGGCAAAGGACTTCCACTTGGGGTCGATATAGTCCGGCAGGGGCGAAAAGCCGGTATATTGCTGGATTGTGCCTTCGCCGAAATAGGCCGTCTCGTTCAGCGCATTGCGATCAATCGCGATCGACATCGCCTTGCGGAAATCGAAGTTTCCGAAAACCTCGCGTTTCTCGGGGTCATCCGACGTGACGTTGAAGGAAACCGCCTGCATGGCGATCTTGGGCTTGAGCTGGATCGTATAACCGCCCTTTTCCTGGTTTTCCAAGAGCAGGGGGGCGTCCGACAATTGCAGCGATTGCGCCTTGTAATCGACCTCGCCGTTGACCAGCTTCAAAAGCCGCACTTCCTGGTCGTTGGCGAAAACCTCGTCCTGCTCGTTGATGTAGGGCAGTTGATTACCCGCCGTATCGACCTGGAAGAAGTAAGGGTTGGCGACGAAATGGCGCCCCTCGGTCGTTTCGCGAATGACGAAGTGGCTTTCCAGCGTCGGCATCGCATTGGCCGGCAATTTGTCGAGCTTGTCGGGCGAATTCAGCATCGGCGTGCCGGTATCCGTCCAGTCCGAATTGCCGTAATAGGCCTTGATCACGTCATAGCCATTTGCGAAGCCCATGCTTTGCGCCAGCTTGTCGGCATCGGGGTTGATGTCGGGGTGGAACTGTCCAAGGAAGTGCTTGGGCTGGAAGCCTTGCCCGAAATGGGTGGCGAAGTGTGCCAGAAGGCCCGGCTTCGGTGCCGGCAGATTGAAGATGACGGTTTCATCATCCGGGGTTTCGATCGTCATCCTTTCGCCGCCGACGGTGACGTAATCCTTCGGCTTTTCGTTGATGTTTGGGTCAAGCGCCAGGTTATCGTACCAGAACTTCACATCGGCCGAGGTGAAAGGCTGGCCGTCGGACCATTTGTGGCCCTTGCGCAGGTGGAAGGTCAGTTTCGTGAAGTCGTCGTTCCAGTCCCAGCTTTTCGCAACATTTGGAACGATGGTTTCCAGATCGTCGGAATAACGCACGAGGTTGACGTGGCGAACCGACAGGAAATCGGAGGTGCCCGCTTCGTTGGCGTTCGACAGGGCGTCGAACGTGCCGCCGTAATGTCCGATGGAATCATAGGGCACGACCACCAGCGGCTCCTCGGGCAGGCGTTCGGCCAGCGGTGGCAGATCGGGGTTGTTGCGGATCTGCGCGTTCAGATCGGCAATGGCCGGGTTTTCGGCGAACTCCATCGTACAGTTGGCGGCGGTCTGGAATTCGGAGATCTCATATTGCTCGGGGAATTGGCCCGCAGCCACCCCCTGCATGTCGGCGACGGTGATGGCCGGACAAGCCGCGAATGCGCTTGTCGTGAGCAGGAGTGTTCCCACCCAACTCGTCACGAATATTTTGGTTGGTTTTGTCATTGCGACCTCTCTGTTGAAGCATGGTCAAACTGGTATTCCGGCAATAACCACCCGAATTGCCGGATGGTCACCGTCGGCATGTCCAGCGTTGTTTTCGTTCTTGTGACGGCCTGAATTGATGTCAGTCCCCCCAGTGCGCCGACAGTGGCAAAAAGCCGCCCGTCGAGTCAAGGGGTATGCGGGCCTCATTTCGGGTCGGCGCGTCCGCTGCGGGGGCGGCGGGCCCCGGAATATGAGAGCAATTCTAATGGGTTCATCGGCTAAGCTTATGGTCGTCGACGCCCGTCAGCCGAGGATGCCGCGCCCCAGCAACAGCACCGCCGCAAGTCCGCTGGCGATCAGCATCAGGCCACGGTAGCGCCGGTCAAACCGCGATTGCAGCAACCGCCCTGCCAGAAGCCCGGCGATCATCGCCGGGGCCATCAGCAATGCCAGTCGGAAATCGCGCGAGGATGCCCAGCCGGTCAGATAAAGCGCGCCAAGCGACATCGCGCAACCGATGGTAAAAAACGCGGCCAATGTCGCGCGCGCGGATTGCGCCGGGCGGTTCTGGTAGATCAGCGCCAGAGGCGGGGCACCGACCGACGTGATGGTTCCCATCAGGCCCGATATGATGGCGACGCCAAAAAGCCGGGGCCGGGTAAACGCGACGCGCGGGCCGAATGCCGACAGCAGCACGGCCAGCCCGATCATCAGGGCGAAGAGGATCGAAAAGCTGTTGCGGTCGGTAAAGAAAAGCAAAACCGCACTGCTGGCCGCCACCCCGGCCAGACGCCCGACGCTGGCGATGCCGACCTCGGGCCAGTGGATGTGGCGATGCTGCTGCAAGGCCACCAGCAGTGAGGAGGCAAATCCCAGAAAAAGCGCCGGGGCCGGGACCAGTTCGGGGTCAAGAACTGCCAGCAGCGGTGCCGCCATCAGCCCGAACCCCATGCCCAGCCCCGCCTGGACAATGGCCGCAACAAAGACAATGACCAGCACAAGCACCAGAAGCCATGGGGCCGCCAACAGGTCCAGTTCCATGGGAGGCATTCTATCCGCCGGGACTGTCGTGCATGTTTTCGGGCAGCCAGGTGGCAAGGTCGGGCACGGCGATCAGCACGAACACCATCACCACCATGATCAGGAACATCGGAATCGCCGCTTTGGCGATATAGTTCATCTCGTGCCGGGTCATGCCCTGCAGGACGAAAAGGTTAAACCCGATGGGCGGCGTGATCTGCGCCATTTCAACCACCACGACGATGAATATCCCGAACCAGATGATGTCGATTCCCGCCTGTCGGATCATCGGCTCGACCACGGCGATGGTCAGCACGACCGAAGATATTCCGTCAAGAAAACAGCCGATGACGATGTAAAAAACCATCAAGGCCATCAAGAGCTGAAAGCGCGACAGATCCAACGATCCGATCCATTCGGCCAGAGCGCGCGGCAAGCCGGTAAATCCCATCGACAGCGACAGGAACGAGGCCCCGGCCAGGATCAGTGCGATCATCGCCGAGGTGCGGGTGGCGCCCATCAGGCTTTCAAAGAAATTGGCCCGGCTGAGCGATCCCTGCAACCCGGCAAGGGTCATGGAGCCGAGAACGCCAAAAGCCGCCGCTTCGGTGGCGGTGGCAAAGCCGAGATACATCGACCCGATCACCAGCGTGATCAGCATCAGGATCGGGATCAGAAACCGCGAATTGGAGAGTTTTTCTGCAAAGCTCATCTGTGGTTCGGGGTCGGGTTTGTAGCTGGGCGACAGGAAGGAATAGACGGCGATATAGCCCATGAACATCGCGGCCAGCACGATGCCCGGAATGATGCCCGCGATGAACAGCTTGGTGATGGATTCGTTGATGGTCACACCGTAGACGATCAGCGTCAGCGAGGGCGGGATCATCAGGCCCAGCGTCGCCGCCCCTGCCAATGTGCCGATGACCATGTTTTCGGGGTAGTTGCGCCGCAGGAGTTCGGGGATCGACATCTTGCCGACCGTGGTCAACGTCGCCGCCGACGACCCTGAAACGGCGGCAAAGACGGTGCAGCCGACGACATTGGTATGCAAAAGCCCGCCCGGCAATCGCGCCATCCATGGCGATAACCCGCGAAACATATCCTCGGACAGCCGGGTGCGAAACAGGATCTCGCCCATCCAGATGAACAGCGGCAGCGCCGTCAGCGACCAGCTTGACGCCGACCGCCAGATGATCGTCATCATCGCGTCGCCTGCGGGGCGCAGGGTGAAAAGCTCCATCCCCACGAAGGCCACGCCCAGAAGCGCCAGCCCGATCCAGACACCGGACCCCAGCAGCAGGAAGAGCACAAAGAGAAAGACGGCGAGCGGGGCGAATTCAGTGGCCATTTGCGCGCTCCTAAACGGTGCCGACGTCGGCTGTCGGTTCCGGTTTGATATTGTCACGGCCCGTCAGAATGAGCGTCAGCAGGTTATCGAGGAAAGCGACGGCCAGCAGTACCGCGCCAAAAGCGGTCGGCAGTTGCACGATCCAAAGCGCGGTGGCATCCTGCCCCTGACTGACATCGTGGAGCTTGCGCGACCAGTAGACCAGCTTGACCGCGTACCAGGCCAGATAGGCAGAGGCGGCCGATCCGATGATCAGGCACCACAGCTCGCCCCAATAGCGGTGCCGCCCCAGTGCATTCAACGCCAGACCGACACGAATATGCACCCCGCGGTTAAGCGCATGGGCAAAGGCGAGGAACGAGGCCGAGGCCATAAGGTAGCCCGCATATTCGGTCGATCCGGGGAAGGTTATCGACGACCAGCGCGCGACCATCTGCATGACGATGACAATCAGAATCCCGACCAGGCATCCCGCCGACAACACCGCGCAGAAATCGTAGAGCCTATCCAGCCCCCGGCGCAGCACGCCGGGTTGATCGCCTTGAGTCATGTCACGCCTCATTCGTTTGTCGGGGTCCGCCAATGGCGAACCCCGGTCCGATGCTGGTATTATTGCGCTTTGTAGGCGTCGATGATGGCCTTGCCCGCATCGCCCGCACCGGCGAGCCATTCATCGGTCATGGTGGCACCAAACCCTTGCAGTTCGGCCTTCAGCCCGTCTGACGGAGGCGCGACCTTCATGCCGTTTTCGGCCAGCGTTGCCAGATACTGGCTGGTCAGTTCCTGGGCTTTCGCGGTGCCTGCCGCGCTTGCCTTGGCCCCGCAATCCATCACCGCCGCCTTGGTCGCGTCATCAAGCCCGTTGAACGCATCCTTGTTGACGAAGACGGTGTTGCGCGGCAACCACGCCTGCACGTCGTAGAAGTTGGTCAGGCTTTCCCAGACCTTCGAATCAACGCCGGTGGAGCCCGAGGAGATGAAGCTGTCGGCAACCCCGGTCGCCAGGGCCTGGCTGAGTTCGGCGGCTTCGATCTGCACCGGCACCATGCCGGCCAGTTCGGCGATGCGGGCAGTCGCTGCGTTATAGGCGCGGAACTTGACCCCGGCCATGTCGGCGACGGAATTGACGTCTTTCTTGAAGTAGAGCCCCTGCGGCGGCCACGGCACCGAATAGACATAGACGAGGTTGTCGGCATCCAGTGCGGCGGCAAACGCTTCGCCTGCGGCGGCCCACAGCTTGTCGGATTCGGCGAAAGAGGTCGCCAGAAAGGGAATCGAATCCACCCCGTAAAGCGGGTTTTCATTGGCATGGGCCGACATCAGCCGTTCGCCGATCGGGGCCTGTCCGGTCTGGACCGCGCGCTTGATGTCATTGCCGGAAAAGAGTGACCCGCCGGCGTGAACCACAATCTCCAGATTGCCGCCGGTCGCGTCGCCGACGCATTTGGCAAAGGCCACGCCATTTTCGGTGTGATAGTTGGTCGCCGGATAGGCCATCGGCATATCCCATTTTTCCGCCATCGCGGCGCTGGCACTTATTGCCGTCATCGCGGTTGCGGCAATCAGGGCATTCAGTCTTGTCATGATTTTCTCTCCCGTTGGTTTTGATTATGGGTCAGTGAAACCGAGAAGGGGCGTAGGGGGCAAGGTTTAAGTTGCTCTTCTTGCCGGAAATCAGACCGGCAAGGATTTGCCCGGTCTTCGGTCCGCCGGTCAGGCCGACATGGTGGTGGCCAAAACCGGTGAAAGCGCCGCGGATGTGATCCAATTCACCGATGATGGGGACGGAATCGGCAGGGGCAGGGCGGTGGCCCATCCACTCTTCCTCGCGCTGCCAGGTGATGCCGGGGATTGCGGCGCGGATGCCTTTCTTCAGCAAGGCAAAGGGCGCCGCAGAGGCCGGGGCGTCAAGCCCGCCGAATTCGACGATGCCTGCCAGCCGCAACCGCCCCTCCATCGGGGTGGCGACGAATTTGCCGGACGCCACCATCACCGGCGCACGGGGCATGATGTTGGCCCCCCACAGCTCCAGATGATAGCCGCGCTCGGACTCCAGCGGCACTTTCAGTCCGAGCTGTTTGGCCAAGGGGCCGGACCACGCCCCCGCCGTCAGAACCGCCGCGTCGCAAGGGATGTGTTCACCGCCCGCACGTACGCCGGTAACCTGACCGTTTGCATGGACAATATCGCTCACTTCGGCCTTCAAAAGGCGACCACCCATCGCCACGACATGCGCAGCGAGAGCTTTGACATACGCGCCCGGATCGGTGATGCGGCCATGATTGCCAAAGCGGGCGGCAAACCGGTTTTCCTGGCCAAAGGCCGGGTCATAATCGGTGAAGGCCGCACCCTCAAGTTCGTCCCACTGAAACCCGTGTTCGCGCCTAAGACCCCAGCCAAAGGCGTCACCCTGATAATGCGCCCGGTCGCGGTAGAGGAACAGATAATCCGACGGCACCAGCCAGCGTTCGGCCCCGGTGCCCGCCGCAAGGGCCTGATGGTCGGCCAGGCTGTCACCGACAATCGGGGCCATGGCGGCGGCGGTGGCTGCGGCTTTTGCGGCTGTGGCGTGGCCGAGGTATTTGACCAGCCAGGGCATCAGTCGCGGCAGATAGGGCCAGCGCAGGAACAGCGGCTGGTTCGGGTCCAAAAGCATCCGCGGGGCTTTCCTGATCAGCCCCGGCACCGTGACGGGCACGATCGAGCAGGAGGCGAGCACCCCGCCATTGCCGAAACTGGTGCCCCCCGCCGGGCCGATCCTGTCGATCAGCGTGACCCGATGGCCAGCCCTTTGCAACCAGATCGATGTCGATACGCCGACAATGCCTGCACCGATAATCGCCACATGGCGGGGGTTTTCTTGCGGGGTCTTGGTCATGCGATCCATTCCGATACCGGGGCTGCGGCCTCGTGCAGCGGTTGGGCGATGACGTCGATCAGGGTCGGGCCGTCATGCGCCAGCGCCTTTTTCAGGATGGCGGGAAATTCGCCCGGATCCTCGACGCGCCATGAACGGACGCCAAAGGCCGAAGCGACGGCGGCATGATCGGTGCGGTCGAAATCGACATTGTAGAATCGCTGGCCGAACCCGGCATTCTGCCCGGCCTTGATCCAGCCATAGGTGGCATTGGAAAAGACGATGGCGGTGATGGGTAGCTTGTGGCGCACCAGTGTCTCCAACTCGCCGACGCAGAACCCGAACGATCCGTCGCCCATCAGCGCCACCGTCTTGACCGAAGGCCGCCCGAAGGCCGCGCCCATGGCTGCGGCCAGTGCATAGCCCAGCGCCCCATGCGCGCGGTTGGTGATGAAGTGCCGACCCGGCTTGCGCCAGCGGTAATGGGCCGAGACATAGGGGCAGGGCGTGCCCGGATCGGCGACGATGATGGCGTCGTCGTCAAGTTGCTGTATCAGGGCCGCGATGACAACCTCGGGTCGGACCGGGCGTTCGCGGGATGCGGCCAAGGGCGCGAACAGGGTCTTTTTGGCGGCCCATGCGGCGGCGCTGCGGTTGC
>JBATDH010000446.1:0-2285 GCA_049663365.1 Albidovulum sp. | reverse complement strand
CGCCCCGTCTCACCCCTTCAGCACCGCGATATCCTCGGGCGTGCCGACAGCCTTGCACTCCGCCTCCCTGGCGATGCGCCGGATCATCCCCGACAACGCCTTGCCCGCGCCGATTTCCCAGAACTCGGTCACACCTTGTGCGGCCATCCACGCCACCGATTCCCGCCAGCGCACCGATCCCGTCACCTGCGCCACCAGCAATTGCCGGATCAGTGCCGGGTCCGAAACCGCCTCGGCACGGACATTGGCGACCAATGGCACAACTGGCTGGCTTATCTGCACATCGCCCAGGGCATCGGCCATCGCGCGCGCGGCAGGCTCCATCAGCGCACAGTGGAAAGGGGCCGACACCGGCAACAGGATCGCGCGTTTGGCGCCCCTGGCCTTGGCAATCTCCAACGCCCGTTCCACCGCCCCGCGATGACCGGAAACCACGACCTGCGCCGGGTCATTGTCATTGGCGGCCTGACAGACCTCCCCCTGCGCGGCTTCTTCGGCAACGGCTTTGGCCGTTTCGAAATCCAGCCCCAGCAACGCTGCCATCGCACCCACCCCCACCGGAACCGCATCCTGCATTGCCTTGCCACGTAACCGCAACAGCCGCGCCGTATCGGAAAGGCTTAGCGCCCCCGCCGCGCAAAGCGCCGAATACTCGCCCAGGGAATGTCCCGCCACATAGGCCGCCGACCCGACGCCGATGCCTTCCGCCGCCAGCGCCCGCTGGGCGGCGATGGACGTGGCCATCAGCGCGGGCTGGGCATTCGCCGTCAGCGTCAGCGCCTCTTGCTCGCCCTCCCAGATCACCGCACTCAGCTTTTCGCCCAAGGCCTCGTCAACCTCATCAAAAACCGCCTTCGCGGCGGGATAGGCCTCTGCCAGCGCGCGGCCCATGCCGATGACCTGTGCGCCCTGCCCCGGAAATACAAAAGCCCGCATTCGCATCCACTCCGTCAATTTTTCTGTGCTGTCTTTTCTCCGCAATAGCGCGGCACCGGCCCTTGCGCAATGCGCCCGCCCTGCCCGGTGCCGGTTCGCAGGGCGGGGTCGGAACCCGACAACCCTTGCATCGCCCTCAAACCCCTGTATAAGGCCGCATCCTTCCGCAACTTTTTGCAACCGGCGTAGCCTCTCGTGGCGGACCGCGGAAGGGTTTGGTCCCGCCTATGAAGCCGCCCGAGAAGACAGGAGACCGCATGCCACTTTATGAGCATGTCATGATCGCGCGTCAGGATCTTTCCAGCACGCAGGCCGAAGGCCTTATCGAACATTTCACCACAGTCATCGCGGATAACGGCGGCAAGGTCGTCGAACACGAATACTGGGGCGTCAAGACGATGGCCTACAAGATCAACAAGAACCGCAAGGGCCACTATGCCTTTCTCAAGACCGACGCGCCCTCGGCCGCCGTGTTGGAGATGGAGCGTCTGGCCCGTCTGCATGATGACGTCATGCGGGTGTTGACCATCAAGGTCGACGCCCATGAAGATGGTCCCTCGGTACAGATGCAAAAGCGTGACGAACGGGGCGACCGTCCGGACCGTGGCGACCGACCGGACCGTGGCGACCGACCGGACCGTGGCGAACGCCGCGAACGTCGTTGATCCAAAGCGTCAGGAAAGGAACCTAAATCATGGCTAACAAACCATTTTTCCGCCGTCGCAAGGTCTGCCCCTTCTCCGGGGACAATGCGCCGAAGATCGACTACAAGGATGTGCGTCTGCTACAGCGCTACATCTCTGAGCGTGGCAAGATCGTGCCCGCCCGTATCACCGCCGTCTCGGCCAAGAAGCAACGCGAACTGGCCCAGGCCATCAAGCGCGCCCGCTTCCTCGCCCTGCTGCCCTATGCCGTGAAGTAAGGAGAGACCATCATGCAAGTCATCCTGCTGGAACGCGTGGCCAAATTGGGCCAGATGGGCGAAGTCGTCAAAGTCAAAGACGGCTATGCCCGCAACTTCCTGTTGCCGCAAGGCAAGGCGCTGCGCGCCAACGAAGGCAACATCAAGTCCTTCGAATCGCGCAAAGCCCAGCTTGAGGCCAACAACCTCGAAACCCGCAAAGAGGCAGAAGCTGTCGCCGCCAAGATCGACGGCCAAAGCTTTACCATCATCCGCTCGGCTTCTGATTCGGGTTCGCTCTACGGCTCGGTCACCCCGCGGGACATCGCCGATGTGGCCAATGCCGAAGGCTTCACGGTCGACCGCAAGCAGATCGTCTTGATCCGTCCGATCAAGGATCTGGGTCTGCCCAAGGTTTCCGTGGTCCTGCACGCCGAGGTGGACACGA
>JBATDH010000445.1:0-2168 GCA_049663365.1 Albidovulum sp. | reverse complement strand
GCCTGTGCCAATGCCGCGCGCCGCGGGTCGGGCGAGGCATGGGCCGACTGCGGCACCCGAAACCGCGCCGATGCGCGGCTCATCTCGGCCCGGGTCTGGTCTGCAAAGGCTTCACGCATCTTGGCTTGCGCCCGCGCCGCCGCCCCCGCCAATCCCAGGTCGCAAACCTCAGGTGGCATCAGCGCCAAGATCAGCGCCATCGCCTCGGCCTCATCCGCACTCAGCCCGGTCAGCCGCGTCCGGTAATCAAAGCCAAGCTCGATCCCGCCCAGCGCACCACGATGAACGATCACCGGCAGACCGGCCTCGGTCAACGCGTCTACGTCACGCAGCACCGTGCGGCGCGACACCTCCAACGCAACTGCCAGATGGCCGCAGCTTTGCCGACCACGATTTTGCAGGATCAACAGCATCTGCAACAGCCGCGCCGCGCGCACAGGCTTTCTCCATATACGACAGTAGATGTCATATTAACTGTCGTATCGTCGATTCGCACCCCAGTCAGGAGATACCGGCATGAACAGCGTGACCTATGGTAATGGCGACAAGACCGATCCCTGGCTTTTGAAGACGCCACCGCTCAGTTCCGATTTCGAGGTCTGGCGCGATCTTGCCGCCGAACCGCCGCGCCTTGTCGTTCAGGTCGGCAAGACCCAGCTCAGCTACCAGTTCCGGGCCATCGACGACTGCCACGCCATGCTGCGGGCGCATGGTGGCTGGATGCCGCTTGGCAATGCTGACGAAGGCAAACCGGTGCGCGACGGCAGCATCGAGGCCTGGGCACGCGATCCCGCCAATCCGGTTGGCGGCTACTATGGATTGCGCAAGGGCTACCGGGGGCGTTTTGCCAATTATGTGATGCCGGTGATGGAGCGGTTGGGCCTGATCGAGCTGGAGCATAACCCGCGCGACAATCGGGCGCGGGCCATCTGATCCCGCGACCTGCGACAGTTTTCCGACCAAATCGACTGGCGGGCCTTTTGGCGTAGGTTATCCATAGGTTGTCCATACCCACCGTTCATCGCCCCGGTCGGTCGGTTTTTCTGCACCTGCGAAAGGGTGCTTGCGCATGGCTGCGCAATATTCTACCCAATCGACGACCTTTCACGAAACTTCCTTGCCAAGGAATTGCGCCATGAGCTTTCGCCTTCAGCCCGCCGCCCCGGCCCGCCCGAACCGTTGCCAATTGTTCGGCCCCGGATCCCGCCCCGCGCTTTTTGCCAAGATGGCGGCCTCTGCGGCGGATGTGGTCAACCTTGATCTGGAGGATTCGGTCGCCCCAAGCGACAAGCCCGAGGCCCGGCGCAACATCATTCAGGCGATCAGCGACGTCGACTGGGGCAACAAATACCTGTCGGTGCGGATCAACGGCCTCGACACCCCGTTCTGGTATCGCGATGTCATTGATCTTCTGGAACAATCCGGCGACCGGCTTGACCAGATCATGATCCCGAAAGTCGGTTGTGCCGCTGATGTCTATGCCGTCGACGCACTGGTCACGGCGGTCGAGGCGGCGAAGGGCCGCGCCAAGCCTGTCTCATTGGAAGTCATCATCGAATCTGCCGCAGGCATCGCCCATGTCGAGGAAATCGCCGCAGCCTCGCCCCGCCTTCAGGCGATGAGCCTGGGTGCGGCCGATTTCGCCGCCTCGATGGGGATGCAGACCACCGGTATCGGCGGCACGCAGGAAAACTACTACATGATCCACGACGGCCAGAAACACTGGTCCGACCCCTGGCACTGGGCGCAGGCGGCGATTGTGGCGGCATGCCGGACCCATGGGGTTTTGCCGGTCGACGGCCCCTTTGGCGATTTTTCCGATGATGAAGGGTTCCGAGCGCAGGCACGGCGGTCGGCGACGTTGGGGATGGTCGGCAAATGGGCCATCCACCCCAAACAGATCGCCCTGGCCAACGAGGTGTTCACCCCATCGGATGCACAGGTCGCCGAGGCCCGCGAAATCCTTGCCGCCATGGCGGATGCCAAGGCGCGCGGCGAAGGGGCCACCGTCTACAAGGGGCGTCTGGTCGATATCGCCTCGATCAAACAGGCCGAGGTGATCGTGCGCCAGTCCGAGATGATCGGTGGCTGACACGCTGCATCTGTTCCACACGGCACCGGCGCATGTGGCCCGGTTCGACCGGCTTCGCGACCGCATGGCACCGGGG
>JBATDH010000444.1:0-5239 GCA_049663365.1 Albidovulum sp. | reverse complement strand
ACGGCGGATGATCGCCGAGAAGGCCGACGGCATCGAGGATTTGCTCGCCGGGGCCGCAACCCTGGAAGAGGTTGCCAATGAAACCGAAATGCAGCTTGGCACGATTGACCTGGAGCCGGGAACCGATGCGGGCATTGCCGCTTACCCGGCGTTCCGGACCGCAGCCCAGGCCGCGACCAAAGATACCTTTCCAGTGATTGCGGCCCTGGATGACGGCGGCATTTTCGCGCTGCGGCTTGACGACACCATCCCTCCGACGCTTCGCCCCCTTGACGAGGTGCGCCAGGCCGTGAGCGACGCGTGGACCCAAGCGGAAACCCACAGCCAGCTTTCCGCCAAGGCGGCGGAAATCATGGCGCAGGTGGCCAATGGGGTGGCGCTGTCCTCCACCGGTCTCGTGACCACCCGGTTTTCGGGGTTTTCGCGGGGCGGCTACATCGAGGCGGCACCGGCTGGCGTCGCGGACGAGGTGTTCAAGCTCGACATCGGCGCTGCGGGCGCGGTCGATGCACCTGCATCTGTCTTTATCGTATCCCTGGACGCCATCACCCCGGCAGACCCGGCAAGTGCCGACTATGCGGCGACCCTTGGCAGCCTGAAGGAACAACTGGCACAGGCACTGTCGCAAGACATGTTCGCCTACTACACGCAAGCCATTGAAACCGAGGCCGGTATCACGCTCGATCAAGGCGCGATCAATGCGGTCCACGCCCAGATGAACTGAAGGTCTCCTGCCAAAACCAGAAGCACCCTAATTCAGCGGACGTCCCGCCATCATTGCCGCCGTGACCGGGGCAATCACCGTGCCCTTGGCCCCTGCCGCCGCCCAATCCTGCAAGGCCACGATGGTTTCAGGGTATGAATGGCCGACGACCAGAACAAGGCCATTTTGTTCGGCTTCAAAGGCGGCGCGATCCAGATACCGGCTGATTTTTGCGGCACTTTCATGGTCAGCATCCAAAACGCGGTATATGGCGGAATGAGGAATACCTTCCTTTTCAGCCGCCTGCCCGGCGGGGTCGAGCCCGCGCGCATAGCTCACCAACCCGCGCCCATCCGCCGCCAGAAGCGCGGCAAGATGTTCAGCGGCCCGCCGGTCAGTTTGAAACTGGGCGTCAGGCTGGCCGATCAGCGCCACCGTCTCGGGCAGGGTGGAGACATAGCTTTGATAACTGACCTCCATATCCGTGGCATTGGCCCCTTCCGGAAGCTGTGGTGCCAGAATAGCAACTTCCAAGCCGGCGCGGCGATATTCTTCGGCCCTTGTTGCCGCGTCGGTATCTGTCGGCGAAACGGCGATGGTCACCGGCA
Source organism: Albidovulum sp. (assembly GCA_049663365.1). Classification (GTDB taxonomy): domain Bacteria; phylum Pseudomonadota; class Alphaproteobacteria; order Rhodobacterales; family Rhodobacteraceae; genus Albidovulum. Next base: position 3,928 of record JBATDH010000444.1, on the reverse strand, counting down.
AGGCGAGGGCCGCAAGTGCGCCGGGTTCCAGCCCGCCATTGGCTTGTCCCACATCCAGAATCACCACGGCAAAAATCGGTTGTCCCGGCGCAATTTCGGTGTTGAGCGCGTAACGCAAGACCGGAGGCAGGGTTGCGGGATCCTCAGGGGCGGCATCTTCTGCCACCGACGAACCACTTTCGTCCGTGACCGGCCCGTCTGTCGCAGGGTCGCCGATGGAAGGTAGCCGGTTGATCTTCACGCCCGGGATCGTTTCGGAAAATCCCGGCTGCGGGGCAGATGCATTGCCGATTTCCGTGGTCGGGGTCTGACCCGGAACAAGGGGCGCGATCTCTGGCAGGGTCGCCTGTGCTTGCGCGATACGGGTTTCGGGTTCGGGTTCGATTGCGGGCGCGGCGACGGGTTCCGTCACGGTTGCAACGGGCGCAAGCCCGGCCGGGTCGCCGGACGCCACATCGGGCATTGCCGGGGCTGAACCGGTTTCGGCCACGACGGGTTCTTCGACCGGTTGGCTTTCCGGCGTTGAAACCTGCGCGATTGGCGCTGCGGTTTGCGGAGCCGGGTCAAGGGTGGAAACGGTGCCCGCGACGGACCCGGCATCTGCCGGGGCTATATCAGCCAAAGCCGCAAGGTCGATTTCCGGCGCAACCGGTGCGGCCGTGGCCCCGTCGCTGATATCTGCACTTGCCGGGGGGGACGTGTCCAGGTTTGACGCACTGTGATCATCGGCAGGGCTGGCACTCAGCAGCGGGGTTTCTGCCAAAGCAACCGGCGTTGTTGGTGCGGCGATGGCAAGATTGGCCATGGCGGCCTCTGAACCGGGGCTTTCCGGCGTGATCATGATCGCGGGGGCCTCGGCCTGACCGACCGGCGCGGCGGCCGGTGACAAATCGGCCAGTTGCGGCGCTGTCTCGTTTTGCGGCACCGACACTTCGGGGACAACCGTGGTTGCCGGGGCCGGTTCGACCGCTGGCAAAATCGCTTCACCGTCGGTTTTTGGACGCGCGAAATCGGACCCCGCCGGAATTTCGATCATGGCCACGTCCGGGATATCCTGCGGTTCTTCTGCGATCGCTGCGTCGACAGATACCGTTTCGGATAGGCTCGTCGGTGGCGATGTCGCGGGTTCAGCCTGATCCGGCACACCTTCTTGCCCGTCGACAGTCGGGCTTGCCGACACGATCACAAGATGGCTGCCGACCGGCGGTGCCATCAATGACACAGCGGAAAGTGCGGTCGCGGAAAAAACCACCCCGAACAGAATACCGATCAGAAAACCCTTGCCCACGTCTGCCTCCGACGTTTTTTGTTGTGCCCGCGTGGCCCCTTCATGCCCTTGACCTGACCGCGCGGCTCTGACCAAGTATAACCCGACACGCGACGGGGTTCACCCCCTGATTGCTGATTGGTGCTACGAAAGACGGGCGATGTTGCTTCTGATCGATAACTACGACAGTTTTACCTATAATCTCGCCCATTATCTGGGCGAATTGGGTGCGGACGTGGTGGTTCGCCGCAATGATGCCGACAGCGCCGACGACGCTATGGCGTTGAATCCATCGGCAATTGTGCTGTCACCGGGCCCCTGTGACCCGTCACAGGCGGGAATTTGCCTGAAGCTGACCAAAATGGCCGCCGACGCCAGAATGCCGCTGCTGGGCGTGTGTCTCGGGCATCAGACCATCGGGCAGGCCTTCGGCGGCAAGGTCGTGCGATGTCACGAGATCGTCCACGGCAAGATGGGGACGATTCACCACAGCGGCTTGGGCGTTTTTTCGGGCCTGCCATCGCCTTTTCAGGCGACGCGCTATCACTCCCTGATTGTGGAGCGGGCCTCATTGCCGGATTGCCTTGAAATCACCGCCTGGCTCGAGGAGGGCACCATCATGGGCCTGCGTCACCGCGAACTACCCATCGAGGGCGTTCAGTTTCACCCTGAATCGATTGCCTCCGAACATGGGCACCGGTTGTTGCAGACTTTCCTGGAGACGGCAAAGGTGCCGCTGAAGGTGAGCGCATGAGCGATGATCTGCGCCCGCTGATCGGTCTGGCCGCCGACCGCGCCCTGACCCGCGCCGAGGCGGAGACGGCCTTTGAAACCCTGTTCGAAGGGGCCGCCACGCCCAGCCAGATGGGCGGGCTGCTGATGGCCCTGCGCACGCGCGGCGAAACCGTTGAGGAGATTGCCGCCGCCGCCCGCGTCATGCGCAAGAAATGCCATGCCGTGCGCGCGCCCGACGGCGCGATGGATATCGTCGGAACCGGCGGCGACGGCAAAGGTACGCTGAACATATCAACCGCAACGGCGTTTGTGGTCGCCGGTTCGGGGGTGGTCGTGGCCAAGCACGGCAACCGCAATCTGTCGTCAAAATCCGGTGCCGCCGACGCCCTGACCCAGATGGGTATCAACGTGATGATCGGCGCGGAAGCCGTTGAAAGGGCACTGAAGAGTTGCGGCATCGCCTTCATGATGGCCCCCATGCATCATCCGGCCATTCGCCATGTGATGCCGACCCGCTCGGAACTCGGCACCCGCACCGTCTTCAACCTGCTGGGTCCATTGACCAACCCCGCCGGTGTCAAACGCCAGTTGACCGGCGCGTTTTCGCGCCAGTGGATCAGGCCCATGGCCGAAACGCTGGCCGCTCTCGGCTCTGACCGGGCCTGGCTGGTGCACGGATCGGACGGTACAGATGAGCTGTCGATCTGCGGACCAAGCTGGGTGGCTGCTCTTGAACACGGTGCGGTATCCGAGTTTGAGCTGCACCCGGAAGAGGCCGGTTTGCCCGTCCATCCGTTCGAGGCCATCATGGGCGGCAGCCCGGAAGCGAACGCGCAGGCGTTCCGCGCGCTTCTGGACGGCCAAAAGGGCGCGTACCGCGATGCGGTATTGCTGAACGCCGCCGCCGCCCTGGTCATCGCCGACAAGGCGGCCGATCTGCGCGAAGGCGTCGCCAGGGCTGCCGAAAGCATCGACACCGGCGCGGCCAAGGCCAGGATCGAGGCATTGGCCCGGTTCACATCGGCCCTATGACGGCACGCGTCCCGCCCGCCTGGGCGCATTTATCTTTCTTTTCGCAGGAATGGCCGCGAATAGACGCAACCCTTCACGCCGAAAGCGGCCCGGTCCTGCCACCGGCAGCGCAACGCTTTGCCGCCCTTAACCTGACCGGCCCCGAGGACGTTCGCGCCGTCATCCTCGGCCAAGACCCCTACCCCACACCGGGCCACGCCCATGGGCTGGCCTTTTCGGTCGAACCGGAAGTGACACCCCTGCCCAGATCGCTGGCCAATATCTTTCGCGAAATGCACAGCGATCTGGGCGCGGCCCCCCGGACTGGCGATCTGCGTCCCCTGGCGCGGCAAGGGGTGTTGTTGCTCAATACCGTGCTGACCGTACCCGCAGGCCGCCCGCGCGGCCATGTTCGGCTAGGCTGGCAGCGGCTGGCGTCCGAGGTTCTGGCCGAAATCACATCCCGGCCCACGGCCTTTCTGCTTTGGGGGCGCGACGCCTGGTCGATGGCCCCTGCGGATGTGCCCGGTCACCTGATCCTGCGCAGCACCCATCCCTCGCCCCTCGGTGCCGCCAACACCCGCGCGGCACACCCGCCCTTCCTTGGATCGCGCCCGTTTTCCAAGGTGAACCGGTGGCTGGCGGAGCGCGGCCAATCCCCCATCGACTGGATCGGCGGCTGAGCGGCGCTGATGGCTTCCCTTGGCCCATCCAGAAGGCTATGAGAGGCATATGGACATTCTCGACAAGATTAAAGCCTACAAGCTTGACGAAATCGCCGCCGCCAAGGCCGCCCGCCCCCTTGCCTCGGTCGAGGCGGCGGCGCGCGATGCCAGCCCGGTCAGGGGCTTTCACGCGGCGCTGCGGGCGGCGGCGAAGACGGGCTACGGCCTCATCGCCGAAATCAAGAAAGCC
>JBATDH010000443.1:0-3445 GCA_049663365.1 Albidovulum sp. | reverse complement strand
GAAGGTTCGAACGCCAGCCGCTGCCCTTCCGCCGCCAGCGCCGCCTCAACCTCGGCCAGCGGTGTGCCCGCCTTGACCACCAGCGTCAGCGCCCCTGGCTCATAAAGCGTGATTCCCGACAGGCCCGACACATCCAGCCGCGCACCTTCCACGGGCCGCCCGACGGGCCGCGTGCCACCGCCCACAATCCGCAGCGGGCCTTTGGCCTCCCGGATCATCTCCGCCAGTTCGGCCTCACTTTTCGGCGTCACAACATCTCACTTTCATTTTGGCGAAAATACCTTTGGGGAAGTCCTCAGGACCGGGGGCAGACAGCCCCCGTCCCTCCCCTCAGGCCGCACGCCGGGTCGAACTGATCGCGAGCGGAAAAACCTTCGCCGGGTTCAACAGCCATGCCGGATCAAACACATCCTTCACCCGCATCTGTGCCTCCATATCCGCGTCACCGTATTGCACATTCATCAAGTCGCGTTTTTCAATACCCACCCCATGCTCGCCGGTCAGACAGCCGCCCACCTCGACACAGAGCTTGAGGATTTCAGCCCCGAGCGCCTCACAGGTTTCCAGATCGCCCGGCTTGTTGGCGTCAAACAGGATCAAGGGGTGCATATTGCCGTCGCCCGCGTGAAAAACATTGGCGACATCCAGCCCGAATTCCCGGCTCATCTCACCGATGCGGCGCAACACCAGCGGCAGCGCCGATACCGGGATCGTTCCGTCAAGACACATGTAGTCATTGATCTGCCCCATCGCGCCAAAGGCCGACTTGCGGCCCAGCCAGATTTTCCTGGCCTCATCCTCCGACTGGCTTTCGCGAAATTCCACCGGATCATGGCGCAGGGCAATCTCCTTGATCAGCGTCAGTTGCTCGTCGATTTCCGCAGCACTTCCTTCCACCTCGACGATCAGCAGCGCCTCGCAATCGGGATAGCCGGCATGGGCGAAATCCTCGCAGGCGCGGATACAGGGCCGGTCCATGAACTCGATCGCCACCGGCAGCACACCGGCGCGAATGATGTCCGACACGCAGTTGCCCGCGACTTCGTTGGCGTCAAACCCGATCAGGACCGGGCGCGCGCCTTCGGGTTTGGGTAGGATACGCAGCGTCGCTTCGGTTACCACGCCCAACTGGCCCTCCGATCCGCAGATCACCCCCAGAAGATCAAGGCCGCCACTGTCAAGATGCCCGCCACCGATCTCCACCACCGTGCCATCCATCAGCACCAGCGTCACGCCCAGAAGGTTGTTGGTCGTCACCCCGTATTTCAGGCAATGCGCGCCGCCCGAATTCATCGCGATATTGCCCGCTATCGCACAGGCAAGCTGGCTTGACGGATCGGGCGCATAGAAAAAGCCGTCCGCCTCGACCGCGCCCGAAACCGACAGGTTGGTCCGCCCGGTTTCAACCCGGATATAGCGGTCGTCATAGTTCGTCTCCAGCACCCGGTTCATCCGTGCCACGCCCAACACGATACTGTCGGCGGTCGGCAATGCCCCCCCGGCCAGCGACGTCCCCGACCCGCGCGGAACCACGGGCACGCCTTCGGCGTGGCACAGCTTCAGCACCGCCGCGACTTCGGCCGTGGTTCGCGGCAGCACGACCGCCAGAGGTACACAGCGATAAGCCGTCAACCCGTCGCATTCATAGGCCAGTGTTTCAGCCGGATCGTCGATCACCGCATCGGCGGGCAAGACCCTGTGCAACATGCTGACCATCGCATTTTTTTGTCCCAGAATGGTCGGGTCAGGCGTCGGCATTTCCATGAAAAATCGCTCCTTTGCAAATTGGTAAATAAATATAACCAATTTCCTGATAACGCAACCGGAGAATTGCCGTTATAGCTTGGTGCATGACAGACCTGTTCAACATTGACGCCTTTGGTCTTCGCGACATTGCCGCTCTGGCCTTCCTCCTGGTCGGCTGGCTTTCCATTGGCTACCTTGTCGAAAACCCGCCGGTCAAGCATCCTTCCGTCGCCGGTTTGATGAGCGCATATCGCCGCGAATGGATGACCGAATTTGTCACCCGCCAGCCACGCATTTTCGACGCCTCGATCATGGACAGCCTGCGCCAGGGCACCAGTTTTCTCGCCTCGGCGACCATGATCGCCATCGGTGGTTGTGTGGCGCTTATCGGCAATGCCGAACAACTGTCGGGGGTCGCGCGGGATCTGACCCTGTCCACCGCCCCGGCGGCGGTTTGGGAAACGAAGATCATCGTGGTTCTGCTTTTCCTGTCCAACGCCTTGCTGAAATTCGTCTGGGCGCATCGGCTTTTTGGCTATTGCGCGATCATCATGGCCGCCGTGCCGAATGAGATCGAAAACCCCCTGTGTCAAACCCGCGCGGCCCAGGCGGCTGAAATCAACATCTGCGCGGCCCGAGGCTTCAATCGCGGGCTGCGGTCGATCTATTTTGCCATGGGCGCTCTGGCATGGGTTCTTGGGCCCGAAGCACTGGCATTGGCCACCCTCGCCACAATTTTCGTTCTGTGGCGGCGCGAGTTTGCATCGGAATCCCGCAAGGTATTGATCGCGCGCACACCAAAGTGATTCATATTCCTGTTCGGATATGGCACATTGCGCGCATGAAATCGTTCTTCCCGATTACCATTGTCGTTCTGGCCGCACCGGCATTGGCCGATGCCCCGGTCGTCGTGGACGCGACGGCACATCAGCAATACGCCACATGGACCATCGAGGTCACGATCAGACATCCCGATACTGGCTGGGACCATTTTGCCAGCGGCTGGCAAGTCATCGCGCCCGACGGCACCCTGCTCGGCTACCGCGAACTGACCCATCCGCATGTCGACGAACAACCCTTCACCCGCAGCCTGTCGGGCGTCGTCATTCCGGCGGGCACCGACCACGTTTTCATCCGCCCGCGATGCACGCTGGATGGCTGGGTGTCGACACCGACGCGGCTTGATATCCCGCCAAACTGACCCGGCAGCAATGCGCGGCTTATCGCCGCATTTCAACCTGAACCGGAAAAAGTGATGGCACGGTCCATAGGGGCGCGCCGCCATATGTGATACTGTCGCCGTGCTGCTGCCTGAATCCCCGACAAGGCATTCAGGATTGATAAAGGGAGGATGTCATGCCCATCAACCGCACCCGCGACGACATCGACGTGATTGTCGACCGTATTCTGGCCCGTCCGGACCGGGCCGATGAATTGAAATCCGCATTGCGCGACCGTATGCGCAATCGTAAACTGCGTTCGGTCGATCGGACTATGGCCACGGCCAAATCAATCGAAATCGAAGCTTTTTGGGACAACGTCCCGGTCTGATCAGGGTTATTTCCAAACTCTGCCAAGGGCAGTTCGCCTTTGCCACCACTCAGCGGCGACCTTCTCGGATCCAGGCCGAGACACTCAACATGGCCGCCAGCAGGACAAAAACCCAGGCCGGCAGAACGGGCGTGATGCGGATATTGGC
>JBATDH010000442.1:0-2566 GCA_049663365.1 Albidovulum sp. | reverse complement strand
GCCACCGGCTCCGGCTCTGCCTTTCGTGTGGGTTTTGGGGCGGGCGACGGCTCTGTCGCTTGATCCGGCTCCGGCACCGGCGGCGTTTCAACCGCATCCAGCGCCGTATCAACGCCCGTGCCCGCATCTTCCGCCCCGTCACCGACAATCGCCTCCAGCCCCTCTTCCAGTCTGGAGGAGGATTTGAACAGCTTGTCCTTGAGTTTCTTGAAAAACGACATCGGCGGCCCCGGCAGTGTCCATTGGCTCATCACCTAGTCAATTCGGCCCGGTGATGGAAGAGGCAGCGCCACCGCACACGGGACAGAAACCTTTTGGCGGCGACGAATTGGTCTACTGATCCTTGATGGTCGCAACGCGGTTTCATGTTCTGGTCGGCTTCGACATCAAAACCACCCGGAAAAGCAACGCATTCGACGCAGATCGCATCAAAACGGGTGATCTTTGGTGACGGGCAGTCTATTCTGCAACCATGAAGTTACCCTTTGTGAAATTCCGCGCTTCAAGACGCATCCCTGCCGAAGCCCCCGACCCGGCGGCAGCGGATGACGAGGTACTTGACCGGGTCACGCTGGCGCTGAACGAGAAGGATCGGTCGGGCATGTCTGAACCTGACGACGCATCAGTGGCTTCACCCGAACCGGCGGTCGCTCGATCTCCGGCCCCGCATGTTCAACCAACGCCGCACCCTGTTCACTTCACCGACCTTCGCAACCGGGCGAAAACTTTCTGGCGGGATTGGGCAAATCTGCGCCCCTTTGCCATGGCGACACTGGCACCGGTGCCGTTCATGTTGCTTGGGGCCTTTTTCGGCGGTTTCTGGGCGCTTTTGTCGCTGCTGATCCTGACGGGCCTTGTCTACACGCTCGACAGGCTCCTGACCCTCCCCGAGGCTGGTCCCCTGCAACAGGATGATCTGGACCGCGCCGACCGGCTTTCGGTCTTTCTTGCCGTCAGCCACTTTGCGCTGATGCTGATCGCGGTCCATGCGTTGTCCGGCGGTAGCGGGCTGGGGGTTTTAAGCTGGATCGCGGTTTTCTTCAGCTTCGGCCTGTGGTTCGGGCAGGTTTCCAATTCCAATGCCCATGAACTGATCCACCGCACCGACAGGCGGCTGTTCAGATTGGGCATGTGGGTCTTTATCTCGCTGCTTTTCGGGCATCACACATCGGCGCATCGGCTGATCCACCACCGCTATGTCGCCACCACCGACGACCCCAACACCGCCGCAGCGGGTGAAAGCTTCTATGCCTTCGCCCCCCGCGCCTGGTGGGAGGCCTGTCTGGCCGGGTATGAGGCGGAAAGCGAGCGGCGCAAGGATCGCGACACCGAATGGCTGTTCGATCTGCACCCCTATGCCGTCTATATCGGCGGGGCCATGCTGTGCCTGATGGTCGTGACCACCGCGTTTGGCGGTTTCGGGCTTCTGGCCTATCTGGCGCTTTGCGCCTATGCGCAACTGCAACTGCATCTGTCGGACTATGTCCAGCATTACGGGCTGCTGCGCCAGCGCACGCCCGACGGCGATCTTGAACCGGCAGGCCCGCAACATAGCTGGAACGCCGCCCATCCGGTATCATCGCTGATGATGCTTCATGCGCCGCGCCACTCGGACCACCACAGCCACCCGTCGCGTCCTTACCCGGATCTGGCGAGGCCCGAAAAAGGCGCTGTGCCAAACCTTCCCTATTCCCTGCCGGTGATGGGGGCTATCGCCCTGGTGCCGCCGCTCTGGTTTCGCATCATGGATGCGCGGCTTGCCGATTTGCGGCCTGATCGGTGGTCGAAACCGATCGTCTGATCCGGAACCGCGCCGAAACGTGCCGCCTCTTTGTCGCGTCATTCTGGTAACGCAAAGAATTATCTGGCAGTCTGATCGCCGATGAACTGGTTTTGATTGTGAAAGACATTCATGACATACACTGCCCGACTGTCCATTTGCCTGTCCGCCGCCTTGCATCTGACCCTGTCGCCGCTGGCGGCTCTGGCCACAGAACCCGGCAGGCCTATGACCGGTGCCGAATTCGAAGCCGCCACAACCGGGCGCACCCTTTACTATAACTCCGCCGGGCAAGCCTATGGGGTTGAACAGTATTTACCCGGACGCCGGGTGATCTGGGCTTTTGTCGGCGACGATTGCCGCAAGGGAAATTGGTACGAGGATCAGGGGCGCATCTGCTTTGTGTATGAGAATGACCCCGACCCGCAATGCTGGTTGTTCTTTCAGTCCGAAGCCGGGCTGGCCGCGCAGTCGATGGGGTTTCCCGATGATGCGCCCCTGATCGCGGTCGAACAAAGCCCCGAACCAATGGCCTGTCTCGGGCCGAATGTCGGGGTATGATAGCGGGTTTTGGCCAAGCCTTGCGCTGCCCGCGCCGGGGGGCGCTGCCCCCCGTACCCCCCGAGGTACTTGTACCAAAATGAAAGCCATCAGGGCATCCTGGCTTTAGAAAAGTGTCCCCTGATCCGGTGGGGTGCCCGGTGCGGGTTTGCGCGGCTTTGTGGCCCCGCTGGCGGGAATGGCGGGCAGCCGCCCGTCGTGGAATTCGATTTCAAGGCTTGTGGC
>JBATDH010000441.1:0-13716 GCA_049663365.1 Albidovulum sp. | reverse complement strand
CCCCAGCCATGCCCGCATCGTCATCGTCGGCGGCGGCGCCATCGGCACATCGATCGCCTACCACCTCGCGCAGGCGGAGGAAAAGGATGTCCTCCTCATTGACAAGGGCAAGCTGACTTCGGGGGCTACATGGCACGCGGCGGGTCTGATGGGTCAGTTGCGCAGCAAGGTGAACCTGACGCGGCTGATGCAATACAGCGCCGACCTGTGCGCCCGGATCAGCGCGGAAACCGGACAGGACGTGGGCTGGCGCAATGTCGGCAGCCTGCGGCTCGCGGCCTCCGACGCGCGTTGGGAAGAGTTGAAACGCGCCGCCACCGCCGCGAAAAGCTATGGTTTCGGCATGGAGCTAGTCGGCCCCGATGACGTGCAGCGCCTGTTCCCGTTGGCGGAGGTCAAGGGATTGAAGGGCGCCACCTGGATCGAAAGCGATGGCTATGTCGACCCCTCGTCACTGACCCAGGCCTATGCCAGGGGCGCGCGGGCGGGCGGCGTGCGGATCGTCGAAGACGTTGCGGTGACCGGGCTGAAGATCAGCGGACGCCGCATCGTCGCGGTTGAGACGGCCGAAGGGTCCGTGGGCTGCGAGATCGTGGTGAACGCGGCCGGCCTCTGGGCACGCCAGCTTGGTGAGATGGCCGGAATCAAGCTTCCCGTGACCGTGGTCGAGCACCAGTATCTCGTCACCGAAAAATCGCCGCGCGTGCCCGACAGGCTGCCGACCCTGCGCGATCCCGACGCGAACTTCTACGTCAAGCCGGAACCAGGCGCGCTGGCGATCGGCGGCTGGGAAAAGGAAACCCGCGCCGTCTTCGGGCGCGGCAAATTGCCGATGTCTTTCGGTCAGGAACTGTTCGGGGGCGAACTGGACCGCATTTCCGAGGTCATCGAGGGGGCGAGCGCACGCCTCCCGGTGCTGAATGAGCTTGGTATTCGCACCGTCGTGAACGGCCCGATCCCGATTTCGGCGGATGGGGAGCCGGTGATGGGGCTGGCCGGCTCGCTCGACAATTTCTTCGTCGCCTGCGGCTTCACCTCTGGCATCGCTGCGTCGGGTGGGGCGGGGCGCGCGATGAGCCACTGGATCCTCGACGGCGATCCGGGCATGGACCTCTGGGCTTTCGACCTGCGCCGGTTCGGCCAGCCGCATACCGGACTCGAATACCTGCGCCAGAGCGCGATCGAGGCCTATTCGAAATACTACGCCGTCGCCTGGCCGGAAGAGGAACGCACAGCCTGCCGTCCGCTGCGGCGCTCGCCGCTATATGAAACACTCACCCGGCAGGGCGCAGTCATGGGCGCGAAGTTCGGCTGGGAACGGCCCAACTACTTCCTGCGTCCGGGCGAGGCGAAGCCACCGCAGGAGACCTTCGAGCGGGCGCCTTACGCGGATGTGATCGGGCGCGAATGCCGGGCCATCCGTGAAGGCGTCGCGCTGATCGACCAATCCTCGTTCAGCAAGTTCGAACTGACCGGCCCCGGAGCCCTGGCCTATCTGCAATGGCTGGCCGCCGGGAATGTCGGTCGCGATCCGGGCTCGGTGGTCTATACCCAGCTTCTGAACCGCCGCGGCGGCATCGAGGCCGACCTTACGATCATGCGCCGGGAGGAGGAGCGGTTCCTGATCGTCACCGGCTCCGCCTTCGGCACCCGCGACGGCGACCGGATCGCCCGCCACATGCCGCGTGATGGGTCGGTCTTGATGCGGGATGTAACTTCGGCCCATGCGGTCATCAATCTCTGCGGCCCGCTTGCGCGCAAGGTGCTGGCCGCCGCCGCCGAGGACGATGTGGGCAACGACACTTTCCCTTATATGTCCTGCCGCGACCTGCATATCGGCTGGGCCCCCGTGATGGCCGCACGCATCACCTATATGGGCGAGCTTGGCTGGGAAATCTATGTCGCCCCGGAATATGCCGTACATGTCTATGAACGGCTCTGGCAGGCGGGAACCGATGTCGGCATCGTCAATGCCGGGTACAAGGCGATTTCCAGCCTGCGCATGGAAAAACGCTATCTTTACTGGGGGGCCGACATCACACCCGACGACACCCCGCTTGAGGCCGGCCTTGGCTTTGCCGTCGCCTGGAAGAAAAGCGACTTTTTGGGCCGCGACGCGCTTTTGGCGCAAAAAGAGCGTGGCATAGGGCGCAAACTGATGCAGTTCCGGCTTGACGATCCTTTGCCGGTCTATGGGTCCGAAGCCGTCATTTCCCAAGGCCGAGTCATCGGCATGACCACAAGCGGCGATGTCGGCCACACCATCGGCGCGCCGATCGTTTTCGCCTATCTTCAGGGCGATGACATGAACCTGACCGAAGTCGAGATCGAAGCCTTCGGGAAGCGCAGCCGGGCTACCGTGATCAAGGGTTGCGCCTATGATTCAGGCGGGGACCGCATTCGTGCGTAGTTTGAAATCCGAAATCCGCTAAACCGCAACAAGGTGCCCCTGGCCGATATCGGCCAGACGTACCCGATCCGGGTTTTGCCCGATGGGGTATACCGGGCTTGGCACATCACCTGAAAGGCGCGCCAAGGCCGGGCGGTCAAACCCCGGATCAGGCACCGGAACCGCCTCGATCAATCGTCTTGTATAGGCGTGCTGCGGGTTGCCGAAAACCTGCGCGCGGGTGCCAAGCTCGACGATCTGGCCCAGATACATCACCCCAACGCGGTCGGAAATGTTCTCGACCACCGCCATGTCATGGCTGATGAACAAAAAGGCGATGCCGAACTCCACCTGCAATTCGCGCAACAACTCCAGCACACGGGCCTGCACGCTGACATCGAGCGCCGAGACACTTTCGTCGGCAATGATGAGATCAGGGTTGAGCGCGAGCGCGCGCGCGATGCAGATGCGCTGACGCTGGCCGCCGGAAAATTCGTGCGGATAGCGGTCGTATTGATCTGCGGTCAGGCCAACGCGGGCCATCAGATCGGCGGCGCGGGCGCGGCGGTCTGCGGCATCGCCGATGCCATGGATCAGCAGAGGTTCGGCAATCTGGCCGCCCACAGTCATGCGCGGATCAAGCGCCGCCATCGGGTCCTGAAACACCATCTGTATGCGGCGGCGCAGCGCCTGCATTCCCGACCCGGACAAATCCGCCATCGACTTGCCGCCGATCTCGATCTGCCCCAGATGCGGCACGAGTCCGACCATTGCCTTGGCAATCGTCGATTTGCCGCAACCGGATTCGCCGACCAGGGCAAAGGTTTCGCCCTTGCGGATGTCGAAACTGACATGTTCCACCGCATGAACCATATGCGTCATGCGCCCAAGCACACCGCCCTTGATCGGAAAGCGCACCACCACGTCCGACAGGCGCGCGACCGGGGCATTATCCACCGGCGGGCGCGACGCACCCTGCCCCATGCGCGGAACGGCGGCCAGCAAATCGCGGGTGTACTGTGCCTTGGGTGCCGAAAACAGCGTACCGGCCGTCGCCTCCTCGACCATCGCACCTTCGCGCATCACAATCACCCGGTCGGCCATTTCGGCGACCACACCCATGTCATGGGTGATCAGGATGATCGCGGTGCCGGTATCGCGCTGAAGATCGCGCAAAAGGTCCAGCACCTCGCGCTGCACCGTCACGTCAAGTGCGGTGGTCGGTTCATCCGCAATCAGAACCTCGGGCCGCAACGCCAGTGCCATGGCGATCATCACCCGTTGCCGCATCCCACCCGAAAGCTCATGCGGATACTGCGACATCCGCCTTTCAGGCTGGCTGAGCCGAACGGCCTTGAGCGCGGCCAGGGACCGCGTCCGGGCCTCGGCCCGGCTGACATGTTCATGCGCGCGGATCGCTTCGGCCAGTTGGATGCCCACGGTCATCACCGGGTTGAGGCTGGTCATCGGTTCCTGAAAGATCATCGCGATGCGGTCGCCCCGGACAGCGCGCATCGCCGCCTCGCCCAGCATGGTCAGATCGGTGTCGCCCAAACGGATGCTGCCGCCGGTCACACGGACGGCGGGCGGCGGCAACAAACCCATGATGGCGAGCGAGGTGATCGACTTGCCCGACCCGCTTTCGCCGGCGATGCACAGGGTTTCGCCGCGCCGCAATGTTAAGGACAGATCCTTGACCAGAGGTTTGACACCCTCTTCGGTGCGGACCGAAACCGTGAGATTATCGACCATCAGGACCGGCCCTGCCTCCGGGGCCAAGTCGGCCCCGGAGCGGCTTTTCAATGCGGCGTCTTCGGCAGGGTTCATTCGAAGACGCAGCGCGGGAAGTAAAAGCTGACGACCCAGTTCGGCATGTCGACGATTTCGGATATGCGCAGATCACCGCAGACCGAACAGAGCATATAGGCATCCACCGCCGACATTCCGCGCCTCGCACAAAGCAGATCGACCATGTTGGCCACCGCATCCCGCGCCGCCGCCATCAGATCGTGCCCGATTCCGGTTGTCGCCTCATAGCCCTTCGCGTCGAGATGCCGCGTCACCGGCCCCGGTGTGGTGAACCGCGGGGTCTTGAGGTTCGCACCCTTGACCAGATCGAGCGTCAGAACGGCATCCATCGGGCTTTCAATCGCCGTGCCGCAGACCTCGCCATCGCCTTGCGCCGCGTGGGTGTCTCCAACACTGAACAGCGCACCCGCCACTTCGACCGGCAGGTAAAGCACCGTCCCCCCCGCCAGATCGCGGATGTCGAGATTGCCACCGACCCGCCGGGGCGGGACGACCGAATGCAACCCCGCCTCGGCCAAGGCATTGCCGATGGTCCCGGCGAAGGGTTTCAGCGGCACGCGGCCCTCCTTGCCCCAAAGCGCCGGGGCAAGGCTTTGCGGATCGTAGGACCAGAGCGTCAGGGCCGGATCGGTGAACTGATCCGCGAGCAGGCCAAAGCCGGGGATGTTAGCGGTCCAGCCAAATCCCTTGCCGTCGAAGCTGCGCGGGGCAAAGCTGTCGATGGTGATTTTCAGCGCATCGCCTGGTTCGGCCCCCTCGACATAGATCGGGCCAGAGACCGGGTTGATCTTGCCGAAATCGAGATCGACCACATCCTGAAGCTTTGACGACGGGCCAAGCTGGCCCGCCGATGAATCCTGACACTCAAAACGGATCGTCGATCCGGGGTCGACGCGCAGCGCCGGGGTCAGGGAATTGTCCCAGCCGAAATGGTGCTGCGCGCCGTGGATGGTGTAGTCGCAAGCCTTGCACATCTTACTGCTTGACCCAGACATAGTCATAGTTGACCGGGATCGAGACCGGATCGACATAGAGCGCATCCTCGCCGCCCATGCGTTCGGACTTCATCGTATAGCGCTCTTCGTTGAAGACCGGCGCCCAGGGCGCATCTTCCATCACGCCCATATAGACGTCAGACCACAGCGCCAGACGCTCGGCCGATTTGGCCGGATCGAACATGCTGTCGGCCGCCACGGCCATCGCATCCAGATCGGCATTGCAGTATTTCGACCAGTTCCAGCCGCCCTCTTCCGCACCCGAACAACCCAGGATCGGGCCGTAGAAGTTGGACGGATCGGGGAAGTCGGCGATCCAGGCCATGCCGCCCGACCAGATCATCGGCGCGGTGCCGGCCCCGCCCGCCTCGATCACGTTGGCCTGCGCCAGCGACTGGATATTGGCCTTGATGCCGATCGCCGCCAGATCCTGCTGGATGGCCTGGGCAATCCGCGGGTTCGGGTCGGTGTTCATGGCGTAAAGGTCCGTCTCAAACCCGTCGGCCAGACCGGCCCCGGCCAAAAGCGCCTTGGCACCCTCAACGTCATAGGCATAGCCCGCATAGCCTTCGGTATAGCCGGGCATCGACGGCGGCAGCGGCTGGTTAGCAGGCACGGCGCGACCATTGATGATCTGCACCACGCGGTCCTTGTTGATCGCCATGTTGACGGCCTTGCGGACATCCGGGTTGTCAAACGGCGGGATCGTGACGTTCAGCGTGATATAGCCGGTGTGCAACTGTCCGCCCTGCACCACCCGCGCGGCCTGAGCAGGGTCTGCCATCACTTCGGTGAACTTGGCGGGCGGGATGCCATCGCCGGGCACGTCAACCTCGCCATTCTGCAACCGCAGCAGGGCGACGACGGGTTCCTGCCCCACCTCGAACACGATCTGATCCAGATAGGGCACACCCGGCATCCAGAAATCGGGGTTCTTTTCGAACACCAGCCGTTGACCCAGTGTCCATTCCGTCATCTTGTAGGCACCGGTGCCCACCGGATGCTTGCCGAAATCGGCCCCGAATTCTTCCACCGCTTCCTTCGGCACGACGGACGAGAAGTTGATCGCCATGACATGCAGGAAGGTCGCATCCGGGCGGCTCAGCGTGATCTGCACGGTCAGCGGGTCCACCACAGTTACCCCCGACAGCCCCGCATCCCCCGCCGCATCGAACCCGGCGATCGAGGCAAAGAAGCCCGCACCGGGCGATTGCGTCGCCGGATTGGTCACCCGGTCGAGCGAATATTTCACGTCCTCCGCCGTCATTTCGCGGCCGTTGTGGAATTTCACGCCCGGACGCAAATGGAAGGTATAGACCAGCCCGTCGGGCGAAATATCATAGCTTTCGGCCAGGCCGGGGCGCAGCGTGGTGGTGCCGGGAACATAATCCATCAGGCTGTCATAAAGCGACTTGATCATCGACCAGTTCTGCCAGTCATAACCGATGGCCGGGTCCAGCGTTGCCACATCGTCCTTGTAGGTGATGACGATCGACCCGCCCGCCTGGGCATTCGGATCGGGCGTGTAATCCTGGGCCAGCGCGGGCATCGCCAGGGCCATCATGACAGCGGTTGAGGCAAGCAGTCGTTTCATTTTCTCTCTCCTGTTGGTTACTTCAGTTTGATGCGAGGGTCGATAAAAGGCGTGATCAGATCGGCCAGAAGGTTGCCCAGAACAATGGCAGTCGCCGAAACCAGCGTGACGCCCATGATGATCGGAATGTCGACGCGCTGGATCGCCTGCCAGGCAAGCTGCCCGATACCCGGCCAGCCAAAGACGGATTCGACGACGACGATCCCGCCCATGAAAATGCCGATGTCGATGCCGATCATGGCAATGACCGGCAGGATGGCATTGGGCAGGGCATGGGCCAGCACGATCCGCGTCCGCGTCAGACCCTTGGCGCGCGCGGTGCGGATGAAATCGGCGCGCAGCACATCGAGCATCGAGGACCGCATCATCCGGCTGTACCAGCCCGACCCCAGGATGCCGAGCGTCAGAGACGGCAGCACGAGATGGGCAAAAGTGCCATAGCCGCCAATCGGAAACCAGCCAAGCTGCACCGCGAAGACATATAGCAGCAGCAGGCCCACGACAAATTGCGGGGCTGATACGGTGACGAAGGACATCATCATCAGGCTGTGATCCAGCGTCGTCCCGCGCTTCAGCGCGGCAAAGACACCCATTGTCAGACCGATCACCAGTTCACAGGCGATTGCCCCCAGCATCAGCAGCAGCGTCGCGGGCAGGCGCGAAGCAATCAGCGCGGCCACTTCGGTCTTTTGCAGGTAACTGCGCCCGAGATCGCCCTGAACCATGCCCCACAGATAGCGTCCGTACTGAATGACAAACGGCTGATCCAGCCCCAGTTCGCGGCGGATATTCTCGACCGTCTGGGCCGTGGCCGACCGCCCGGCGATCTGCCGCACCGGGTCGGCGGGCAGGACGTAAAGCAGCACGAAGGTGATGAAACTGACCCCCAGCAGGATCAGTGCCGATTGCAAAAGGCGGCGGAACAGATAGGCGGCCATGACCTAGTCGCGCCCCCTTTGCATCGGGTCGAGCACGTCACGCAGCGCGTCGCCCACCAGGTTGAAGGCCAGCGCCAGCAGAATGATCGCGGCACCGGGCAAAAAGACCAGCCAGGGCGCCGACTGGAAATAGGTCTGGTTTTCGAAAATGATGTTGCCCCAGCTTGGCGTGGGCGGCTGCACGCCAACCCCCAGAAATGACAGCGTCGCCTCCAGCAGGACCGTGGTCGAAATCCCCAGCGTGCCCCAGACGATGACGGTCGGCACCAGATGCGGCAGGATGTGGTGAAAGAGGATACGCGCGTTGCCGGCACCCAGCGTGCGTTCGGCCGCGATGAAATCGCGTTCGGCCAGCGAACTTGTCTGGGTATAGATCACCCGCGCCGTCTGCACCCAGTTTACCAGCGCGATGACGATGGCGACGATCCACAGCGAAGGGTGAAAGATCGCCGCGAGGCAGATCGCCAGCAACAACGCCGGAAAGGCCATCATCAGATCGGTGAAGCGCATCAGCACCGACCCGACCCAGCCACGGAAATAGCCCGCCGTAATGCCGACCAGCGTGCCGATGACCAACGCGAGCCCATTGGCCACCACCCCGATGATCAGCGAGGTTCGCGCGCCATAGAGGATGCGGGTGAAGAGGTCGCGGCCCAGCAGATCGGTGCCGAGGATGTAGGTTTCATTGGGTGCCAGCGGTGCGCCTTCGATCGTCAGCCCGTCGAAATGCTGGTCGTCCGGCGCGTAGGGCGCAATGAAAGGCGCGAAAGTCGCGCCGAGCACGACGACCACGATAAGAAAAATTCCCAAGAGCGCCAGCTTGCGCTGCAACAGCCGCGCCACCGCGCCGGTCGGTTTATGCGGCTCAACCGCGATTGCGTCGGTCATCGCCATCACCCTGCCGTTCCGTCATCCGGGCCACGACCCGCGCCGCCGCTTCTTCGAAGGTCACGCGCCATGCCATCGCCATCTGGCGCAACTGATCATAGGCGGCGGCATCAGAATGCCCCGACCGGGCCGCCAGCACCGTGACCGCGCGCACCACCGTTTGCCGTTCATCGAGCCGCTTGCGCAGATCGGCGATTTCCACTGAAAGGGCGCGCTGCACATCGAAGGTATCGCGGGCGATCAGCAGCGCCGAATAGGCCCCGCTGTCGCCCACGGGTTTGAGCATCTGAGCATGGGCCCCGGCGCGCAGCGCCCATTCGATGCGGCCCGGCGCCTCGGACCCGATCAGCGCGATCATCGGCATCGGGCTTGCGCCAGCTGGCCAGGGGAACTGATCGTCATGGCCCATATCGGCGTCAAAAAAGACGAAATCCGCTCCCAACCCCTCCGGCCCCAGTTCGGGCCAGACCTGCACGACATCCAGTCCAATGGCGCGCAACTGGCGTTCGAGCGCCTGCACCAGATGATGCGGTCGGTGCAATATGACGGCCTTCGCGCCGCCGAGGTTCTGGATGCGCAGCGCACGCCGTTTCATGACACGACCCTCAACTGCGGCTGAGCGGGCGCTGGTCGCGTGCGGCCAAGATAGGGGTCTCCCGCGACGGCGGGCAGCGCCTTCACAATTTGAAACACCCCGCCTTCAACGCGCGCGACAAGGACCGGCAGTGCCGTATGATGGGTTGCCGGATCGACCAGCCCACGCGGATCATCGCCAAGCAGCGCCGGCAGGTCCAGCGCTTCGGCACCGGGCTGTCCGTTCAATAACCGCGCAAGTTCAGTGACCGCCGCAAAGGCCGCCGCTTCGTGCGACGAGGTGAACGTTCCCCTGCCCGGCCAGCCCCTTGCGCCACGAAAGTAAGGCCCCGCCGCAACCAGACCTTCGGCGGCCGCGCCCAAGGCCGGAAACTCGGCCTCGGTCAGATTGCAAGACAGGATCGGGCAGCGACCGGGCGCGAAATCGGCATCCGACCTGCCAAGATGGTGCATGGCGTTCAGGAATTCGTAGGTCGATGTGCCGACCAGGTTGTTAAGAATGAAATCCGGTTTGGCATGTCGGATTTCCTCGACGATGCGCCCGACTTCGCGCGAACCCAGCGGCAGGTGGCGTTCGCCCAGAATCTCGCCGCCTGCACCGGTGACGTATTCACGCGCCAGGCGGTTCATTTCCCAGCCCCAGATATAGTTCGACCCGGTCAGATAGGCGCGGCGGCCATATTCCGGCATCGCCCAGTCGAGCAGCGGCAAAAGATGCTGGTTCGGGCAGGCATGGGTGTAGACAACATGATCCGAGGCCTCGAAACCTTCGTAGGGAAGCGGATACCACAGGGTTCCGCCGCGCTTTTCCAGCACCGGAATGACCTCTTTCCGGCTCCAGGAGGTCACACAGCCGATCACATGACGGGCAGTGCTGTTGCGCAGGATATCGTCGCAAAGCGGGCCGTAAGCATCGGCATTGCCCCCCGGATCACGCTCTACCGGCACAAAGGAAAGATCAAGATCAGGGTCGGCATTGACCGCCGCAATCGCCGCCACGGCCCCTGCCCGGCTGGCCTCCGATATCAGCGCGTAACCGCCCGAACGCGAATAGAGCAATCCAAGTTCGATCTGCCGCTTTGCAGCCATCCAGCAACCCCCAAATCAAACAGGCCCTGACGCTGACCGCATAGGATCAACATTCAGGGCCTGTTTGCCACGTGGCTCTTCGCCAATGTGGGTACAGACTATACCGAGTTGAAACCACGTCAAGGGTGCTGGCATCAAAATGGGCGCGAATCCGAAAAGACGCCGTCTCAGGTCGTCAGGTTCAGGCGTGCGGCGTGTTCCGGCATCAATTGCGCGATAAGGGCCAGGGTCGCGGAAATCGCCATTTCACGGGTTTCCGTCCGGGGAAAAAGGTGAAGTTTTTGCCAGTAGCCATCGGTAAACGTATCAATCCAGGCCGCAACCATATCGGCCCGCCCTGCGGGTGTGTCGGCTACCAGTTTCCGGCATATCTGACGGATCGCGGCGGTCCGGCTGTTGTCGAACTGCGCCGAGATTTCGGCATATTGTGGGGTGAACTTCTGCTCACCCCAGAATGCGAACCAGATTGACAGGGCTTCGGGGCCGCAAATCTTGGGGGCGAAATCCGCTTTGATCATCGCCAGCAATTGGTCCAGAGGGTCGGGGCCGGCCTTGGCCACCAGGGTTTTCCAGTTGTCTTCATAGATCTGATACTGCTCGCGCAGCGCCTCGGTCAGCAACCCGGTCTTGGAATGGAAGTAAAAGACCGCAACGCCCTGCGACAACCCCGCCTCGGTAGCCACAGTTGCAAGGGTTGTCTTGGTCAGACCATTCGAGACAATCGAGCGCAGCGTCGCCGTCAGCAGTTGCTGGCGGCGCTTGTCGGCATTTTTCGTGCGTTCCTTGCGGGGCTTGGGTTCGATGGGGGCCGTGCTGCTCATGTCTTGGTCTTTCGTTTCTTACAACACCGGTTTTTCACAAATGGGTGCAGGTGTCAGCAGCAATTTTTTTATTTGAGCGCTCAAAGAACTTTACGGCCATTTGCCACTAGGCTAATCTCGGGAAAATTCAAGGAGTCCTTCATTGGGTAAGCGCAGCAGCTATGACGCCATCGTGGCGGGGGCCGGTCACAACGGGTTGACCACGGCTTGCTATCTGGCGAAGGCCGGATTGAAGGTGCTGGTCATTGAGAAAAACGACTGGATCGGCGGCGCGGCGGTCAGCAGGTCGCTGCATGAGGGCTGGACCTATTCGAACTGCTCCTATGTCTGCTCGCTCTTGCGGCGCGAAATCGTGCGCGACCTCGAACTGCCCCGGTTCGGATTGCAGGTAATCCCCTATGAAGGGGGCGCGAGCTTTACCGGGGATGGCGACTATTTCGCTTATATGTCGGATCACGACGCGCTGCGGCGCGAGATTGCCCGCCATTCCGCCCGCGACGTCGACGCCTATACCCGGTTCAGCCAGACGGTGATCCGGCAATGCCGGTTCATCCGGCCCTTTCTGTTGCGCAATGCCCCGGACCCCACCTCGCTCAAACCCCGCGACATTTCGGAATTGCTGTTCATGGTGAAACAGGCGTACGGGCTCGGCGCGCGCGCATTGGCGGAGACATTGCGGTTCTGGACGATGTCCATCGGCGATTTCCTTGATGAGCATTTTGAATGTGATCTGATCAAAGCCCATCTGGCCGGGTCGGGCATTATCGGCACCGGTCTTGGCGTCTATTCGCCCGGAACCGCCTATGTGCTCTTGCATCACTATATGGGCGATGTTGACGGGGCGATCGGGGCCTGGGGGTTTGCGCGCGGCGGAATGGGGGCGATATCTAATGCGCTTGGTGCCGCATTTGAGGAAGCGGGCGGCAAGATTGTCACCGGCTCAGGGGTTGACCAGTTCTTGATCCGGGACGGAAAGGCCGTCGGCGTAGCGCTTGAAAACGGCGACGAATACACCGCGCCCATCATCGCGTCGAACATGGATGTGAAGCGCACGTTCCTGAAGCACGTTGACCGCGCTGCCCTGCCCGCCGATTTCACCAGGGCGGTGGAGCGGTTCAAGATCAGGGGTTCGTCAGGAAAACTGAACATCGCTCTTGACGCGATGCCTGACTTTCCGGCGGCGCCTGCCGGTGCCCCCTTTCTCAAGGGCGACATGCATTGTTCCACGACGCTGAACGAGCTGGAGCGCGCCTATGACGACTGGAAAGACGGGCTCTGGTCCCAAAACCCCTATTTCGACATGCTGATCCCCACCCAGATCGATCCGACGATGGCCCCGCCGGGCAAGCATATGATGACGGTTTTCGTCCAGTATGCGCCCTATGATCTGAAGGTTGACGGGGTTCGCAGCGGCGAAAACTGGACAGAGACCACCCGCAAGGCCTTTGCCGATTGTGTGTTTGACAAGATCGAACAATGCTGCCCTGACATTCGCAAGCATGTTGTTCATGCGGAAATCCGCACCCCCTGGGACATCGAGAATGAGGTCGGCCTGACCGAAGGCAACATCTTTCAGGGCGAACTGACCTTCGATCAGTTGCTGTTCAACCGCCCCGTCCCTGGCTACGCGCAATACGACACGCCAATTGACGGCCTATATATCGTCGGGTCTTCGGCCCATCCCGGCGGTGGTGTCATGGCCGCTCCGGGTGCCAATGCCGCGCGCGAAATTTTGCGAACCATCGGCAAGGGCAAATTGATGCCCAGCCACGCCGCGTGAAAGGGCTGCTGCAATGAACCCGGCCAAGACAAATTTCGATGTGGTGGTTATCGGTGCCGGTCACAACGGGCTGGCGGCAGCCACGACATTGGCGGGCAAAGGCAAATCGGTCTGCGTGATAGAGCGCAGCCAGACCATTGGCGGCATGGCGCGCAATGCCGAAATAGCGCCCGGCGTCCGGGTGCCGCAGATCGCCCATCTGCTTTACAATCTGAACCCCAAAGTTATGCGACAATTGGGTATTGATGGCCTGAAAACAACCGGCCTGCCGACCGTTTCACTGGCCGAAGATGGTCGGCATGTGGTCATTCACGGGCAAAACGTCCGCTTCGCCGATGGATCGGAACATCCGGAAGCGGCAACATTCGCTGAAACCTATAGCCGACTGCAACGTTTTGCAGGAATTCTTGGGCAGATGTCGGCAAAAGCCCCCCCCGCCCTTGTCGATGGATGGCTGGAGAAGGGAAACCTGAAAGAGCTTGCCGGTCTTGCCAAGCTCGGGCTTGACCTCAAGCGGCTGGGCAAAAAGGATATGCGGGAATTTCTGCGCATCTTGCTGTCAAACGTCTATGACCTGCTGCTGGACGACTTCGACGACGGCCCACTGGCCGGTGCCATTGCGGCAGATGCAGTACGCGGCAGCTATGCCGGGCCACGGTCGCCCGGCACGGTCTTTTCGCTGATGTACCGGCTGGGCAATGGCGGCGATGCAAGCTTGCCGATGGGCGGCATGGGTGCCGTCGCCGATGCCTTTGCCGCCTCGGCGAGACGCGCTGGCTGTGATATCCGTACAGGCTCCGGCGTCGCGCGGGTATTGGT
>JBATDH010000440.1:0-1815 GCA_049663365.1 Albidovulum sp. | reverse complement strand
GCCCAATGCGGCACTAGGTTGGAATTGGCGATGAGCACTCGGGGGGCATCGGCGTGGGTGCGGATGACCGCGACGGGGCGGCCGGATTGCACGATCAGGGTTTCGTCGGCCTCGAGGTTTTTCAGGGTGGCGACGATGCGGTCGAAATCGCCCCAGGTGCGGGCGGCGCGGCCGATGCCGCCATAGACCACCAGTTCATGGGGGTTTTCGGCGACATCGGGGTGGAGGTTGTTCATCAGCATCCGCAAGGGTGCCTCGGTCTGCCAGCTTTTGGCGGTAAGGGTGGTGCCGGTGGGCGGATAGATGTCGCGGGCGTTCTTGCGGTCATTCATGGCTTTTCTCCTGTCGCGGTAGGATCGGCTGGGTGCCGGTCGGGCGTTTAATCTTCAACGATGTCGTGTCGGCGCAGCAGGCTCGGGGGGGCGGTGATGTGCCAGGCGCGCTGCATCCAGAATCCGAGATCGGCGGCGCTGACATCGGCAAGCGCAATCTTGGTCCAGCCTTTGGCCCCCCAACTGCCTGCGGCGGGAAAGGCCGCATTGCCACAAGCCTCGATCAGCAGCGACTGATCTTCGGGTGTGAGTTTCAACGTGCCAAGGGAATTGCTGCGATCTAGGCCCGCAAAGATTTTATTGCCGACGCGGAAATCGGGTTGGCCGAAATGGGCCGATTCCACGGCTTCGGGCTGGGCGCGTGCGAGGGTGCGAAATTCATCGACGGTCATGGCGTTTCGCTGAGTTGCGGCAGGGTTATGCCCGTGGCCGCCGCGATGTCGCTGTTGGCGACAAGCAGCGCCGCGGTTTCGATATCGGGGGCAAGGGTGCGGTCCTCGCCAAGGGTCAACACGTCCTGGCGCAGGCGGGCGATGACCCGTGCCAGCGGGGCGCTGGTCTGCAAGGGCGCGCGGAATTCGATGCCCTGGACGGCGCAGAGGAGTTCGACGCCGAGGATGCGGTCGAGGTTGTCGACCATGCGGCCGAGGCGGCGCGCGCCGTGGGCGGCCATGGAGACGTGGTCTTCCTGATTGGCGCTGGTGGGGGTGCTGTCGGTGACGCAGGGCATGGCGATGTGCTTGTTTTCACTCATTAAAGCTGCCGTGGTTACTTCGGCGATCATATAGCCCGAGTTGAGGCCGGGATTGGGCGTCAGGAACGGCGGCAGGTCGTGGGAAAGCGTCGGATCGACCATCAGCGCCACCCGGCGCTGGGCGATGGCACCGATTTCGGCCAGCGCGAGGGCGATCATGTCGGCCGCAAATCCCACCGGTTCGGCGTGAAAATTGCCGCCCGAGACGATCATGCCGGTTTGGGTGAGCACCAGCGGATTGTCGGTGGCGGCGTTGGCCTCCACCTCCAGCGTGCGGGCGGCCATGCGCAGCACGTCCATCGCTGCCCCGGTGACTTGGGGCTGGCAGCGGATGCAGTAGGGGTCCTGGACGCGGGTGTCGTCGATCCGGTGGCTTTCGCGAATTTCGGAGCCGTCGAGGAGGGCGCGGAGCGACGCGGCGGCCTCGATCTGGCCCGCGTGACCGCGCAGGGCATGGATCTCGGGTTGCAGGGGGGCGGTCGAGCCCATGATGGCATCGGTGGACAGCGCCGAGGTGACAAGGGCGGCCTGTGCCGCACGCCAGCCATCGAAAAGCCCGGCCAACGCGAAGGCGGTGGAAAACTGGGTGCCGTTGATGAAGGCGAGGCCTTCTTTTGGCCCCAGCGGGACCGGTGTCAGCCCGGCGAATTCGAGCGCCTCAAGGCCAGGCAGGGTTTGACCTTTGTACTCGGCCTCGCCTGCGCCGATCAGGACCGCGGTCATATGGGC
>JBATDH010000439.1:0-3318 GCA_049663365.1 Albidovulum sp. | reverse complement strand
GCCCATGGCCGCCCCGCCCATCGCCTGCCCGAGATCGGCCCCGATCCAGTCATGGCCCGCGCGTTCGACCGCGCCGACCAGCCGCATTTTGTCGGATGCCGCCACCGCGCGCACCAAAGTCTGGCCCATGCGGCCCGACGCGCCGGTCACGACGATGCCGGGCAAATCGCTGCTGTCGGTCATGATTTTTCCTTCGCCGCTGATGTCGGCCCGGTTTAGCCGCATCGGCGCCGATTGGCAAAGCCCCCGTTGCGGGCGCCGGGCACTTGGCCTAAACCGGCGTCATGGCAAAAAACCGCTTTTCATCCGGCTCCGGCCCTTCGCAGCGTCAGCTTCGGGTTGGCGAACTGATCCGACGCACCCTGTCCGAGGTTTTGTCGCGCGGCGATGTGCATGACCCCGATCTGGCGCGCATGATGATCACCGTCGGCGAGGTACGCATGTCGCCCGATCTGCGCATCGCCACCGCCTATGTGCTGCCCCTGGGCGGACAGGGTGCCGAAGAGGCGCTGCTGGCGCTGCGGCAAAGCAAGGGCGAATTGCGCCACGCGGTGGTCAAGGGCATGACGCTGAAATTCGCGCCTGAACTGCGCTTTGCCATTGATCATACCTTCGATCAGATGGATGAAACCCGCCGCCTGCTGGCCGATGAAAAGGTGCAGCGCGATATTGCCCGGCGGGATGACGACGACGATGAACCGGTTTAGCGCCGCTATTGCTGCGGTCTGGCTTCTGGCGGGGGCTGCAACTGCCGAGACCTGTCGCGACATGGTTTTCGAGGCCGAGACTTATGCCGTCTGCCAGGTGCCCTTCGGCAACGATCTGCGACTGTTTCTGAACGGCCCCGATGGCCAGCCGCTTGGCACCTTCGAGCGGTTGCGCGATGTCGCGGCCGCCGACGGCAAGGCGCTGGGCTTTGCGATGAACGCGGGCATGTATCACCCCGACCGCAGTCCGGTCGGGCTATATGTCGAAGACGGGCAGGAAATATCGCGGCTGGTGCGCAGTGCCGGGCCGGGCAATTTCGGGCTGCTGCCGAACGGGGTTTTCTGTGTCACCGATGCCCGGTTCGTGGTGCAGGAAACACTGGCCTTCGACACTGCCCGCCCCGAGTGCCGGTTTGCCAGTCAGTCGGGCCCCTTGCTGGTGATGGCGGGCGTGCTGCATCCGCGGTTTTTGAAGGACTCCGAGTCGCGCTTTGTGCGCAACGGGGTCGGGGTGTCGCAGGACGGCCAGACAGCCTGGTTCGTGCAGTCGGACCGGACGGTCAGTTTTCACGATTTCGCCCGTCTGTTCCGCGACGGGCTGGGGGCACCTGATGCGCTTTACTTCGACGGCAACATTTCGCGCCTCTATGCGCCAGAACTGGGGCGCGATGATTTCGGCTTTCCCATGGGGCCGATGGTGGGGCTCCTGGTGCCGGTGGATTGACCTCTGCCACGCGAGTGAGTAGCAGGCGGGTTGCGCAGAACAAAGGGCAGAACATGGCACGCAAGAAGGGCCGCGACATTTCCGGCTGGCTGGTGGTCGACAAACCGGCGGGCATCACCTCGACCGCGGTAGTCAACAAGGTGCGCTGGGCGTTTGACGCGAAAAAGGCCGGGCACGCGGGCACGCTCGACCCGGCAGCGACCGGCGTGCTGGCGGTGGCTTTGGGCGAGGCGACCAAGACCGTGCCCTATATCACCGATGCGCTGAAATGCTACCGGTTCACCGTGCGGCTGGGGGTGGCCACCAATACTGACGACGCCGAAGGCGAGGTGATCGCCACATCCGGGGCACGACCCTCGGACGACGATATCCGCGCCGCCCTGCCCGCGTTTCGCGGCAATATCATGCAGGTGCCGCCGCAGTTTTCCGCCGTCAAGGTCGAGGGCGAGCGCGCCTATGCGCTGGCCCGCGCCGGTGAAGAGATGGACCTGGCCGCGCGCGAATTGTGGGTCGAAAGCCTCGAGATTATCGCGCGCCCCGATGCCGATACGGTCGAATTGGAAATGGTCTGCGGCAAGGGCGGCTATGTGCGCTCTGTCGCCCGTGATCTGGGGGCGGCTTTGGGCTGCCTTGGTCATGTGGTCAGCCTGCGCCGCGAATGGTCGGGGCCGTTTGAATGCTCAGACGGGGTGACGCCGGCGCGGGTCGAGGAACTGGCCCGCACTGACGCGCTCGACGCGCTGTTGCTGCCGCTGGCGGTCGGGTTGGCCGAGTTGAGCGAGTTGAAGGCGACGCCGGAAGGCGCGGCGCGGCTGAGGAACGGCAACCCCGGCATGGTGATCGCGGCGGATGTCGAATACGGTGACGAGGCCTGGGCCAGCTATCAGGGCCAGCCGGTGGCGGTGGGGGTCTACAAATCGGGCGAGCTGCATCCGAGCCGGGTGTTCAATCTGTGAGGGGGACGGCAATGGCCTTTGAGATACGCGACGTGAGTGAGGCGGACCGCCCCGAATGGGAGCGGCTCTATCAGGGTTATGCGGAATTCTATAAGGTTGCCCAGACGCCTGCGATGCGGCAGACAGTCTGGGGTTGGATCAATGATCCGGACCACGAAACCTGCGGCTTTGTAGCCGCCGCACCCGACGGCCATTTGCTGGGCCTCACGCATTTTCGTCCCTTCGCGCGGCCCCTGTCGGCAACGGTGGGCGGGTTTCTCGATGATCTGTTCGTGGACCCGGCAGCGCGGGGGACCGGTGTGGCCGATGCCCTGATCGAGGCGGTACGATCGGAGGGGCAAAAGCGCGGCTGGTCGGTGATCCGCTGGATCACCGCCGAGGACAATACCCGCGCGCGCGGGGTCTATGACCGGATGGCCTTACAGACCAAATGGGTCACCTATGATCTGAAGGTTTGAGGTCGGGGTATTTGGCTGCCCGGAGCCGGGGGCGCTGCCCCCGAATCCTGAAGTATTTTTGTCCAAATCAAAGAGAATGGAACGAAAGACGTAAAGTCCCCGTCAGAATTTCGCGATAAGGTTCAGGAATATCCCGGCACCGGTATAGTCGATATTCAGCGGATTGTCCGAAACCCGCCCCCATTCATAGCCCATACCGATCTTGGCGTTGTTGCCGATATGACGGTAAGCCGCCAGCAGCGCACCGGTTTCGGTGGTGTCGGATTGCTGGGTATAAAGCATCCGTGCCTCGCCCAGGATGTCCCATTTGTGCACGACGTGCCAGTCAAGCCGGACGATGCCCAGGTGGGCGGTTTCGTCCGCAAAAACCGTGGTGCCACGCGGGGCAACCTGGCTGAGTCGATAGCCATACTTGCCGCCCAGCGTCAGTTTCGGCGACAGGTCGTAATTGCCGTCGATGGAAAACACATGGC
>JBATDH010000438.1:0-4696 GCA_049663365.1 Albidovulum sp. | reverse complement strand
TCCTCCCCGCCTCTGCTTGCAAACCCGGCGGGTCGTCTATAGGTTCCCCGCGCAACAATGGGGGCACCTGACGCCCCGGACCCAACCAAAGGACGCCCGATGTTCGTAACCCCCGCCTTTGCTCAGGCCGCCGGAGGCGCCGGTGCTGCCGGTGCGCTGACCCAGTTCCTGCCGCTGATCCTGATCTTTGCCATCATGTATTTCCTTCTGATCCGGCCGCAGCAGAAAAAGCTGAAGGAACACAAGGCCATGGTCGAGGCGCTGCGCCGGGGCGATCAGGTGATCACCCAAGGCGGCATCGTCGGCAAGGTTTCCAAGGTCAAGGAAGATGGCGAGCTGGAAGTGGAGATTGCCGAAGGCATCAAGGTGCGCATCATCCGGTCGACCATTGCCACGGTTTTGTCGAAGACCGAGCCTGCGGCCGCCAACAAATAAATTTTCCTGATCGCCTGACAGAAATCGAGCTCTGCAACCATGCTGCAAATTCCCCTCTGGAAACGGATCGTCATCTGGGGGATTTGTGCCCTGGGCGTGTTGACGGCGATTCCCAATGGTTTTTACAACCGCGTCGAGCGCCATAATGACGCGGCCGCGCGGATCGAGGCAACGGGGGCCGCGACGCCCGAGCTTGCGGCCGATCTGGCCTTGTGGCCCGAGTTTCTGCCTTCTTCCATCGTCAATCTGGGGCTCGATCTGCGCGGTGGCGCGCAGCTTCTGGCCGAGGTGCAGGTGGCCGATGTCTACAAGGCGCGCATGGACGGGCTCTGGCCCGAAATGCGCAAGGCGCTTTCGGCCGAGCGGGCCGAACTGGGCGGCATTCGTCGCGCGCCGTCGAACCCCGACGAGCTGCGCATTCAGATCGAGAAACCCGACGCCATGGCCAAGGCGATCGAGGTTGCCAATGGAATGTCGAGCGCGATCGTCACGCTGACCGGTGTGGGCCAGCGCGATCTGGCGGTGCGGGGGGATGGCAATCAACTGGTCATCACCCTCAGCGAGGCCGAACGCGCGGCCACCGATACGCGCACCATGCAGCAATCGCTGGAAATCATCCGCCGCCGAGTCGACGGAACCGGCACGCGCGAACCCTCGATCCAGCGTCAGGGCGATGACCGGATTCTCATCCAGGTGCCGGGAATCGGGTCGGCGGGTGAATTGAAGACCTTGATCGGCACGACAGCGCAACTGACCTTTCACCCGGTTGTCGGACGGACCACGAATGAGGGCGAAATCGCCCCGCCGGGCAACGTGATCTACCCGTCGCTTGACGAAAAGGGCGTGTTTTACATTCTCGAGGACACGCCGGTTGTGACCGGAGAAGAGCTAGTCGACGCGCGCCCCGAGTTTGATCAGAACGGTCGCCCCGCCGTGGGATTTCGGTTCAACACCACGGGGGCGCGGAAATTTGGCGATTACACGGCGGCCAATATCGGCCAGCTTTTCGCCATCGTGCTCGATAGCGAAGTCATCTCGGCACCGCGCATCCAGAGCCATATTGCCGGCGGGTCGGGGATCATCACCGGCAATTTCACCGTCGAGGAATCGACCAATCTGGCGATCCTGCTGCGGGCAGGGGCGCTTCCAGCCAAAATGAACTTTTTGGAAGAACGTACCATTGGCCCGGAACTGGGCCAGGACAGTATCGACGCGGGCCGCATCGCCGCAATCGTTGGTATCATTGCTGTCGTGGCCTTCATGATCGCGGTCTATGGGCTGTTTGGCGTTTTCGCGTCCGTCGCACTGGGGATCAACATCATGATGTTGTTCGGGGTGCTGTCGGCCATCGGGGCGACGCTGACCTTGCCGGGGATCGCCGGGATCGTGCTGACCGTGGGCATGGCGGTAGATGCCAATGTGCTGGTGTTCGAGCGTATCCGCGAAGAGATGAAAACCGCGCGCGGACCGGCGCGGGCCATCGAGCTTGGCTATGAAAAGGCCATGTCGGCGATTGTGGACGCCAATATCACCACATTCCTGACCGCCTTGATCCTCTTCATGCTCGGCTCGGGCCCGGTCAAGGGTTTTGCCGTCACGCTGGTTGTCGGCCTCGTCACCTCGGTCTTTACCGCGATTTACGTCACCCGGCTTTTCGTTGTCACCTGGTTTGACCGGCGGCGTCCGAAACATATCGAACTTTGAGGGGCTGAAATGGCTTATCGTCTGAAACTCGTCCCCGATAACACCAATATCGATTTTTTCCGCTGGGCCACTTTGACTTTCGGCGGTTCATTTGTCGCGTCGATTGTGGCTGTCATTCTGGCGGTCGTCATGGGTCTGAATTTCGGCATTGATTTCAAGGGCGGCACCACGATCCGTACCGATTCCGTGACACCGGTCGATGTCGGAGCCTACCGTGCCGCCGTGCAGCCGCTGAACCTGGGCGATGTGTCGATCACCGAAGTATATGACCCGACCTTCCGCGCTGATCAGCATGTGGCGATGTTGCGCATCCAGGCGCAGGAAGGCAGCGAAGCCGTCACCCCTGAAACGGTCGCCAGTATCGAGGCGGCCTTGCAGGGGGTTGATCCCTCGATCACCTTTCCGTCGGTGGAATCGGTGGGGCCCAAGGTCTCGGGCGAATTGATCAAGACAGCGGTTCTGTCGGTTCTGGCCGGGGTCTTTGCCATCGTGGTCTATATCTGGCTGCGGTTTGAGTGGCAGTTCGCCCTTGGTGCGGTGGCCGCACTTGTCCATGACATCGCCCTGACAATCGGCATTTTCGCGCTTTTCCAGATCAAGTTCGATCTGACCATCATCGCGGCCCTGCTGACCATTCTGGGCTATTCGATCAACGATACCGTGGTGGTATTCGACCGGTTGCGCGAAAACCTGACCAAGTACAAGAAAACCCCGCTGCGCGATCTGTGCAACCTGTCGGCCAACGAAACCCTCAGCCGGACGGTGATGACATCGGGAACGACGCTGATTGCGCTGATCGCGCTCTTGATCTTGGGTGGCGACGTGATCCGGGGTTTTGTCTTTGCCATGACCTGGGGCGTGATCGTGGGTACTTATTCGTCGATCTATGTGGCCAAGAACGTGGTCCTTTATCTCGGCGTGAAGCGTGACTGGGGCAAGAAGGATGACAGCCCCGCTGGCACCCAGTTCGCCTCCAACGGCAAGTGACGGGCGCGCCGTGGCACGCCTGCACGAGGTTGAATTCGGCACGGCCCGCCCGATCGACGGCTACGGATCTGGTTTTTTTCGGGTCGGCGGCGAGCGAATCGAAGGAGCCGTGATGGTCACCGCCACAGGCGCGAAAAGCTGGGGCGGCTATGACGATTTGGCCCCGCTTCTGGCCATGGTCGACAGCATCGACGTGCTGTTCATCGGCACGGGCCGGACCATCGCGCATCTGCCGGCAAGTTTTCGCACCCGCATAGAGGCCGCAGGTATTGGCGTCGAGGCGATGGACAGCCCTGCGGCGGCGCGCACCTATAATGTGCTTTTGTCCGAGGGTCGCCGTATCGCTGCGGCGCTCCTGCCGGTCTGACGGCCCCTTTGCCTTCATCGTCCGATAGGATACCGCTGAGGCAGGATGCTTGAACTCAACAACATAACCGTGGCGCGTGGCGGGGTGCCGGTGCTCGACGGCGTCAGCCTGACGCTGGCGGCCGGTCAGGCGCTGATCCTGCGCGGCCCCAACGGAATCGGCAAGACGACCTTGCTGCGCGCAATTGCCGGATTGCAGACACCGGTTTCGGGGCGGATCGTCCTGCCGCCCGAGGGGGCGGCTTACGGGGCCCATGCCGACGGGCTGAAATCGACGCTGACCGTGGCGGAAAATCTGCGGTTCTGGGCCGATATCTTTGGCACCGATGATATCGAGCCGGCGCTGGCGGCCATGGCGCTGGCCGCGTTGCGCGACCGGGCGGCGCAAAACCTGTCGGCGGGGCAAAAGCGCAGGCTGGGGCTGGCGCGTCTCCTTGTCTGTGGGCGCAGGCTCTGGCTGCTGGATGAACCGACAGTGTCGCTCGATGCGGCCTCTGTCACACTTTTCGCGCAGGCGCTGCAAAAGCATCTGCAGGCCGGGGGCGCGGCCCTGATGGCCACCCATATCGACCTCGGCCTGACCGAGGCCGGGGAAATGGATCTCGCCGCCTACCGCGCCAAACGGCCCCGGACCGGCGGTTTTGACGAGGCTTTCGCATGACCCGCCCCCGTTTCTTCTTTGCGCAAATACTCTGGGGGTCCGGGGGTGAAACCCCCGGCGGGCGACGCCAGAATGGCGGCGCAAGATGATCGCACTTCTTCTTCGTGATCTGCACCTTGCCACCCGTGCCGGCGGCGGGTTTGGCCTCAGCCTGGCGTTTTTCCTGATAGTCACCGTGCTCGTGCCCTTTGGTGTCGGTCCCGAAGGCGGCACCCTGGCGCGGATCGCGCCGGGTATCCTTTGGGTGGGGGCGCTTCTGGCCAGCCTGCTGTCGCTCGACCGGATTTTCGCGCTTGATCACGAAGACGGATCGCTTGATCTTTTGACCACGGCGCCGATTCCGCTCGAAGGCGTGGTGGCGGTCAAGGCCCTGGCACATTGGCTGACGACCGGGCTGCCGCTGACCCTGGCCGCCCCGGTATTGGCGGTGCTTTTGCATCTGCCCGCGCCGGGGTTTTTCTGGCTGACCCTGTCGCTGGCTGTTGGAACCCCGGCGCTGAGCGTGATCGGGGCCTTTGGCACGGCGTTGACGGTGGGGTTGAA
>JBATDH010000437.1:0-2160 GCA_049663365.1 Albidovulum sp. | reverse complement strand
CCCATCGCCACACCGACATCAGCCGCCGCGAGGGCCGGCGCGTCGTTCACCCCGTCACCCACCATCATCACCGGTCCGTTCTTGCGCTCCGACAGAACCAGAAGCACCTTCTGATCCGGCGTCAGATCGGATCGGACAGCGTCAAGACCCAACCCCTCGGTCACCGCCTCGGCAACAGCGCGGCGGTCGCCGGTCGCGAGCAGGATGCGTTCAATGCCGTTTCGGCGCAGCCCGGCCAGAAGTTCCGCCGTCCCCGCCCGCAACGCATCCGCCATGACCAATTGTCCGACCAGCTTCCCATCCACGGCCAAAGCCACAAGAACAGCCCCCGGTTCCCGATGTGTCGCATCAGATTGCGGTGCACCAACCCGTCTTGCGACGAAGTCGGACCCGCCAACAAGTACCTTCCTGCCGTCAATCGTCCCGGAAACACCCTCTCCGGGCGTCTCGGTCACGTCCACAGGGACGGGAAGAACAACATCACGCGCGCACGCAGCGGCAACGACAGCCTGCGCGATCGGATGTTTCGACGCCTGATCCAATGCCGCGGCGAAATAGAGAACCTCATCCTTGGACAACGTTCCGCAGGTCTCGATCATCGCGATCTGCGGGCGGCCATCGGTCAGTGTGCCGGTCTTGTCGAGGATCAGCGTGCGGATCCGCGCCAGCGCTTCCAGAGGCTTTGCCCCCTTGATCAGAACGCCGAAATGGGCCGCCCGCGATAACCCCGCAACAAGCGCCACGGGCACCGCCAGGATCAGCGGGCACGGTGTCGCCACGACCAAGACAGCAACAGCCCGGATAGGATCGCCGGTGAACCACCAGGCTGCCGTTGCCAGTGCGACCGTCACGACAAGAAACAGCAGCGAATACCTGTCCGCCAGCCGGGCCATTGGTGCCTTGGACTTCTGTGCGGCCTCGACCAGCCGTACGATCCCGGCATAGGTGCTGTCGGCCGCGCGACGGGCCGCGCGCAGATCAAACGCTTCGCCCGCATTGGTAGAGCCGCTCATCACATCCTGCCCACGCGCCAACCGCACGGGCATGGATTCGCCGGTAAGCGCAGACTGGTCAACCGATGCCCGGTCGCTCGCCAATTGGCCATCGACGGGCGCAACATCGCCTTGGCGGATCAGCAGCAGATCGCCCGGTTCGATATCGTCCAAAGGCACGTCTTCCAGCGTACCGTTCCGATGCCGCGTTGCAATCCGTGGCACACGGGACAACAGATCGCTCATCTCCCGCCGCGCGCGGCCCTCGGCAAAGCTCTCCAGAAAGGTGCCGCCCGAATACATCAGCGCGACAACGGCGGCGGCAAGGGCCTCGCCAAAGAATAGTGCCGCCGACATCGACAGGGCTGCCACAATGTCAAGCCCCACCTCGCCCTTCGTCAGGCTTCGGATGATCTCGACCGAGAGTGCGGCGAGAACGGGCACTACCCCTGCCATCCAGGCAAGAGCCGCTCGCTCCGGCAGGCCCGCCGCCATCAGGCCGAGACCAGTCAGCAAACCCCCAAGCGCCACGACCAGAAGTGCAACGTTGAGGCGATCTGCGGATTGTGAAGTCATCTGGACGTCAAACCCCGGATTATACCGCGCGCCCAGACAATGGCATGTGGCGCAAACAACGGCCCGACCCCGTTCTGACGGCCTTCGCCACCCTCATATCCGATGAACAGGGCATCAAACCCCAGTCTAAGCGCGAATCCTGCCTCTTCCAAATCTACCTCCCCCTTCATATCCGTTGCCCATGCCTTCATCCGGAAACGTTCATCGAGCGGCGGAACAACAGGAGGCTCGCGGCGAAGAAGGCCATCCCCAGCCCCGCCATTGCCGACAGTTCCAGCCAGACAACCGCCAGTCCCGCCCCACGGAACACCACCGACTTGGCGAAAGCCAGGAAATGTCGTGACGGCAGCGCCAAGGTCAGCCGTTGCACGATCTCGGGCTGGCTTTCGATCGCGCCCATTCCCCCCGAGAGCATAATGATCGGGATCACCACCATGATCAGCAGAAGGGCGAATTGCGCCATGCTGCGGGCAACGGTGCCAAGAAACATTCCGATGGCGGCGGCGGCGGCCAGATAGACCGCTGTCCCGCCTAGCAGCAGCGACACCGATCCGGCAACCGGCACCTGCAACAATTGCTGCACAACGAAGAA
>JBATDH010000436.1:0-2211 GCA_049663365.1 Albidovulum sp. | reverse complement strand
GACGCCATGTGGCGCACGACCGGATCGTGCCCGCCTATAAAAAGGCGGTGGCGGCGCTGGTGGCGGCGTTGTGAGGATGGGAATGACGGTGCGGCTGGCGGGGACGGGAGCCGCCGGCGGAGATATGTTGGGCCAAAATGAAACGGTCAGGGAGGTGCCGGTGACAGGTGGATCAGCAGGGCTTTCGCGCCGGGGCCGAGGGTGATGGCCAGAAGGTTGTCGCTGGCCAGTGCCAAAGGCGGGAGGTCATGCCCGTTCGCGGTGAGCGGGCCCGCGACACAAAAAAGATGCTGTTCGCCGTTGGTTTTGGCGGTTTTTCGGGCGGCGAGCGGGCCGGTGAGCGGGGTGACCGTCGCGGTGATGCGGCCCGCGTCGAAAATCAGGTTGAGATCGCGGATCGGGCCGTGGTGAAGGCGACCGGTGACCGGTGTGTCACCCGAAAAGCGGACCGGGGCCAGGGGGGAGGCTGTCAGGGGTCCGTCTGGCGTTTCAAGGTCGATACCGTCACCCTCGATGACGGTCAGACTGCGGGTCAGGCCGGGAAAGAATGAAAACGGCCCATCTGCCGCGACGTCGGCCATGGAAAGCCGCCAGAGCAGATCGTCACCCTTCATGGCTTTGGCAATCTCATGGGTGACGCCGCCGCCGTTTTTCCAGGGCTGGCGGAGGAACTGGTTGGAATGAATGATCTGCATGGCGGATTCCGGGGCTTCAACAACAGGCAAATTGCCTATATCCTCATACAAATAGAAAGTGCAGAGGCTTGTCCATGGCTGACGACCGCCCTTCGGAAATGAGCAGTTACCGCGATGTGAAGGCCGAGATCCTGGGGCGGATCACGGCAGGCACCTGGGGGCCGGGCGCGCTATTGCCCGGCGAGGTGGAACTGGCCGAGAGTTTCGGGGTGGCACGGGCGACGGTGAACCGGGCGATGCGGGAACTGAGC
Organism: Albidovulum sp.; assembly: GCA_049663365.1. GTDB lineage: Bacteria > Pseudomonadota > Alphaproteobacteria > Rhodobacterales > Rhodobacteraceae > Albidovulum. The sequence goes on along the minus strand of JBATDH010000436.1, from coordinate 1,265 downwards.
GAAGAAGGGCTGATAGACCGGCGCCGCAAGGCGGGCACACGGGTCAGAACTTCGCCGTTGCGGGCGGCCCGGTTCGAAATTCCGCTGGTGCGCGCCGAGATCGAGGCGACGGGGGCCGCCTATCGCTATGCGCTGTTGGAGCGCGAAACACGCGCGGCACCGGACTGGCTGCGCGCCCGGCTGGGGGTGTTGCCGGGGGCCAAGGTGCTGCACCTCATGTGCCTGCATTCTGGGGGCGGGGTCGCCTATCAGCTTGAGAACCGCTGGATCAATCTGGTGGCCCTGCCCGAGGCGGCGCGTGCCGATTTTTCGACCACCGGACCCAATGAATGGCTGGTCGCGGCGGTGCCCTATTCCGAGGTCGAGATCAGTTTTCTGGCGACTGCTGCCGAGGGGGCGGTCGCGTCCTATCTGGGGATGGAGGAGGGCGAGCCGGTATTCACCGTCGAGCGGACAACCTGGTGGGAAGGGCAGGCGATTACCCATGTGCGGCTGTCGTTTTCGCGTGGCCACCGGATGACAACGCGGTATTGATGTCCGACGTTGAAGCGGATTGGGAAAAGTCATGCCAGCACCGGAAATAACCAAGGAAATGATCGACACCTATCAGCGCGAGGGTGTTGTGTTGGTGAAAGGGCTTTGGGCCGACTGGGTCGACACGATCCGCGCCGGAATTGACCGGAACATGGCCGAGCCCGGCCCCTACGCTTCCGAAAACCTCAAACCCGGCGAGGGCGGGCGGTTTTTCGATGATTATTGCAACTGGACGCGCATTCCCGAATTCGCCGAGGTGATAAAGGGATCAGCCGTCGCCGAAGTGGCCGCCGCGCTGATGCGGTCGCAGATGGTGCAGGTCTTTCACGACCATGTGCTGGTCAAGGAGCCGGGGACGAGCAAGCCGACGCCCTGGCATCAGGATGGCCCCTATTATTTTGTCGACGGTTCCCAGACGGTCAGCTTCTGGTCGCCGGTGGATGCGGTACGCGAGGCGAGTTTGCGCTGCGTCGCCGGGTCCAACAACTGGGAAAAGGAAGTGCTGCCGACGCGCTGGCTGTCGGAAGAAAATTTCTACCCCGATCCCGAGAAATACATGCCCGTGCCGGACCCGGACCGTGAAGGAATGCCGGTGCGGGAATGGGCGATGGAGCCGGGCGATGCGGTGGCGTTCAACTTTCGTACGCTGCACGGCGCGCGCGGCAACGAGGGCGGCCAGCGCCGCCGGGCGTTTTCGCTGCGCCTTTTGGGCGATGACGCGCTTTATGTGG
>JBATDH010000435.1:0-11975 GCA_049663365.1 Albidovulum sp. | reverse complement strand
GGGTTGCACGGTGCAGGAAAAATCCATCACTGCCGGAATTTCCCGAAGCCGGGTGAAGAAGGAAATCGAGAGGTTTTCAATCTCCAGAATCGGGCCGTCATAATCCCATTTGGTCATAGCGTTCCCCTCAATCCCTCAGGCTTTCTTCGCGCAGACCATCTGCGAGAAGGTTGAGCCCCAGAACCAGGCTCATCAGCGCCAGTGCGGGCACGATGGCCGGGTGGGGCGCGATGCTCATCAATTTGCGGCCGGCATTGATGGTCGACCCCCAGTCGGGGCTTTCGGGGCTGAGGCCGAGGCCGAAAAAGCCCAAAGTGCCGAGCAGGATCGTAGTATAGCCGATGCGCAGGCAGAAATCGACGATCAGCGGCCCGCGCGCGTTGGGCAGGATTTCCCACAGCATGATGTACCACGGCCCTTCGCCACGGGTCTGGGCGGCGGCGACATAGTCGCGCGTCTTGATGTCGAGCACGAGACCCCGGATGATACGGTAGACGGTGGGCGCGTTGACGAACACGACCGAGACGAACACAATCAGGATATTGCCGGGCAGGGCAATGAAATCGAGCGCCTTGGGCAGGACCGCGACCCTTGTTCCGGGTTCCGACACCAGCGCCAGATAGGCCCAGCCACCGATCAGAAGCACGGCGGCGATCAGGATGTTGCGCAGGTTCGGCCGCACGTAGAAGCGTGAGTTCAGCAGCACTGTCAGGAAGATCAGCGGGAAGAGGAACAGCACCACCGCCATGTATTGCGGCAATCCGGTTTCGACCATTTCCGGTGTAACCAGCAGATAGAAAAGCAGGATCACCGGGAAGGCGAGGATCAGGTTGGCGAGGAAGCTGAGGAAAGTGTCGAGCTTGCCGCTGTAATAGCCTGCGGGCAGGCCCAGCGTGATACCGACCATGAAGGCGAATATGGTGGCCATCGGGGCAATCTCGATCACCACACGGCTGCCCAGCACCATCCGGCTGAAGACATCGCGGCCAAGGTGGTCGCCGCCGAGAATGTACCAGCTCAGCCCGTCCGGCGTGATGGTGCCGGGGGATTTGTTCTTCATCTGGCTGATCTGGGTTAAGGTGTCATGGGTGATGATCATATCGGCGAAAAACGCCGTGAAGACCCAGAACATGACCATGCCGAAGCCGATCATGCCGATCGTGGAATCGAACAGCTTGCCGTAAAGCCCAAGCTTGCGCTTGTAGCGGATTGACACCGCGTAGGTGATGATCAGCGCCAGCCAGACAGGCCAGAACTGGGTGACAAATGCCGCGAAGATAGCGCCCCAACCGTGTTCTTGCATGTCAGCTTATCCTTATCCGCGGGTTGAGGAAGACATAGCCCACATCGGAAATGAGCTGCGTGACGAGAACCACGATAACGGCAACGACCGAACATCCGAGCAGTAGCTGGATGTCGTTATTGCCCGCGGCAGAGACCAGCGCCCAGCCGAACCCTTTATAATTGAACAGCGTCTCGGTGATGACGACGCCGTTCAGGAGCCAGGGAAATTGCAGCATGATGACTGTGAACGGCGCGATCAGCGCGTTGCGCAAGGCGTGTTTCATCACCACGTTGCGAAAGCTGACGCCCTTGAGACGGGCGGTGCGGATATATTGCGCCGTCATCACCTCGGTCATCGAGGCGCGGGTCATGCGGGCGATATAGCCGATGCCGTAAAGTGCGATGGTCAGGACCGGCAGAAAGAAATTCTCGAATGTGATGCCGTCCATGGCACTGGTGGCCGTGCCCTTGAACCATTTGAGCCCCACCAGCGAGGAGGCGAAAACCACGATCAGGATCACCCCCGAAACATATTCCGGCGTTGCCGTCGAGGCGATGGAAACCGTAGAAAGCGTGCGGTCCATCTTGGACCCTTCGCGCATCCCCGCCAGAATTCCGAAGATCAACGCCGTCGGCACCATCAACACCATCACCCAGAACATCAGAATTCCGGTCAGCCCCAGCCGTGTGGCAATAATTCCGCCGACGTTTTCCTTGAAGACGGTGGAAAAACCCCAATACCCCTGCAATACGCCACAAAACCGTGGCGGCGTTGCGGCGTCGGGGTAGGCATTGATGCAGCGCCCCGTGGCTCTGCCGCTGTCGTTGGTTCCGGTCCATCCCGGCATCACACCCAGCCATTCGCCGTAGCGGACAAGAACCGGCTGCGCATAGCCGTTTTTGGCCAGCCAGCTATCCACTTCGGCATCGGTGATGCGCGACCCCGCTTCGGATTTCGCGACCTTTTCAAGGTTCGGTGGCAGGTTGGTCAGATAAAACACGATGAATGTCAGGCAGAGCGCCGTCAAAACCATCGTGAACAGGCGGCGGAGGAGAAATTTCAGCATGTCTCAACCCTTCCTGCTCAGGCAGATGAGCGGACCACAGGGGCCGGCAAAACCGGCGGGGAGTATGGGGAGGGGACGCAGTTGTGCTGCGCCCCCCGATTTGGTTTGCCCAAAGATCAGGCCTCGACCCACCACTTGTAGTGGTGCAACTCGAAGGTCGGATGCATTTCCGTCCCGTGCAGACCCTGCCGGTAATGCCGATAAAGCGACCGCCAGTAGGGTTGGATGAGAACGCCTTCGTCCTGCATCAGCTTTTCGATCTTGGCCATCACATCGCGGCGCTTGTCGGCGTCGGCGATCGACATGGCTTCGGCCAGCAGGGTATCGAACTCGGCATTGTTGAACGCCGTCTCGTTCCAGGCTCCGCCGCTTTTGTAGGCCAGCGCCAGAACCTGTACGCCAAGCGGGCGCATGTTCCATTCGGTCGACGAGAACGGGTATTTTGTCCAGTCGTTCCAGAAGGTCGAACCGGGCAGGATTGTCCGCTTGATGTTGATGCCTGCATCACGGATCTGCGCCGCCACCGCGTCACAGCTTGCCGCCTGCCAGGCGTCGTCGATCGAGATCAGCTCGAATTCCGCGTCGCCATGACCGGCTTCGTCCACCATGGCCTTACCGGCTGCCGCATCCACGACCAGCGGGTCGAGCTTGGCATATTCCGGGTGGATCGGGCAGACATGGTGATTTTCCGCAGGCGAGCCAAGTCCGGCATAGCCGAGTTCCAGCACGACCGCATTGTCGACCATTTTCTGGAGACCGGTACGTACCCGTACATCTTTGTAAAGTTCGGCGTCCTGGTTGAAGCGCACTGCCAGCGTGGCCGATGTGGTCGCCTCGGACTTGTCCCAGCCGATACTGTCGAATACCTCGACGAATTCGCCATCGGTCCGATAGGTCATGTCGATTTCGTCGGATTCGGCAGCGGCCAGGAACGAGGAAGGATCGGTTCCAAGGTCGATGAACTCGATCCGGTCAAGGTAGGGGCCGCCGTAAACTTCGGTGCCCCACCAGGTATGATCGGGGTTACGCACCAGAACCTGCTTGACGCCCACTTCGTTGACTTCGGGCAGCCAGGCGCCGGTGCCGATAGGGGCCGCGCGCGGATCGCCATTGTCATAGGATTGATGGACGACGGCAGCCGGGTAATCGGACATGCCGACGACGATGGTGATGTCGGGGGCGGGCAATGTCAGCTTGACGGTGTGATCGTCGACCATGGTGATGGCACCGTCCCGAGCGGTTTTTGTCGTCTCGTCGACCAGACCACCCATGCGGGCCGCCATCGAATTGCCTTCGACATTGGCATCGCACCAGCGGGTGACGTTGTGGACAACGTCGGCGGCGGTAAAGTCGTCGCCATTGTTCCACTTCACGCCCTGGCGGACGTTCAGGGTGTATTCAGTGGCATCATCGTTGACTTCCCAGCTTTCCAGCAGCATCCCGCGCAGCGAACCGTCGCTGTTGTATTCCACCATATAGTCAAGCCAGCCACGGTCGAAATTTGCCAGTTCCGACCAGTCCCATGTCCGCGGATCCTTGCCGGCCTTGGTTTCCATGTTCATGCGCAGCGTGCCGCCCATCTGCGGTGTATCCTGCGCCAAAACCGGGGCCTTGAGGCCCAAGAGGCCATAGGCGGCAACGGAGGTGGCCCCCAGCGCCGAGGCGCGGGTGAGAAATTCGCGGCGGCTGAGTGTGCCGGCGGCGACTTCCTTGGCGTATTCTTTTACGGCCGGGTGCAGAGCGCCCGGCGTGAAGTGTTTGGTCATTCTTTCTTCTCCCTGTGAGTTTTGAAACAATTCGCCACGTCCCCAGTTCTCGGGTGATTGATTTTGGCGCGCAGCATTATTGCTCACACTGTATAGCGCGCAGATTTTTATGTCACGTCAATGCTTGTTTCCGGCATTCGCACTCATTTGTGCGACCATTTTGAGCGCGGATTGATCGAAAATCAACCTTGACGGCGAAACGCCGAGGGCGTTTTGCCGGTTCTGTGCTGAAATGCCCTGGCGAAATAGGCAGCCGAAGCGAATCCGAGCTGGGAGGCTACGCGCCCGATCGGCAGGGTGGATTCGGTCAACATTTTGCGCGCCTCGAAAATCACCCGGTCATGCAGCAGATCAGAGGCGGACCGCCCGCAGGTCTGGTTGCACACCCGCGTCAGGTGAGTCGTCGTGACACCCAGTTCCTGGGCAAAATGCGCGACGGTCTTGCCGGAACGGAAATCCTGTTCGACCAGCGCGCAATAGCGTCGCGCCAGACGAAACGCGGCGTCGGGTTTCTTGGCTTCGGCTGTTGCCAGTTCGACCTGACGTTCCAGCCACACACTCAGCAGGCCGACATAGTTGTCGGCAGCCCGATCATGGCCTGCCTTGGTACCAGCCAGTTCACGCTGGATGCTGTCGATCAGAACCGACAATTCGCTCTGGGGTGCGGAATCGCGGATGCGCAGATGGTGCGCCTCGGTCGGGAACGCGTGGTTGCATGTGCCGAAGAAAACCGCCGACCCGAAGGTCTGGTTGCCGACGTCAAAGCCATGCATCACCCCGGCGGGAATAAACACGGCGTTGTGGGCACCATAGCCGCGCGTGACGCCGTTGATGGTAATCCGCCCCTGACCGCGGGTGAACCACAACAAGAGCGGCTCCGACAGGGATCGCATCGCCTCGACCCGCCAGCGGCCACCGGTGGCCAGACGCGGGATGGGGGTGATGCGCAGACGCTGTTGCGGGGTCTCGGGTATGGCCACAGCACTGCGCGGCGTTCCTGTGCGTTTTGGCGTGGGCGCGGCGTCTTGCTTGCTGTCGCATTTCTGTGCCTGTTTTTGTGCCTTACCATCGGAATACTGTGACAGTGGGGGGCCTGAAAAAAGCTTCACGATGAACAATGCCTTTGGATCAGGCCCGCATTTCAGCAGGCATTGGTGCGAAAGTAACGGCCGAATGCAGCCGGAGCGACTTGGCAGTTTTAGCCGCAGTGAAATCGAATCCCAAGCGAAAAATTCTTTGCCGGGGTTGCATCGGCAGGGCGTGGCTGATTTTTCAGCCCCGAACATACCTTTGCCATATACCCATCCGGGCACGAAACCAGGTGCGCTGGCGTTTGGCGTATTGTCGGCTGGCGGCCTTGGCGGCGGTAGTGGCCTCGGCCAGCGACAATTCGCCGCGCAGATGGGCGACCAGTTCTGGCGCCCCAATGGCCTTTGCCCAAAGTGCTGTAGGGGTCCAATACGGCAGAACCGCTGCCACCTCGTCCAGCGCGCCAGCCGCGATCATCGCGTCGAACCGCCGGTCGATCCGCTTGGCCAGCCAGCCGCGGTCGGCGTCGATGACCAGCGCTGTCACCTGATCCAAGGGCAGGATGGGCGGGCCAGTGTTATCCTGCCATGCGGCCAGACCGCGCCCGGTGCTGCGCGCAACTTCCCAGGCGCGCTGGACCCGAACCGGATTTTGCCGGTCGATGCGGTCGGCGGTTTCGGCATCTATATCACGCAGCAACGCCGCAACACCGGCTTTGGCCAGAATCCCATCGGCCTCGGCACGGACGATGGCGGGCGTGGGCGGGATGTCGGCCAACCCTTCGGTCAACGCAGAAAGATAAAGCCCGGTGCCGCCGGTGACGATCATCCGCTTGCCGCTGGCCATGATACCGGCGATTTCACGCAGCCAGTGGCCGACGGAATAGTCACCATCCATCGGCACATGGCCGTATAACAGATGCTCGGCGCGGGCCTCATCCTTGGGTCCGGGGCGGGCCGACAGAATCCGCCAGCAGGCCCAAACCTGAAGCGCATCGGCATTGACAATCACGCCGCCCTGCGCCTCGGCGATCGACAGGGCCAATTCGGATTTTCCCGACGCCGTCGGGCCGGCAATCAGAACAGGTTTCGCAGGGTCAATATTATCGAGTATCGTCAGTATATTGCTCGCAATTCTTAAGCCAATCATTAGCTCACATCGCGGGGCCATGACGGTTTCGTGCCGACGCCGGTTGAACCTGCCGCCGATTTCCGCCATTTTGCGCCGAAATCACCGGGGCGGCAAGTGGAGCATTTGATGCAAGAAGCGCAGGAACCCAATATCGCATATAAGCGTGTCTTGCTGAAAATATCGGGTGAGGCGCTGATGGGCGATCAGGGTTACGGGCTTCACCCCCCCACGGTCAGCCGTATCGCCGCCGAAGTGAAATCGGTTCATGACCTTGGCGTGGAGATATGCATGGTCATCGGCGGCGGCAACATCTTTCGCGGGCTGCAAGGGTCGGCGCAGGGGATGGAACGGACCACCGCCGATTATATGGGGATGCTGGCCACGGTGATGAACGCGCTGGCGATGCAGGCCTCAATGGAGGCGCTGGGGGTGCATACAAGGGTCATTTCCGCCATTCCGATGGATCAGGTCTGCGAGCCCTATATCCGCCGCCGCGCCGTGCGCCACCTGGAAAAAAAGCGCGTCTGCATTTTTGCGGCAGGCACCGGAAATCCTTATTTCACAACGGATACGGCGGCGACGTTGAGGGCCAATGAAATGAGCTGCGAGGCGATTTTCAAGGGCACCAAGGTTGACGGTGTCTATGACAAGGATCCGGTCAAACACGCTGATGCCAAGCGTTATGACCACGTGAGCTATGACGAGGTGCTGCAAAAAAACCTGGGTGTGATGGATGCATCGGCCATCGCGCTGGCGCGCGACAACGGCTTGCCGATCATCGTCTTTTCGCTCGACGAACCCGGTGGGTTCCGCGGAATATTGTCGGGGCGGGGCACCTATACGCGGGTTGGCACCTGAGCCTGTATCTTTCTGCTGGCGTTCCTTGTAAAAGGACGCCCGAAAGTGATTTGTTCAACGATCTAGCCAGCTGGGAATTGCCATGTCGGACGATATCGAGATTGACACAGACGACCTTGACCGCCGGATGGACGGGGCTTTGGTGGCATTGCGTCAGGAATTCGCCACCCTGCGGACCGGGCGGGCATCGGCGGCGATGGTGGAACCGGTGATGGTCGATGCGTATGGCGCGCTCACACCGATCAACCAGGTCGGCACCGTCAATGTCCCAGAACCGCGCATGGTCACGATCAATGTCTGGGACAAGGCGCTGGTCGGCAAGGTCGAAAAGGCCATCCGCGATAGCGGCCTTGGCATCAACCCGCAACTCAATGGCACCATCATCATGCTGCCGATCCCCGAGTTGAACGAGGAACGCCGCCGCGAATTGACCAAAGTTGCGGGCGATTATGCCGAACGCGCCCGCGTGGCCATCCGCAATGTGCGTCGCGACGGGATGGATCAGATCAAAAAGGCCAAATCCGAAGGCATGAGCGAGGATGATCAGAAATTCTGGTCGGACGAAGTGCAAAGCCTGACGGATGCTGCTATTGCCGGTGTCGACAAGGCACTTGAGGCCAAGCAAGCCGAAATAATGCAGGTCTGAATTTGCAGACGGTGCCGGAAAGGGCAGGGCCAATGGCCGCGAAGGACATCACGGGCAGCGCACCGGCACATGTCGCCATTATCATGGACGGCAACGGACGCTGGGCTACGTCGCGTGGCTGGCCACGTCTGGTGGGCCATCGTCGTGGCGCTGAATGCGTACGCACGATTGTCGAAGCGGCCCCAGGGCTCGGAATCCGCTATCTGACAATTTATGCCTTTTCGACCGAAAACTGGCGCCGGTCGACCGAGGAAGTGTTGGGTCTGATGAAGATCTTTGCGCGCTACATCCAGAGCGAGGCCGACCGGTTGCACAAGGAAGGCGTGCGGCTGCGGTTTATCGGCGGGCGTGATCGGCTGGACAAGAAGCTGCAAAAACTGATGGCCGGGATCGAAGCCAAGACCATGGGCAATGACCGCCTGCACCTGACTGTGGCGATCAATTATGGCGGGCGAGACGAATTGGCCCGCGCCGCCCGCAAATTGGCCGAAGATGTCGCTGCTGGCAAAATCCTGCTCGATGAGGTGGACGAAGCCGCGCTGGAGGCGCGTCTGGATACTGCTGGCCTGCCTGACCCCGATCTGGTGATCCGCACATCTGGTGAAAACCGCACCTCCAATTACCTGATCTGGCAATCGGCCTATGCCGAGTATGTCTTTACCGACACGCTCTGGCCCGATTTCACCCCGGCCGAGCTTGGGGCCATTCTTGATCAGTTTTCAATGCGCGAAAGACGCTTTGGCGGTGCGCTGACCGCATGAGCGCCACGGGCAAATGGGGCGATCTTGCCCCGCGGATGGCGACGGGCGTGGCCATGGCGGTTGTCGGGCTCGCTACTTTGTGGCTGGGCGGCGCTCCCCTTTGGTATCTTGCCTCGGCAGTGACCGGGCTGATGATCTGGGAATTGGTCAACATGACCGCCGGACCCATGCGCAAAAGGCTGTCGCCCGTGGTAGCGCTGGTGACGGCGGTGATTGTTTTTACCGCCGTGACCAACCACGCCTCGCCCTTCTATCTGATGTTTCTGGCGGTGCCGCCGCTCTTGACGCTGGTATTGGCCGCCAGGGACCGGATTTTCATGCTGGCGTATGCAACGGCCATTTTGCTGACCGGTTACGCCCTTGTCGGCTTTCGCGAAGGTCACGGGCCGGAATGGGTATTGTGGCTGGTGCTGGTGGTTGTGGTCACCGATGTCGCCGGGTATTTCGGCGGGCGGATGCTGGGCGGGCCGAAGTTCTGGCCGCGGGTTTCGCCCAAGAAAACCTGGTCGGGGACCATCGCGGGCTGGGTCGGGGCGGCCATTGTGGGCGTCGGTTACGTACAGTGGCTCGGGGCACCGGGCTGGCTTGTCGCGCTTTCGGTGCTGGTGGCTTTTGCCTCGCAACTGGGTGATATCGCCGAAAGCGCCATTAAACGCCGCACGGGTGTCAAGGATTCCAGCAACATTCTGCCGGGGCACGGGGGGGTGCTTGATCGGTTTGACGGGCTGATCGGTGCCGCGACGTTTCTGGTGCTGTGGGGATTTGCCCTGCCGGTCCCGCAGATCGGGGGTTAGGCCATGCGGTCTGTGTCGGTATTCGGGGCCACGGGGTCGATTGGCGAAAGCACTTTTGATCTGTTGCAGCATCAGGGCGGGGCGGAAACCTACCGGACGGTGGCGCTGACGGCGGGGCGCAATGTGGGGCGGCTGGCCGAGCAGGCGCGCGTCCTGCGCCCCGAGATAGCGGTTGTTGCCGACGAATCCTGTCTTAGTGATCTGCGCGACGCGCTGGCGGGCACCGGTATTGCCACGGCGGCAGGGCCGACCGCCATCGCCGAGGCCGCCGACCGACCAGCAGACTGGATCATGTCGGGGATCATCGGCGCCGCCGGGCTGGTGCCCGGCTTTCAGGCGCTGCGGCATGGCGGTGCGCTGGCCTTGGCCAACAAGGAAAGCCTGGTGACCGCCGGGCCGCTTCTGATGGCCGAGGCACGACGGCATTCGGCGCGCATTTTGCCGGTGGACAGCGAACATTCAGCGGTTTTTCAGGCGCTTGTGGGGGAAGACCTGGCCGCGGTCGAGCGGATCACCATCACCGCCTCGGGGGGGGCATTCCGGGACTGGCCGCTGGAACGGCTGGCCCATGCGACGGTGGCCGAAGCGTCGACCCACCCGAATTGGGCGATGGGACAGCGGATCACCATCGATTCGGCCTCCATGTTCAACAAGGCATTGGAAGTTATTGAAACACGGGAATTTTTCGGGATAGAGCCAGATCAGATCGAGGTTCTGGTGCACCCCGAATCGATGCTGCACGCCTTGGTCGGTTTTCGTGACGGCGGCATGATCGGGCATCTTGGCGCGCCCGATATGCGTCATGCCATCGGCTATGCGCTTAACTGGCCAGACCGCGGCCACCTGCCGGTGGCGCGGCTTGATCTGGCCGCAGTCGGCCAATTGAGCTTTTCCGCCCCCGATCCGGCGCGTTACCCCGCCTTGCGGCTTGCACGTGAGGTGATGGCCGTCGGCGGGCTTGCCGGGGCAGGGTTCAACGCGGCCAAGGAGGTGGCGCTCGATGCCTTCATCGCCGGACAGGTCGGGTTTTCGGCCATGGCGGGGGTGGTCGAAGAGGTGCTGGATCGTCTTTCCGTGCGTTCGGACCTTGGCAAAACGCCCGCGAGCCTCGATATCGTTCTGGACATGGACCGCGCCGCACGCCAATCGGCACGCGACGTGATCGCAAGCAAAGACTGGATTTGAGTTTTGGACTTCCCCGCGCTTCTGCAATCTTCCGGCCACTTCTTTTATACCGCCGGTGTTTTCATCATCGCCCTGTCAATCATCGTGGCGGTGCATGAATACGGCCACTACATTGTCGGGCGCTGGTCGGGCATCCATGCCGAAGTGTTTTCGCTCGGGTTCGGGCCGCGTCTGACGAGTTGGGTCGACAAACGCGGCACCCGCTGGCAGATCGCGGCAATTCCCTTTGGCGGCTATGTGAAGTTTCTGGGCGATGCCAATGCCGCATCTGCCGGGGCGGACAGTGAAACCATGTCGCGTCTTTCGGAGGGTGAAAGACGCCACACGATGCATGGGGCGCCCTTGTGGGCGCGGGCGGCGACGGTGGTGGCCGGGCCTATGTTCAATTTCATTCTGTCCATTATTGTTTTCACGGCCATGCTGTTTGTCACCGGCTTGCCGACGCAGGCCCCGGAAATCGCAGCGATAAAGACGCTGCCCGTTGAAAACAACCTGCAACCCGGCGACAAGATACTGGCATTGAACGGCACCCCGACGCCCGATTACCCGACCTTGGGCAAGACCGCCGATGCACTGCCTTATGGCACCGCCCATGTCTATCTGGTCGACAGGAGCGGCAATCAGGTCACGGTTGACGGCCCGCCGCTGTTTCCGACCCTCATTCAGTCGGTGCTGCCCAAAAGCGCCGCCATTGACGCGGGCCTGCGCGAAGGTGATGTGATCGTCGAGGCCAACGGCACCCCCACACCGCGCTTTTCCAATCTGCAAGACGCGGTCAAGGCCAGCGCCGGCGGGCCGGTAAAACTGCGCGTCTGGCGCGATGGGACCGAATTCGACGCGATCCTGATCCCGCGCGAAAGACCGGTGCAAAAGGCCGATGGCACGCTGGAAACCGGCTATCAGATCGGCATTGCCGGCAGCTATATGTTTGAACCGGCGACAATTGCGCCGGGCATTGGCGAAGCCCTGACCCTTGGTGTGAAACAGACCTACGGGATCATCGAGGCGACGTTTTCGGCCCTGTCGAGCATGATCAACGGCAAGATTTCCACCTGCAATCTCAATGGCCCGATCGGTATGGCCCAGGCCACCGGGGCCGCAGCAAGCGAGGGGTTGACCTCGTTCGTGTGGCTGGTGGCGGCATTGTCGACCGCCATCGGGTTGCTGAACCTATTTCCGATCCCTGTGCTCGATGGTGGCCATCTGGTGTTTCACGCCTTCGAATGGGCCACCGGCAAACCGCCATCCGACCGGGTGATGAATGTGGCCATGGGGATAGGGTTGGTTCTGGTGCTGTCGCTGATGCTTTTCGGACTGTCCAACGATCTTTTATGCGCCTAACGCGGTTTGCCTTCAATCGAAACAGATTGAAGGCAAACCAAGACAGGCGAGCGTTGCTGTAGGGACCATCTGAAAACGTAATATAGGGCGCAATGACGCCCGCGAATTGACGC
>JBATDH010000434.1:0-3018 GCA_049663365.1 Albidovulum sp. | reverse complement strand
GTCCATAGCCGCGAAGTGCTGCCGGGCCATGATATTGCCATTGCCGGGGGCCGTTTCGCGGCCATCGGCCCCGATCTGGGCACCGCCATCGGCCCCGAAACCGAGGTGATCGAGGCCGACGGGCAGTACATGATCCCCGGTCTTTGCGACGGCCACATGCATATTGAAAGCGGGATGCTGACGCCCGCCGAATTTGCTGCCGCCGTCATTCCACACGGCACCACCACCATGTTCACCGACCCGCATGAAATCGCCAATGTGCTGGGGCTGGACGGGGTCCGGATGATGCATGACGAAGCCCTGATGCAGCCTGTCAACATCTTTACCCAGATGCCTAGCTGCGCGCCCTCGGCACCGGGGCTGGAAACCACGGGTTATGAGATCGGCCCCGATGACGTGGCAAAGGCGATGACCTGGCCCGGCATCATCGGGCTGGGCGAAATGATGAACTTTCCCGGCGTGATCAGCGGCAGCCAGCAGATGCTGGCCGAGATTGCCGAAACCCAGAAGGCGGGCAAGACCGTCGGCGGTCACTATGCCAGCCCCGATCTGGGTGCGCCGTTCCGTGCCTATGCAGCAGGTGGACCCGCCGATGACCACGAAGGCACGTCCGAGGATGATGCCATTGCCCGTGTGCGGCAGGGAATGCGGGCGATGCTGCGGCTGGGGTCGGCCTGGTACGACGTCGAAAGCCAGATCACCGCGATCACCGAAAAGGGGCTCAATCCGCGCAGCTTCATCCTTTGCACCGACGATTGCCATTCCGGCACTCTGGTCAACGAAGGTCATATGAACCGGGTTCTGCGCCATGCCGTCGCCTGCGGTTGTAACCCGCTGGTGGCGCTGCAAATGGCCACGATCAACACTGCCAGCCATTTCGGGCTGGAACGCGAATTAGGCTCTATTGCGCCCGGAAGACGCGCTGATGTGATCCTGACCTCCGATCTGCGCACCCTGCCGATCAACCTTGTCATCGCGCAGGGCCGCATGGTGGCCAGGGATGGCAAGATCACCGTGACCTGCCCGCATTACGACTGGCCCCAATCCGCGCGTGTAACGGTCAGGCTCGGGCGCAGATTGGCGGCGGGCGATTTCGTGATCCGCGCACCTGAAGGCGCAAAAGAGGTCACCGCCCGCGTCATTGGCGTTGTCGAAAATCAGGCCCCGACCAAGGCGCTGACAGTGAGGATGCCCGTCACCGAGGGCCGGATCGAGCCTGATCCTTCCCGCGATGTGGCGCAGATTGCGCTGGTGGAACGCCACCGCGCCACCGGGCAGGTGGTCAATGCGCTGGTGTCCGGTTTTGGCTATGGTGGCCGGATGGCCATGGCCTCGACCGTCGCTCATGACAGCCACCACATGATCGTTGTGGGCACGGACCGCGATATGATGGCCCGCGCAGCCAACCGTCTGGCCAAGATCGGCGGCGGTATCACCGTCTGGAAGGACGGCACCGAAATCGCGCAGGTGCCCTTGCCGATTGCCGGTCTCATGTCAGACGCGCCCGCCGCCGAAGTCGCCGCCAGGGCGACCGGGATGGTCGCGGCGATGGCCGAATGCGGATGCACGCTCAACAACGCCTATATGCAGCACTCATTGCTGGCGCTGGTCGTCATACCCGCGTTACGGATTTCCGATAGGGGCCTTGTCGATGTAAGCCGCTTCCAACTGACAGAGTTATTTGAATGAACATGCCCGACACCCGCCCCATTCTGTCGCCCCCCCACGCCGCGCCCGAGGCGTTCAGCGACGCCGAAGCCGCCGTGTCGCGGCTTGAGGCGCTTTATGCCCAGGCGACCCGGTTCCTGTTTGATCGCTTCACCGATGCCCTTTCCGGAACCACGCCAACCGCGCGTATCCGGGCCTTTTACCCCGAGGTGCGGATCACCACCACCAGCCATGCCAAGGCTGACAGCCGACTGAGTTTCGGCCATGTCGCCATACCCGGCACCTATGCCGCCACGATCACCCGGCCAGGGCTGTTTCGCCACTATCTCGTCCAGCAGCTTGACCTTTTGATCCGCAACCACGGCGTGCCGGTGGTGGTCGGGCCCAGCACCACACCGATCCCGGTGCATTTCGCGCTCTGGTCCGATGCTGCCGTATCAGTGCCGCAGGAAGGTGTACTGGATTTCCAGTTGCGCGATGTCTTTGACGTGCCGGATCTCTCCACCACCAATGACGATATCGTCAATGGCACCGCCAAACCCAATCCTGACGGGTCTGGCCATCTTGGCCCCTTTTCAGCGCAGCGCGTCGATTATTCGCTGGCGCGCCTGTCGCATTACACCGCCACCGACCCCACGCATTTCCAGAACCATGTTCTGTTCACCAACTACCAGTTCTATGTCGATGAATTCGAGGCCTTCGCACGCGCCGCGCTGGCTGACCCCACCTCGGGCTACACCGCCTTTGTCAGTCCCGGCAATGTCGAGATTACCGACCCCAGGGCGGAAATCCCTTATCTGGCGAAGCTGCCGCAGATGCCGACCTATCACCTCAAACGCCGCGGCGGGCAGGGCATCACGCTGGTCAATATCGGTATCGGTCCGTCAAACGCCAAAACCGCTACCGATCATATCGCCGTGCTGCGACCCCATGCTTGGATGATGGTCGGCCACTGCGCCGGGTTGCGCAACAGCCAATCGCTCGGCGATTTCGTGCTCGCCCATGCCTATGTGCGCGAAGACCATGTGCTTGACGCCGATCTGCCGGTCTGGGTGCCGATCCCGGCGCTGGCCGAAATTCAGATCGCCCTGCAAGAAGCAGTGGCCGAAGTGACCCGGCTTGAGGGGTTTGACCTGAAGCGGATCATGCGCACCGGCACCGTCGCCACTATCGACAACCGCAACTGGGAACTGCGGGATCAGTCCGGCCCGGTGCAACGGCTCAGCCAGTCCCGCGCTATCGCGCTCGATATGGAAAGCGCAACGATCGCCGCCAATGGTTTCAGGTTCCGGGTGCCTTATGGAACCCTGCTCTGCGTGTCCGACAAACCCCTGCACGGAGAGCTGAAAT
>JBATDH010000433.1:0-6682 GCA_049663365.1 Albidovulum sp. | reverse complement strand
CGATCGTTATCGCCGGCGCGCCGGTGAAGCCGCATTCAGCCATGAC
Source organism: Albidovulum sp. (assembly GCA_049663365.1). Taxonomy (GTDB): domain Bacteria; phylum Pseudomonadota; class Alphaproteobacteria; order Rhodobacterales; family Rhodobacteraceae; genus Albidovulum. The sequence continues at coordinate 6,636 of JBATDH010000433.1, read as the reverse complement.
AACAGATGACAAGCCGACCAATGCGCCCATCCCGGACCCGTCATGCAGCATCGTCGGCGTGGCGATTTCGCGCATCATCTGGCTGCGGGGGCCATGATATTCGGCGATGCCCAATGCCTCGCGCAATTGCGCGGGCGAATTGGCCCTTAGTCGCGCGGCAAGGGCCACGACACCAAGTGCGTTCCAGGCACCCGATGTGTGGTAATCTGAAACTGATGCATACAGCGCGATCCCGGCGCGTCCGGCCACCTCATACCCGACGATCAGCGCGGCCAACGCGTCGCGCCCGTCAAGATCGGGAAGGTGTTCTGCCACAGCGGCCAAGGCGGGCACGACCGCTACGCCGATATGCCCCTTGGTCGGGTTGTAGCCGTCATGCCCATCCAGATTGTCGATCTGGCTTGCTGCGGCAAAGGCGGCCCCGGCCAGACTTACGCGGCGACCATCAAACAGCATCCGGGCCGAGTGATCCCTGTGCCCGGTGCCATAGAGAAAACCGGCCGCATTCCGCGCTATCACCCCTGCCTCCATCGGTGCCGCCGCCATGCAGATCCCCAGCGTATCCAACAGCAAGAGCGCGGCCTTGCGACGGACGGATACTGGTATTGCTTCGGCAGCGAGGTTAAGTACGAAATCGCTGACAGCCTTTATCGGCACATTTTGATGGCCGGAGTTCTGATAATTCATCCTTTGCTCCACTTGCCATGGTTGTGACAACGGTATTCGTTTCCAGCTATGTCTACACGCAATAAATGCGGGCAGGATTCATAAAAAAAACGCTGTCATGAAGGGACACCCGAGGGTCGGATAGCCCCATTGTGCAAGGATAAGGGATGAGCTGACGGTCGCCGCGGCGGCTTTAAAAATTAGTCGGATTGATCTTGCGAAGAGTCTCAAGTCGAACGCGGTAACTTCCGCGAAAGCTCTGACAGGTTCAGGCTTGCCCCGCCGCCGCGAGGGCTTTTTTCAGGTCACCATATTGCTCGCAATTACCGCAAATTTCTTTCAATGTCGCGAGGTTTGCCTTTGCCTTATCGAACGCGCCTGTTTCAACGAACAACTCGCCCTGATATTCTAGCGCGCCGCGATGCTTCGGATCGATTTTCAACGCCATCTGATAATATTTGGCGGCTTCGTCATACTTCTTCAGCTTGCGGTTTGAATATCCCAGCAAATTCCATGCGTCGGCGTTTTGTCGGTCAGCCTTCACAAGTGCAGTCAATGACGTGATCGCTTTTTCATATTTCCCCGCGTCTACAGCAGCCTTGGCCTGCTGATAGGTCGGCTGGGCGGTATCCGTTGAGCTGTTGCTGCCCCCGGATCCCGCAGCCATGATCGGTAGAGTCGGCGTTATCATGGAGGTAGCCAATATGGCGGCCACAACGGCTTTTCTTGCGGAAAGAATAAACATCAAGGATCCCCCTTCATATTTCTCGCGCAACATTAACACGGGCTATCTTCCGAGACGCATCACAAAACAGCGATGTCCAGACGTTGTGGATAGCTACACGGCAGGATTCCAAACTTCGCCGTCATCTTTGCACTGGGCTTCGAGCTTCAGCCTGTTTCAAAGTGGTACGAACTTCCCGCTGTCTGCATTGAATTCGTGTAGGCCGCCTTCGCCGATATCGGTCCAAAGACCGTGCAGCGTCAGGTTATCAGCCTCGACCGCCGCTTTGACAAAGGGAAAGCTCATCAGATTTTCGAGGCTGACCAGAACCGCCTCTTTTTCCAGAGCTGTCAGTCTCTCGGCATCGGGCAGGTCGCGGACACGCTCATATCCGGGGCGCAGGATGTCCATCCAGCGGCCGACAAAACTGGTGGTTTCCTCAAGATCGGGTGCATGACCAGAACACATGTCGTCGCAGCCCTTCACCCCCCCGCAACTCGAATGGCCAACCACAATGATATGCGCGACCTTGAGTGCGGTCACCGCGAATTCAACTGCTGCGGACGTTCCATGATGCTGGCCATCCGACACATAGGTCGGTACCAGATTGGCGATGTTGCGGTGAATGAAGAATTCGCCCTGCTCGGCCCCGAAAATCGAGGTGACATGCACACGGCTGTCGCAGCAAGAAATCACCATGGCGCGCGGACGCTGACCATCTTCGGCAAGGCGCCGATACCAGACGTGATTTTCGGCCCAGGTGGTCGCCTTCCAGCCATGATAACGCTGTACCAGATAGGTCGGCAGTGGTTTCGCGTGATTCATCTTCCTCGCCTCGGTCATGGTGCCGCTTCTACATACGTATCTTGTGTAACGAATACGAGTGCTGTTCCGCAATCCTGTCCGTGAGTCAAAAGACCGCCATGCAGATAGATTTCATTTGGCTTGTCGTTGATCGTTCGGGCGGAATCAGACCCGAATTGGGTCCGACTTGGCGATGCGGTCGATCGCCATCAGGGTTTCGACAAGCCTGGGCATCTGATCGAGGAAAATCATGTTTGGTCCATCGGATGGGGCCGTATCCGGTGCCTCGTGGGTTTCCATGAAAACGCCGGCGATGCCCAGGCTGACGGCCGCACGGGCCATGGCCGGTGCGAATTCGCGTCGCCCGCCGGACGAAGCCCCCAGCCCGCCTGGTTCTGCCACCGAATGCGTCGCATCCATGATCACCGGATAGCCAGTCTTTGCCATCGTGGGCAGCGACCGCATGTCAGCCACGAGGGTATTGTAACCGAAGGAAACGCCACGCTCGGTCAGCAATATCCGGTCATTGCCGGTGCTGGCGACTTTTTCGGCGACATTGGCCATATCCCAGGGCGCCAGAAACTGCCCCTTTTTGACATTGACCACACAGCTGGTTTGCCCGGCGGCAAGCAGCAGGTCGGTCTGGCGGCACAAAAAGGCCGGTATCTGGATCACATCGACAACCGCACCCGCAATGCGGGCCTGCTCGGCGTCATGGATGTCGGTCAGGACCGGGATGCCGAGTACTTTGCGGATGTCTGCAAGGATTTCCAGCCCCGCGTCGAGACCAAGCCCGCGTTTGCCCGAAAGTGACGTGCGGTTGGCCTTGTCGTAACTTGCCTTGAAAATGAACTGTGCACCCGCCGTCGCGCAGGCCTCGGCCATTTTTCCGGCGATCATCTGGGCGTGATCGGCGCTTTCAAGCTGACAGGGACCGGCAATGACCGTCAGGGGGCGGTCATTGCCGACCGTCAGCGCGCCGATCGTCACATCTTTCATCTCAGTCATGCCGGATCCTCAGGAAGTGACTTGCTCGCGTAGAATGGAGGCTGTCAGCGACAGCATCAGGTAAATGCCAGCGAAGATCAAAAAGGCCAAGATCGTATTTTCAAAAGCGCGCGGATAGGTTGGCTCGTCTGGTGAGGTCGGTGACACGCCCATTGATAGGTAGCGAACCTGGCGGTTAGCCTCAATCCTGGCTGTTTCAAGCTGTTGCATGGCTTGGCTGAGCATCAGTTGGCGGGTTTCCAGATCGGCGGCTGCCACGCGCATTTCGCCTGATATGCGCGCCAGAGAGGCAGAACCGGATGAGCTTTCCGTCAGTTGCGCGCGCAATGTTGCAATCAGGGTCTGAAGGCGCGAAATATCGCTCTTTACCCCGTCTACCCGTGCCTGATTGGGTTGGTCGTTATCCAGAAGTCCCTGCAATTGCAGATTCTTTTGGTACAACTGGCCTTCAAATGTCGCAACCTGACCCATCACCACATTGGTTTCGCTGGTCGGGTCGATCACGCCAAGCTCTTCTTGCAGGCCAAGCACTTTCTGTTGTGCCGCCTGCATTTTCTTTTCGGCATCCTCAAAACTGGCGCGTGCACCGCTCATCTGATCTTCGCGAAGTCTGTGGGTCAGGTGATCTACCTGTTCTTCGGCATAGCGGATCAGGGCTTCGGAAAACTTCTGGCTCGCGATCGGATCAACGGCGATCACCTCCATCTTGATGATGCCTTCGGTCGGATCATAGCCAATTTTCACGTTGCGTTTGTAGAGCTTGTATGCGGCCTCATTCGATGCACCGGGTTCAAGCCTTTGCAAAGGGTCGATGAAATCCTGACTGAAATGCTTCTTGTAGCCCAGTTCCTTGTCCAGCCGCAGCATCGCATCGCGAGACTGCATATAGCTTTGGACGGTGATCGAGTCTTGCGACGTGGCGAATTGGGTGCCTTGGAACATTCCGGCCAGCCCGCCCTGCGCTTCGGCCTGCTGGATCAGAAATTCGCTGTGGGTGGCATAAAGCGGTGTCGCCAGTTTGTAGAAATACCACCCTGCCATAAGCGCGGGCAAGGTCACGAAAACCGTAATACGCGCCAGCAAGAGCATGAAGTTGCGCCGCCGACGGCGCATGATATCGCGCTGCATCCGCATGATTTCAGAGGCCCGATAGGCCTCACCGGAAACCTGCGTGGAGGGGAGATTGTTGGCTGGCGTGACTGTCTGAGGGAGCTGGATGCGCCCGGCTTCCGGCGCGGAATTGTCCGTGCCGGGGCTGATGAGTTGCAAGACATTGGAACGTTGAAACGGATCTATCCCCTTGCGCCTTAGCAACCGCACCGCTTCGTAGTCAGATGATGCCTCGATCCCGTTTTTCTGGGCAATGCGGCGGGCCAAACGCAGTTGTTTGCCGCTTAGCCCTTCAGCCTGGATGGCGGCAATTTCTTCGCCGGGGGAAACCTGCCTGTCGGGTTCCTTCAACATATCCTGATCGGCGGTCGGATAGGGCTGATCGCCAAATCCGTCGTCAGACGGCGCAAAGGGCATGTCGGGCGCAGCATTGATGTCAGCGGCCGTTCGCGATTGCGTCGCGGCAGCGGCTGGGCTGGACCGGCGAATGCGGAACTTGCTGGCCTTAGGCGGAGTAATCATAAAGCTGTTTCGCTTCTTCCAGGGAATTGAACATATGAAGCTGCCCGTCGCGAAGCACGGCGGCAGAGCGGCAGAATTTTTCCAGTGTCAGGGGGGAGTGAGACACGATTATGACGGTAGAGTTTTTCAGCCGGTCGCGCAGAATTGTGCCGGCTTTCTTATTGAACTCCACATCTGTGGAACCGGGCATACCTTCGTCAATCAGGTAGATATCGAACTCGAGCGCGAGCAGCAGCGAGAACGTGAATCGCGCGCGCATTCCGCCGCTATAGGTGCCGATCGGCATGTCGAAATATTCTTCGATGCCGCAGAGCCAGCGGCTGAACGCCTCGACGTAATCCGGGTCAAGCCCGTAAAGGCGGGCAATGAACCGCGCGTTTTCGCGGGCGGTATGCTTGCCGACGACGCCCCCCATGAATCCCAGGGGAAATGAAACGCGACAGGTCTTGCGGATCGTGCCTTCGTCTGGTTTTTCAAGTCCGGCCATCATATTGACGATGGTGGTCTTGCCGGTGCCGTTGGCCGCCAGAATTCCAAGGGAATTCCCCAGTTCAACGCGAAACGACGCGCGGTCAAGGATAACCTTGCGCTGTTTGCCGGTCCAGAATGACTTGCTCACATTCTCGAATTCGAGCATCTGATTGCCTTGGTGCTGCTCTGCCTGCCTGTTCGTCTCTAGGCCATTTTCGTTAACATAGCTGATACATGGACTCTTGGGCCGTATTATGACGGATGCGGGGCATGAAATACAATGTCGAAGCGTCTGTTTCGATGTTTCTGTATGGTGACGAGAGAGTTTCGAAACATACTCCGCTTTTGGTCAAATCGTGCTGGCTTGGCGGAATTAATGTATCTGGTATACCACAAATCGACCAAATTGACCCGGTTCCGGTTGCATCTGCTGGTGCCAAACTTTACTACAGAAATGAATCGGGCCGGGCCTTTTCGAAGCACCCAGAATTGAACCGATCGCCAATCGCGGGGGGGAATATTGCGGACCTTTTGGGCATTCGTGTTTCTGTTGGGGCTGTGGCTCGTGCTGTCGGGGATATTCAAACCGATGATTGTCGGATTTGGCGTTGCCTCAGTGCTGGTCGTGCTGGTCGTCTCCAGTCGCATGGATGCCATCGACGAAGATCGCGTTGACCAACGACTGGGTGCGGTCGCGACCACGAAGTATTTCTTCTGGTTGATGGTCGAGATTGCCAAGGCGAACTGGACCGTCACCAAGGTCATTCTTACGCCGAAGATGCCGATAAGGCAGCATCTTTTTGCTGTACCCTATTCGCAACAGACCGATCTGGCTCAGGTGATCTTTGCCAACTCCATCACCTTGACGCCTGGTACAATCACCGTGGAAACGGAGAGCGACGATTTTCTCGTCCATGCCCTCGCCTATTCGATGGAAGACCGGGCGGCACTGGCCGATATGAACCGCCGTGTCACAGCAATAGAGCGGACGAGGTCGGCCTGATGTTTGTCGAAGCAACCATCGCGGTTTTCGCAGCCATGCTTTTGGTGTTGTACCGGCTCTATGCGGGTCCGACGCTTTATGATCGGGTGCTGGCGGTCAACGCTTTTGGGACGCATACCGTTTTGCTGATCGGCATCATGGGATTTCTGTCTGATCGTCCCGAATTTCTGGATATTGCCCTGCTCTACGCCCTGATCAACTTTGTTGGCACCATCACCATTCTCAAGTTCTTTCGATACAGGGCAATTGGTGACGTCCAGCGCGCCTCGCCTGAAGAAGAGGTGAAAACCTGATCATGCTGGACATGTTGATCACGGGAATTGCATGG
>JBATDH010000432.1:0-19887 GCA_049663365.1 Albidovulum sp. | reverse complement strand
GCTTCACCGGCGCACCGGCAATAACAGTTGAATCGTCGGACACCGCCGCCCATTGGGCCGATCTGGGCCATTTTTGGCAGGTCGAGCATCAATACGTGAAGCCCTACCCGGTTTGTCGCTGGGCTCATGCCGCCATAGATGCGGCGCGCCAGCTCTGCCTTGACCACAATCTGACCCATGACCAGATCACCGCAATCCGCATTCGCAGCTTTCACAACGCGGTGCAACTGTTCCCCACCATGCCCGACACCACTTCCAAAGCCCAGTATTCGCTGCCTTTCGCTGTGGGTCTGATGATCGCACATGGCCGGATCGGGCTGGAACACATTTCGGGCGCTGGCCTGTCTGACCCGTCGATCGCAGGGATCGTTGCCAAGACCGTCGTGATCGAAGAACCGCGCCACGAGGCGCGTTTTCCCATCGGTCGGTGGGCCGACGTTGAGTTCACCCTGACAGATGGCCGGGTTCTGGCCTCGGGCGATGTTCATGCACGTGGCGGGCCCGAACGCCCGTTCACCGAAGATGACATCGTTGCGAAATATATGGAGTTTTCGGTCCCCATAGTAGGTCAGGCAAGGGCGGACGCAATCCATGACGCCGTATTGGGCTTGACCGCAGCGGGCAGTCGCTTTGCCGACCTTGCGGTCCACCTTTATGACACGACTTGATCCGGCAGATATACAGTCTTGTTGGACGTCACGCGACCCCGGCCAACGGCCAGTACCGTGCCCGTAAGAAACTGACCGCGAACAGGCAAATTCCGACCAATCAAAAGCAGTTTCCCACAAAAAAGTCGAATACCCAAGAAGGACATTTCTCATGCGTACCCATGCTCAGGCGGTTGTCATCGGTGGCGGCTTAATCGGCTGCTCTATCCTGTATCATCTTGCCAAGCTTGGCTGGACAGATGTCGTGCTTCTGGAACGATCCGAACTGACATCCGGCTCAACATGGCACGCGGCGGCCAACATCCACGGGCTTCATGACAGCACCAATATCAGCCGGTTGCAGCACTATACCATGGGCCTTTACAAGGAACTGGAGGCGGAAACCGGCCAAAGCTGCGGCGTGTTCCAGCCCGGCAGCCTTTATCTGGCACAGACCGAAAATCGTGAACACCAGTTGCGCCTGCAAGAGGCCAAGGCCCGGCGCTATGGCATGAACTTTCACGAGGTAAGCCGGACCGAGGCCGAGCGCCTGCATCCGCTGGTCAATTTCGACGGCATCCGCTGCATCATGTATGAACCCGATGGCGGCAATGTCGACCCATCGGGGGTTACCAATGCCTATGCCGTTGGTGCCCGCCAGCGCGGGGCCGAAATCCATCGGTTCACGCCGGTTACCGGAACCGAAGCCCAGCCTGACGGCAGTTGGATCGTGCGCACCGACAAGGGCGATATCCGTACACCCTGGGTGGTGAACGCAGCGGGACTATGGGGTCGTGAAGTGGCGGCGATGGCGGGGTTGACCTTGCCCCTGATGCCGACCGAACATCAGTATTTCGTCACCGAGACCATTGCCGAAATCGCCGCAATGGATCGGCGATTGCCGTCAGTCGCCGACCGCGACGGCGAATATTACCTGCGTCAGGAAGGCAAGGGCCTGCTGGTCGGGGCCTATGAAAAGAACATGAAGTTCTGGGCCGAGGATGGCACCCCGCCGGATTTCGGGCACGAGCTTTTTGCCGATGATCTGGAGCGGATCGAAGAAAACATGATGCGCGCCATCGACCGGGTTCCCGCCGTGGGCGCGGCCGGGATCAAGCGGGTGATCAATGGCCCGATGATCTGGTCGCCGGATGCATCCGTCCTGTTCGGCCCGGTGCCGGAACTGAGCGGCTATTTCTGCTGCAACGGCATCATCCCCGGTTTCAGCCAGAGCGGCGGCATGGGCAAACTGGCCGCCGAATGGATGGTCGAGGGCGAACCCACGCTCGACATGTTCGCCTGGGACATGGCCCGGTTCGGGCACTGGGCCGACAAGGCCTTTACCAAGGCGCGGGTCAAGGACCAATACACCCACCGATTCAAGATTCACTTCCCCTATGAAGAACGTGCGGCAGGCCGCCCCGTACGCACCCGGCCCGCCTATGATAGGCAACAGAAGATGGGTACGGTCTTTGGCCTGAACTACGGCTGGGAACATCCCTTGTGGTTTACCGCCCCAGGCGAACCCACAAGCGAAACCATCGGATTCACCCGCCAGAACTGGTGGTCACCCGTGGGGCGTGAAGTCCGGATGCTGCGCGATGCTGTCGGGATCATAGATATTTCTAACTTCGCCAAATATGCCGTGAAGGGCCCAGGTGCGGAAAACTGGCTGAACGCCCTTTTTGCCAACAAAATGCCATCCGAAACCGGCCGGTCCTGCCTGACGCCTCTGATTGGCAAACGCGGCGGAATTGCCGGGGATTTCACCGTCACGAAGCTGGATGATGACGATTACCTGATCGTCGGCTCCGGGATGGCCGAACGGTTTCATCAGCGGTTTTTCCGCGCCCTGCCCCTGCCCGGCGGCACCACGTTTACCAGCATGACCGAGGCCCTCTGTGGGTTCAACGTCGCCGGCCCAAGGGCGCGCGACATGCTGCAGCCGCTGACCAACACGTCGCTTGCCAATGCCGATTTCCCTTTCATGCGTTCAGGGCGCATCCGGGTGGCCGGAGTCGAGGTTATCGCCATCCGTGTGTCCTTTACCGGCGACTTGGGATGGGAACTGCATTGCAACGTGGCAGATCAGGTGACGCTCTACTCGGCGCTTTTGTCGGCGGTCCAAGACGTAGGCGGCGGGCCTGTTGGCAGCCGGGCGCTTGGATCGCTTCGGATCGAGAAAGGCTATGGCAGTTGGGGGCGCGAATACAGCCCCGAATACTGGCCGCAGGAAGTGGGGCTTGACCGGCTGATCAAATCCGACAAGGCGTTTCTGAACAAGGACGCCTGGCTGGCCATCAAGGACAACCCGGCCCGTGACAAGCTCGTTTCAATCGAAATTGATGCAACAATCGCCGATGCCACCGGAGGCGAGCCGATTTTCCTGCCCGACGGCACGCCGGTCGGCCAGGTCAGTTCCGGCGCTTACGGCTATTCAGTTGGCAAGTCATTGGCGCTTGGCTATGTGAAGGCGTCAGTGGCAAAACCTGGCATGACATTGAGTGTGGCGATCCTTGGCCTTCCGCATACTGCCCGCCTGCTGGCCGAACCGCCGTTTGACCCGTCCGGGGCAAGACTGCGTAGCTGATACTTCACAATATTTCAAACGCGGACCCAACCATGATCACCCAAATCCCCGGCCTGATGGACGAAATCCGCGAACGCTTCGCCCATGTAGATACTTGCCCATTTGAAGGACCGCGGGTGTTCTTTGAGAATGCCGGCGGGGCGCTCACGCTTAAATCGGTCATTGCTACCTCAGCGGCCCATGCCGGCTTTCCGGACAATCAGGGCCGCGACAATCCGGCGTCCAAGGCCTTGATGGCCATGATTGCCAAAGGTAAAGCCGATGCGCGATTGATGTTCAACGCACCTGACGGCCAGATTTTCGTCGGCGAAAGCGGCACCGAGGTGTTGTTCCGGTTGGTGCGTACGGCAGCACTTGGGGCGGCCAAAGGCGGCGTGATGCTGGGCAGCAGTCTGGAACATCCGGCGTCACGATCCGCCATGGCCCGCTGGGCCGAGGTGACCGGTCGCCCGCATGTGATCGTTGCCCATGACGATGCGACAGGCACCGTCGATCTAGCCGCCTATCAGCGCCACCTGACACCCGATATGCGCGTCGCCACGATCGTCCAGACATCACCCGTTACCGGCATAGCCGTCGATGTGGTCGCCGTGGCGCGGGCGATCCGCGCTACCGCACCGGATTGCTATATCATCATCGACGGCATTCAACATGCCAGCCACGGCGCTATCGACATTTCGTCTTATGAGGCCGATGGCTATGCGGTATCTCCCTACAAGGTATTTGCGCGCCATGGCTATGGCATCGGCTGGGCATCCGACAGATTGACCGCCTGCCCCAAGGAAGGCGTCATCGGCGGTGCCCCCACCAATTGGGAACTGGGCACCCGTGATAGCGGCAGCTACGCGACTTTTTCCGATGTGGTGGGCTATTTCGACTGGCTGGGCAGCAAATTCATCAACGACCCGACGCCACGCGCCCGGATCGTGGCGGCAGCAGCCGCCATCCATGACCATGAACGAGGCCTGATTGACGCCATGATGCACGGCACCGGCAACCTGCCCGGACTGGCCGAAATGGACGGTGTGGTGGTCATCGGCGGCACCGATAATGCCGGTCGCGAAGGCGTGGTATCATTGACCCTTGAGGGAGTGGATTCCGGTGATCTGGTGGCCCATCTTGGCAATCATGGCATTCGCACCCACATTCGCAACGACGATCACTATTGCGGCAACATCCTCAGGCCGCTGGGGCTGACATCCTGCGTGCGCGTTTCGATCTGCCATTACAACACCGAGCAAGAGGTGGCACAGTTCCTGTCGGCGATGCAGTCGGCGGCAATTCGATAGTGTTTCACCATAAAACGTAGGCACTGCAATCCAGGCTGCGATAATCTGGCCGTTGCGCTTTAGGCGGTCTTACCTTAGGAAATGCTGCATAGCAGCGTGGGGCTTTGTGACAACCGGGTCTCCGCGCGGAAAATTTCGCGCCAGAAAGAGGATCCATCATGACCAATGTTGTTATCGTTTCGGCGGCCCGCACGGCTGTAGGCAGCTTCAACGGCGCTTTCACCAACACGCCCGCCCATGATCTGGGTGCAACTGTACTTGAGGCCGTCGTGGCCCGCGCGGGCATTGATAAATCCGAAGTCTCCGAAACCATTCTCGGTCAGGTTCTGACCGCCGGTCAGGGCCAGAACCCGGCACGGCAAGCGCATATCAATGCCGGTTTCCCGCAGGAAAGCTCGGCATGGTCGATCAATCAGGTCTGCGGGTCAGGTCTGCGCACGGTGGCACTCGCGGCCCAGCATATCCAGCTTGGCGATGCCGCCATCGTCGCGGCAGGCGGCCAGGAAAGCATGTCGCTCAGCCCGCATGTCGCGCATCTGCGCGCCGGTCAGAAAATGGGCGACCTCAAGTTCATCGATTCGATGATCAAGGACGGTCTGTGGGATGCCTTCAACGGCTATCACATGGGCACCACCGCTGAAAACGTCGCCGGAAAATGGCAGATCAGCCGCGAAGCGCAGGACGAATTCGCCGTCGCCAGCCAGAACAAGGCAGAGGCCGCGCAAAAGGCCGGCAAGTTCAAGGATGAAATCACCGCCTTTACCGTCAAGACCCGCAAGGGCGACATTGTCGTCGATCAGGACGAATACATCCGCCACGGTGCCACGCTTGAATCGATGACCAAGCTGCGCCCGGCCTTTTCCAAGGATGGCACCGTCACGGCGGGCAACGCGTCCGGCCTCAATGACGGCGCGGCGGCGGTTCTGCTGATGTCAGCGGATGAGGCGGTCAAGCGCGGTCTGAAACCTCTGGCGCGCATCGCTTCTTACGCAACTGCTGGGCTTGACCCGTCGATCATGGGTGTCGGCCCGATCCATGCCAGCCGCAAGGCGCTGGAAAAAGCGGGCTGGAAGGCATCTGATCTCGATCTGATCGAAGCCAATGAGGCTTTTGCCGCCCAGGCCTGCGCCGTGAATAAGGACATGGGCTGGGATCCGGCCAAGGTCAATGTCAATGGCGGCGCCATCGCCATTGGCCACCCCATCGGTGCCTCGGGCTGCCGCATCCTCAACACGCTCTTGTTCGAAATGCAGCGGTCGGGGGCCAGAAAAGGCCTTGCCACGTTGTGCATCGGTGGGGGCATGGGTGTCGCCATGTGCCTCGAACGCGCCTGACGCCCGGCATTTTCTGCAAAAGCAAATAAACGCGGGCGTAATAATGTTGCGTCCGCGTTTTCGTTTCGGTAACGCTATTTCAAACACGCTCATTCACAAGGAGAAAACATGTCCAGAACAGCTCTTGTCACCGGTGGCACACGCGGCATTGGTGCTGCGATTTCCAAGTCGCTCAAGGCCGCAGGCCACAAGGTTGCCGCCAACTATGCAGGCAACGACGAAGCCGCCGCCGCTTTCACCAAGGAAACCGGCATCCCGACCTATAAGTGGAATGTCGCAGACTATGACGCCAGCAAAGCCGGCATTGCCAAGGTCGAGGCTGATCTGGGCCCCATCGACATCGTGATCGCCAATGCCGGCATCACCCGCGATGCGCCCTTCCACAAAATGTCGCCCGAACAATGGCATCAGGTCATCGACACCAATCTGACCGGCGTTTTTAATACGGTTCATCCCATATGGCCCGGTATGCGCGAACGCAAATTCGGGCGCGTCGTGGTGATCAGTTCGGTGAACGGTCAGAAGGGTCAGTTTGCCCAGGTGAACTATGCCGCCACCAAAGCGGGTGACATCGGAATTGTCCGGTCACTGGCCCAGGAAGGCGCGCGGGCGGGGATTACCGCCAATGCCGTCTGCCCCGGTTATATCGCCACGGAAATGGTCATGGCGGTCCCGGAAAAGGTTCGCGAAAGCATTATCGCTCAGATTCCCGCCGGTCGCCTTGGTGAACCCGAAGAAATCGCCCGCTGCGTGGCCTTTCTGGTCTCGGATGATGCGGGCTTTATCAACGGCTCGACAATCTCGGCCAACGGCGCGCAGTTTTTCGGCTAGAGCGTTTCGACTTTACCTACGCGCAAATTCAAACCGGATGCAACCAGCCAACAAAAAACCGACCCCATGCTTTTGGGGTCGGTCTTTTTCAGGGCTGATTGCCAAAGGACATTGCTGTCTCTGCCGCAGATGTCAGCTATCGGTCAGCCGGGCAATCTCTTCCTTGATACGCAATTTCTGTTTTTTCATGCTGGCAATCGCCAGGTCATCGGTGCCGGGGCTGCGCTGAGCCTCCTCAACCGCTTCTGAAAGATGTTGGTGCTTTTTACGAAGTTCCTGCAGGTGTGAACCCATCGACATCAGTGTCTCCTATCCTGTGAACCATATCCCAATTCGATCATAAATCCTGAGTCGTGTCACGCAGAACCGTGACCAGCCTTTCCTTGAACCATATCAGGCGAATGTATGCTGATGAATTAAGCGGTTTGTCTTAAATCTGAATCAGATTGAAGACAAACCAAGACAGGCGCGCTGGGAATTTACGCTGTAACCGTCAAAATGTGATTGCGGCCCCGTCGCGCAATACCGCACGGGCAAGCGCGGACAGATCATCGCCGTCCTGGATGTGGCGGGGTCCATCATGCAAGATCAGGGGTGCGGCCAGAGAAAGCGGGGTCCGCCCGTCCTTTCGCACCCGCAGGATAACCCGTCCCGCCGGGCGCCCAACGCGCGAAGAAATCGGTAAAATACCAATATTGCCAACACCTTGACCTAAGTTCACCAGAAGGTCAGGCAATCTGTCCGCAGCTTGAATCATGGTCAGCCAGCCCCCCGGTCGAAGCCGTCGCAACCCGGTGGCAATCCAATCGGCCAGAGGGGTGGATTCTCTTTGGGCGAATTCGCGGCCCTCGTCATCAGCGGGGGTTCCCTTGCCGCCGGGAAAGTAGGGAGGGTTGGCAATAACCTGGTCAAAAACCATTGCGCGAAGCCTTGCGGGCAAATCCGAAACATCCCCGGTATGCACGTCGAAAACAAAGCCATTTCGGGCGGCATTTTGTCGCGCCAGCGTCGCATATCCGGATTGCATCTCCACCCCGGAAATTTTTACCTCCGACACCCGCGACGCCAGACACAGGCTGGCCACACCCACGCCGCAACCCAGCTCCAGAACGCTTTCGCCGGGCTTTGCGCGAACGGCTGCTGCCAAAAGAACCGGATCCATAGATGCGCGGTAACCCTCACGGGGCTGCAAAATCTTTAGCCGCCCGTCCAAAAACCCGTCATCGGTCAACTCGTCCGGACGGAACTCACAGTCCATCGATGTCCAGCCCGTTATCTTTCAAAACCGCCCGTGCCATGAACAGATCGGCATCACGCACCATCAACCGGCGCGGCAATATGCCAATGGACCCTTCAAGTACGCTCATATGGACGTCCATCTGAAAGGTGGCTATACCTTCCCCGTCAAGAAGGGCTGTCGCGAATGCGATTACGGTGGGGTCTGTGGTGCGCAGAAGCTCTTTCATAATCCAAGACTTAATGACATGCCGCCAGGTTTGTCGAGTAAGCATGGGGCCACGATGAGTTTAGATGAAAGCGTGCAAAAACCGCATGACCGCCTGAGCGCCCATCTTTCGGGTGATCTGAAGCGGGTAAATGCGCTGATCCGCGCGCGCATGGCGTCTGAACACGCGCCCCGTATCCCCGAGGTCACGGCCCATCTGGTCGAAGCGGGCGGCAAGCGGTTGCGCCCGATGCTGACACTCGCCGCAGCCCGTCTGTGCGGCTACACCGGCGATCACCATATCCATCTGGCTGCAACGGTCGAGTTCATTCATACCGCCACACTTCTGCATGACGATGTGGTCGATGAAAGTGCCCAGCGGCGTGGCCGTACAACGGCCAATCTGCTTTGGGACAACAAATCATCGGTATTGGTCGGCGATTATCTCTTTTCGCGCTCGTTCCAGTTGATGGTTGAAACCGGGTCGCTGCGGGTTCTCGACATTCTGGCCAATGCCTCGGCCACGATTGCCGAAGGCGAGGTTCTGCAACTGACCGCCGCGCAGGATTTACGTACTGACGAAGGCGTCTACCTGAAAGTGATCCGCGGCAAGACAGCCGCCCTGTTTTCCGCCGCCACCGAGGTGGGTGGCGTGATTGCCGGTGCGCCGGAAGTTCAGATCAGCGCCTTGCGCGCCTACGGCGACGCCTTGGGCATTGCCTTTCAGATCGTCGATGATCTGCTCGACTATGGCGGGAGTTCAACAGCCATTGGCAAGAATACCGGCGACGATTTCCGCGAACGCAAGCTGACATTGCCGGTGATCAAGGCCGTCGCCCTGGCGACACCTGAAGAGCGGAAATTCTGGCAGCGGGTGATTGAAAAAGGCGATCAGCGCGACGGCGATCTCGACACCGCTCTGGCAATCATGGCGGCGCATGGCAGCATGGAAGCGACCCGGCAAGAGGCGTTTGACTGGGCGGCCAAAGCCAAGGACGCACTGGCGGGCTTACCCGAACACGATTTGCGCAACATGCTGAATGATCTGGCAGATTTCGTCGTATCCCGGCTGAGTTAATCCCGTTCGGGCGTCACGCAAACGATCCGTTCTGGCACCACCATTCCGGATGCTGTGCATGAACGCGGTCCCGTGCCGATTTGGCAGCGCCCCCATCGGGCGGATATAACCCGAAACAAGTACCCCCCGACCCTGACATTCCGGCGAACAGGCAACCGGTGTCACGAATTGAGGCCAGAACCAACGCTATCTCTGGCACCAGTCTGGTTGCGGGCGCCAGCAGATCATTGCGGGTTTCACCCAGCCAATCACAAAATGCCTGTGGGTCGGCCCATTGCGGCAACCGGCCTTCCAACGGCGGGTTACTGCGCGAGGTCAGTTGCGCAAAAACACGCGGCGTCGCGAGGCCTATCCGTGGGTTGACCAACACAATGTCGATCGCGGGCAGGCCCGGCACTTCGGACAGCCCTTCGCCAACCCCGCGCAGGCGAAGCGGTCGCCCCATCATGCAGGCCGGAACGTCGGCGCCCAGACACGCGGTGTCAGCAGGTTCAGGAATGGGCCGGTCGTAAAGTTCCGCAAGGGCCTTGATCGTTGCTGCGGCATCCGCCGAACCGCCCCCAATTCCCGAGGCCACCGGAAGGTTCTTCACCAGCGTGATTCTGACCGTACAGCCCGGATCGAAAAACCGCGCCGCTTTCAACACAAGATTGTCGGCACCACCCGTCAGGCCACCCGCCTCTGGTCCGGTTATTTCCAATGCAAGTCGGTCCGAATGCGTCACTGTCACCCGGTCGCCAATGCTGGCAAAAACAACCAGACTGTCGAGCAGGTGATACCCATCGGCCCGCCTGCCGGTAACATGCAGCGCCAAGTTTATCTTTGCTGGCGCAAAGACCTCAATTGCCATTCTTGGTCAGGGACAGGGGATTGGCCCCTTCTTCGCTCAAGACCACATCCAGCCCGACCTCCAGCTTGCGGCGGATACGCTGGGCTTCCGCTTCCGTATCCGGCTCGAAGGACAGGGCGCGACGCCACTGAAACTCTGCCTCGCGTTTGCGCCCGACGGCCCAGTAGACATCGCCCAAGTGGTCATTGACCACCGGGTCCACCGGCATCAGCTCAACCGCCTGTTCCAGTTGAACAACAGATTCCTGATAACGGCCAAGACGGTACAATCCCCAGCCCAGACTATCGACGATAGCCCCGCTATCGGGCCGGGCGGCAACCGCCTTTTCGATCATTGAAAGGGCTTCATCCAGGTTGATGTTCTTTTCCAGATAGGAATAACCCAGGTAATTGAGCACCTGCGGCTGATCCGGGCGCAGTTCCAGCGCTTTCAGAAAATCAGCCTCGGCTGCGGGCCAGTTCTTTTCCCGTTCATTGGCGATACCGCGCGTGTAATAGACGGCCCACTGATTGTTCTGGGTGTCGGCAAAGGTGGCGATGGCCTGATCATAGGCCGCAACGGCCTCGCCAAAGCGTTCCTGGCGGCGAAACACATCGCCCAGGGCCGTCCATACGTCAGCACGTTCGGGGACGACCTCGACCAGCTTTTTCAATGCGTCTATCGCCTCGTCGACCCGGTCCGCGGCGATCAACGTGTCTGACCGCCCCAATTCGGCATTCACATAGGCCGGGTCGGATGGCGAAATGCGATCAAAGGACCGGGCGGCCAGATCATGCTGGCCCTGTGCCTCCAGGATCGCTGCACAGAGCAAAAGCGTATCAGCCTGATCGGGGCGCAGGAATTCCGACATCCGCGCATAGGCCAGCGTGTTGAGATCATTGGCTTCACCGCTGAGCGCGCTGGCGACAGTGAAAAACACCTCGGCCAGCCCGTCCTTGACGCTGGTTACGGCGGTGAAGGGCAAAACCTTGCCAGCAACAAGATCGGCACGCATCTGCGCAAACAGGGGATCAGTGGCGGGGTTCACCGTCTTGTCGATCAACTCGATGGCGGCATCGTTTCTTTCCAACTGGCTCAGAATTTGCGCATGGGCAATGATACCACGCCTGGTGGCGCGCAATGGTCCGTCCGCCTCGCCGGAAAGAATGCGGTCAGCGCCCTCAAAATCACCGACCGAAGCCAGGGCCAGCGCCTTGTGATAAAGCCCGAAAGCCTTCAGCCCGGCTTGCGCGCTGACGGCATCAAAGGCTGCCGTCGCCTCTGACATCTGGCCCAGGCCCAGCTTTGCCCAGGCACCATAAAGTTCATCGACCAGCGGCCCGCCGGTTCGGCCGCTTTCCAGCGCGGCAAGCGCCGCCTCATAGTCGCCCTTCTGTGCAAGGTCGGCCAGAACTACCAGATCAGCGATCTGGCTTTTGGCACCCAGCTTGTCGAGCGTATTGGCAATGGTGATGGCCTTGTCGACCGCACCAAGCCCGATCTGGGAAATGATGGCATCTTCAAGGACAGATTGGTTAGTCGGGTCGGCGATCAATGCCCGGCTGAAAAATTCCGCCGCCGTGACATAGTCGGATTGCTGGCTTGCCAACCGACCGGCAAGATAGGGGCCCGCCAACCCGTCTAGGGCGGCGGCGGAGCCGACCGATACCAGACCAAGCCCGAAGGCAAAAATCAGGGGCAAACTGCGAAGCTGGCTCACAAGGCTATCCTTCCGGCAATCGTCGACCGAACCTAATGCGGCCTTTCGGCCAACGCAATGGAAGGCGGACCATCCAACTGCCCTGCCAGTGCCGTCATGCCGCAAATGTTACATGTTTGGGTAATTCGGGCCATCGCCCCCCTGCGGCGTGGTCCAGTTGATGTTCTGGCTCGGATCCTTGATGTCGCAGGTTTTGCAATGGACGCAGTTCTGAAAGTTGATCTGGAACCGAGGACCACTTTCCTCTTGCAACACCTCATAGACGCCTGCCGGGCAATAGCGCTGCGCCGGTTCATCGTATTTCGGCAGGTTGACCGAAATCGGCACCGACGCATCTTTCAGATGCAGATGGCAAGGCTGGCTTTCTTCGTGGTTCGTGGCCGAAAAGCTGACATTGGTCAGCCGGTCAAAGGACAGAACCCCATCGGGTCGCGGATAGTCGATCCTGGGGTAGTCCGCCGCCAGTCCGGTCGCCGCCGCATCGGTCTTGCCATGTTTCAGCGTCCCGAAAAACGACAGGCCGAACAGATTGTTGGTCCACATATCCAACCCGCCGAACACCAAAGACGGGTACATGCCCCAGCGTGACCACATCGGTTTCACGTTGCGGACCTTCCTGAGGTCTTTGGCAATGGGGCCAGACCGCAGATCGGCCTCATAGCCCGTCAATTCGTCACTGCTGCGCCCCGCTTGAATTGCCGCATATGCCGCCTCGGCTGCGGCTTTGCCCGACAGCATGGCGTTATGATTGCCCTTGATCCGGGGCACGTTGACCAGACCCGCCGAACACCCCAAAAGCGCCACACCCGGTGCCACGACCTTGGGGATCGACTGCCATCCCCCCTCGGAAATCGCCCGCGCGCCATAAGCCACCCGTTTTCCGCCTTTCAGCAGGTCAGCCACCATCGGGTGATGCTTGAAACGCTGGAATTCCATATAGGGATAAAGATGCGGGTTCTTGTAGTTCAGGTGAACCACGAACCCGACATAGACCTGATTGTTTTCAAGATGATAAATGAATGACCCACCCCCGGCATTCTTGCCCAGCGGCCAGCCCATCGTATGGGTGACGGTGCCGATCCGATGCTTGGCGGGATCAATCTCCCAAATCTCTTTCATGCCAAGGCCGAATTTCTGCGGGTCATGGCCTTCTGACAGATTGTATTTGGCCATCACTTCCTTGGCCAGCGATCCGCGCACGCCTTCCGAAAGAAAGACGTATTTGCCAAGCAACTCCATCCCCGGCTCATAGCCGTCGCCGATTGTTCCGTCCGGGTTCTTGCCAAATTCGCCCGCAACAACGCCCCTGACCTCGCCCCCATCGCCATAAACCAGGTCAGACGCGGCCATACCGGGGAAAATCTCGACCCCCAGCGCCTCGGCCTTTTCGGCCATCCAGCGACAGACATTGCCCATCGAGACGATGTATTTGCCGTGGTTCGACATCAATGGCGGCATCGGCCAGTTCGGGATCCGGATCTGCCCGGCCGGGCCCAGAATGTAGAAATTGTCTTTCTTCACCTCGGTCTTGATCGGCGCACCCATATTGCGCCACTCGGGCAGCAACGCGTCAAGCCCGCAGGGGTCAAGAACCGCGCCCGACAAGATATGCGCGCCAACCTCGGAACCTTTTTCCAGCACCACGACATTCAGATCGGCGTCCAGTTGCTTCAGCCGGATCGCTGCCGACAGGCCCGCAGGCCCCGCACCGACGATGACCACGTCATATTCCATCGATTCACGTGTTGTGTCGGTCATTGTCGATCCCCTTCGTCCTGCACCTAGTTGCCTGTCTTTGCGCAAGATCGTTAGCTTACCCGATCCGATCAGGCAATCTTATCGCGCCAGGTTATTGCGTTCTCACGACACGACAGGCGCATTAATCCCCGAAAACCTGCCGAATGCAGAACCGAAGCGCCCCAACGACGTTTTTCCGCGTGCCATTCGCGATCAAACCTTGCGCCTATTGACTTTCCCGCCCAATGACGGGTTTACAGCTATGTGTTGCCTCACTAACCCGGCCACTTCCTTTCAGGGCAATCGACAGGCGAATATGGAAAAGATACCGATGACTCGCGCGGGACATTCCGCGCTAGATGGCGAACTGAAACAATTGAAGTCGGTGGAACGCCCCGCCGTCATCAGGGCCATTGCCGAGGCGCGCGAACATGGCGATCTGTCGGAAAACGCCGAATACCATGCCGCCCGCGAAAAGCAGAGCTTTATCGAAGGCCGCGTCAAGGAGCTGGAGGCGGTTCTGTCGCGCGCCGATGTCATTGATACGTCGCGTCTGTCGGGGGCCGTCAAATTCGGCGCCACCGTCCAGATGGTTGACGAAGACACGGACGAGGAAAAAACCTATCAGATCGTCGGCGAACATGAAGCCGATATTGAGCGCGGGTTGTTGAATATCCGCTCGCCACTGGCCCGCGCCCTGATCGGCAAGGACGAAGGCGATAGCGTCGAAGTGCGTACACCAGGCGGTGAAAAGAACTATGAAATCCTGAGCATCCGCTACGTCTGACCCCAGCGCCCCAGGGACGAACATGCCAGACCAGATACCAGAACCCGGAACCGAAAAGATAGCCGATTTCGGCATCTATTCGCGCGCCGACAACGCCCCCCGACTCGCCGCGCCGGAAATCATCGCCTTTGTTGTATCCGGCATCTGGCTGGTGATGGTCGGCGGGTTCTTTGCCTTTTCCGACACGTCTGGCAACGGCGCCGGGATAGCCGGAAATGTCATGGTTCTGGTGGCCATCATCGTCCCGGTGGCACTGATCTGGATGGCCGCTCTGACCGCACGGACGGCCCGGACCATGCGCGCCGAAGCTCAGCGGCTACAGGCAACCATTGACGCGATGCGTCAGGCCTATGTGATGCAGGCCCAAGCGGGCATTGTCCGACCTTCGGTGGAAAGCAAACTTGACGAAATCGCCGCATCAACCAAATTGGCAGAATCGGCGATTGTCACTTTCACATCGCGCCGCGATGCCAGCGCGACGCAGCCCTCTGCCGACCGCAAGGCGGCGCTTACCGCGCCGCGGGACAGTGGCGCTGCCGAAGAACAACCCGCCTTGGCATTGGGCACCCCGGCAGAAGCGCTGGCAGAGCCGATTTCCGTCAATGACTTCATCAAGGCGATGAATTTTCCCGACAACGCAACGGACAAAGACGGTTTCCGCGCCCTTCGCCGCGCACTTGACGACCGCGCAATGGCCAAGCTCATCCATGCCTCGCAAGATACCCTGACCCTGCTCAGCCAGGACGGCATCTATATGGATGACCTGAAACCCGACCGGTCGCGCCCAGAAATATGGCGTCGTTTCGCGCAGGGCGAACGCGGTCGCACTATCGCGGCGCTTGGCGGGGTGCGCGACCGGTCCAGCCTGGCGCTGACCGCTGGTCGTATGCGCAAGGACGCAATTTTCCGCGATGCGGCGCACCATTTCCTGCGTCAGTTCGACAAGACATTTGCCGAGTTCGAAAAGAACGCCACCGATTCCGAAATCGCCGATCTTGCCGAAACGCGCACCGCGCGCGCCTTCATGTTACTGGGGCGGGTGACGGGAATTTTCGACTGAGATGGTTTGATCTCCGCTACTGGTATACCGGCGCGGCCTTTTGCACCAAAAGAACCCCGGAGTTATTGTCCGGGTCACCATCGACATGAACTTTGGTCGTCACGCCCGGCAACTTGGCGAAGGCGCGCATGATCTTGTTGGGAAAAAACGTCCGGGGGATTGTTTCAAAGCCCGGAATCCCATGCAGAATATCACTGACGGAACTGCCGCAAAAGGCCTTGTTGACAGCACCGTAGGTTTCGGCGCGATGAAGCGCCATTTCCGCGACTTCGGCGCTGACCGGCAGGCGGTATTCGATAACGTCAAAGGTTTCGCGGGCGTGGTAGTCGATGTAGAATTTGCGCATCTGCTCGGTGATGCCGTAATGCAGGTCGTTGCGTTCCGGCACCGACGGGTGATGCCAGGTGCCCGCCGGATCGAACATGACCCGCTGGCTGGCATTGATCATCAAACCGGAATGCGCCCCTTCGCCGCCGTTTTTGCGCACAACGGTGAACAGCGTGATCGACGGCGGTTCGCCCGAAACAAACCGCGCGCGCGCCACGGCCTCATCAGGTGCCCAGACGGACTCGGCCCCGCAGGCAGCCAGCAACAACGGCAGACATAGACATAGCAAAAATCTGCGCATCTACTGCATCCTAGGCTTGGAAATGTTCGGGTATCAGGCGTTGACCAGCGCCATGAAAATCAGGACTGCGATTACGATGCCAGCAGCCCAGGCCGCCATCCGGACGAACCCGGCAAAAGTTTTTTCGTGGGTCTTGATGGACATGCTGCCATGCTTGTGGTCGGCCATTTTTCGCTCCTGCAACCGGGTTTGTGCCCCGCATAGCTGATTCACGCGCGGCTGTCACCTGTCGCCGGGGTGTAAAATGACGCAACGATCACTTGCGCTTCAGATCAGCAACGAGATGAAACCCGATGCGCCGGGGTTCTTCCTGTTCGACCGCCTTGGGCATCGCCCGCAGCATGACGTTAAGCTGACTGACATGCTGGATCAGTTGGGTGCGGGTCTCGGTATCGTCCATGCCGTAAAAGGTGACAATATCGGGGTCAAAATAGCCCATCCCCTCGATCCGCAGCACCCCCGCATCGCCGCCGGTGAAGCCCATCGCCACTTCGTGTTCATTGTCGAGCTGGCTCTCAAAATTCTTGATATAGAGAATGAGCCGCTCATAGGCCCATTGTGCGGGGCTTTTGGCCTCGATCTCTTCGGCGGACATTCCTTCGGGCAAAGGCTCCATTTCGGCGGTTTTCGGGGGGTTCTTGCCGGTATGGACAACACCGGCGCAAGGAATGGCCGTCGCCTCATGCGCCTCAGCCGAGGTTTGTATCTGGTCGGTTATCTGACGCTCTGCCACAGCCACGCTCCGTCTTGCCGCATGTCGCGCACCACCCGGCCCGCGCGCAACAAATGATTAAGGTGCGCGACCGCTTCCACAAGGGCCAAACCATATTCGCTCTCGGTAATGTGTCGTTTGAATAACGGCAAAAAGCATTCCGCCGCCGTACGCGGCTCATTCAGATGGGTTTCGAGCCGGGTCAATGCCCCGACATGGTTGCCGATCATCTGTTCCAGCCGCAACGGCAGCCCGGTAAAGGGCAGCTTATGCCCCGGCAGGACCAGTTGCCCTGCGTCAGCCAAGGGTTGAAAGCCCGCGCAGCTTGTCAGCCATTCGCCCAAGGGATCGGCATCCGGTTCGGTCGCGTAGACCCCGATATTGGCCGAAATCGACGGCAAGAGCTGATCGCCACCGAGGATGAGGTTGTCATCAAGGCTCCAGAACGTGGCGTGTTCCGGCGCATGGCCGTGGCCGATGCGCACCCGCCAGTCGCGACCGCCCATTCGGATCGTTGCACCTTCGGCAATGCGCGTATAGCCCAGCGGCAATGGCGCCACCACGTCGGCAAAGTTGAAGGGCCGTTCTGCGGCGCGCTTGGCCAATAGCGCCGGTTCCATCCCTGCCGCGCGCCAGAAGGTCAGCGTTTCCGCAACCGGCACCGGCTGTTCGTCCAGCACCAGCATCCGCGCAAAAAGCCACGAGATGCGGGTGGTGACAAGCTCTGCCCCCATCGCCTGAAACCACCCGGCAAGGCCGATATGGTCGGGGTGATAATGCGTGACCACCACCCGGCGCACGGGTTTGCCCGCCAGTGGCCCGGCCAGCGCCGTCTGCCAGATCGCCCGCGATTTGCGGCTGTCAAAGCCGGTATCGATTACCGTCCAGCCGTCGCTGTCATCCAGTGCATAGACGTTGACATGATCCAGAGCCATCGGCAGCGGCAAGCGCAGCCACAAGACACCCGGCGCAACCTCTGTGGCCATGCCCAAAGCGGGCGCTTCCGCGAAAGGATAGCGGATCCCGTCGATCTGCCCGCGCTCTGCCGGAATATCCATCACGATACCAGATCATCGGCAGACAGCGCGAACAATCCGTCTGCGCCTGCGCGCACCTCGCCCAATAGCCCCTGGACCTGGGGCAGCAACCGGCGGATATAGACGCGCGCCAATGCGGCCCGCGCGGCTTCGCCTCCCCCCGCCACCGCCGCACGCAGGTGAAAATGCGCCCCCAACACGCGCGCAAAGACGCGCTGGAACGGCACGGCCCCGGCAAACCGGTCGGGCATCTCCTGCCCCACCAGCCATTCGACGGTCTCGCGTAGTGTTTCGGCCGCGGCCCAGACATCCTCGGCCAGATCGGGCTGCACGGCGCGCGCCGCCTCGGCATCGGCCTCTATCTCTTCGAGCAGCCGGAATGCCGCCTCGCCGCCATCGGCCAACTTGCGCCCCACAAGATCCATCGCCTGAATACCGTTGGTGCCCTCATAGATCGCCGTCACCCGCACATCGCGGAAAAACTGCGCCACCCCGGTTTCCTCGATGTAGCCCATGCCGCCATGCACCTGCACCGCCATGTCCGCGACGGAAATCCCGGTATCGGTGCCGCTGGATTTGGCGATCGGTGTCAGAAACGCCGCCCGTGCCTGCCACTCCGCCTCGCTGGTGGCGCGAGCCATATCGGTGGCCACGGCGCAGGCCAGCGCTATGGAACGGGCAGCAAACACCTCGGCCCGCATCGTGGCCAGCATCCGGCGCACATCAGCATGATCAATGATCGGCCCCATCTGCTTGCGGTCGGCAGCATATTCGACGGCTGCTTGACAGGCCGCCTCTGCCACACCGATGCCTTCCATCGCCACGCCAAGGCGGGCGTTGTTCATCATGGTGAACATGGTGGCCATACCCTTGCCTTCCTCGCCGATCAGCCAGCCGGTCGCGCCTTCAAAGGCCATGACACAGGTGGGCGAGCCATGCAGGCCCATCTTGTGTTCCAGACTGACGACCTTGAGCGTATTGGCGATGCCAGCCTCACCCGCCGCATCCGGCAGATACTTCGGCACCAGAAACAGGCTGATGCCTTTGGTGCCTGCCGCCGCCCCCGGCAGCCGCGCCAGAACCAGATGACAGATGTTTCCGGTGATATCACTGTCACCCCAACTGATGAAAATCTTCTGGCCCGTGACCGCATAGGTGCCATCGCCATTCCCCCGCGCCTGCGTTGTCAGCGCGCCCACATCACTGCCCGCCTGCGGCTCGGTCAGGTTCATCGTGCCCGACCAGTCGCCGGAAATCAGCTTGGGCAGATAAAGCGCGCGGATGTCTTCGCTTGCATGATGCTCCAGCGCCTCGATCTGGCCTTGGGTCAACAAGGGGTTCAACTGCAAGGCCAGACAAGCCCCCGACATCATCTCGTTGATCGCCATATTGATCGCCTGCGGCAGCCCCATTCCTCCATATTCCGGCGGCGCCGATACCGCGACCCAGCCACCATCGGCGATGGCGCGGTAAGCCTCGGCAAAGCCGGGCGACGTACGCACCACCCCGTTTTCAAGCCGCGCAGGGTGAAGATCGCCTGCGCGCTGCACCGGGGCCAGAACCTCGTCACACAGCTTCGCCGCCTCGGTCAGCACCGCCTGCACCAGATCGGGCGTCGTCTCGGCAAAACGTTCCGTCGCCGCAACCGGGGCAAGTGGCACGACCTTGTCGAGGATGAAACGGATGTCGCGGACCGGAGCGCGAAAGGGCATGGGTATCTCCGTTGGTGGGCACCTTGGCAACCGGGGCGAGGGCGCGTATGTCACTTTCATTGGAAAGCCATGATTGTCGTCATTGACCTTTGCCACAACAGGGACGCTGCGTCACGACCCCTAAAGGGAAAGAAATTGACCGAAACTCTCGCCCCGACGCCCGAAGGGCTCGCCACCGCCGCCCGCCTTTTGGCGGCAGGTGAACTTGTCGCTTTTCCAACGGAAACGGTTTATGGGCTGGGCGGCGACGCGCGCTCTGACATGGCCGTAGCACGGATATTCGACGCCAAGGGGCGACCCCGGTTCAATCCCCTGATCGTGCATCTGCCCGATCAGGAGGCGGCGCGCGAAATCGCGGTTTTCAACGATCTGGCCGAACGCGTGGCCTCGGCCTTCTGGCCCGGCCCGCTGACGCTGGTGCTGCCGCTCCGGCCCTCTGCCCGCCTCTCGCC
>JBATDH010000431.1:0-1521 GCA_049663365.1 Albidovulum sp. | reverse complement strand
GCCCGAAGGCGACCGAGGTGGCGGCCCCTGAAGATGACCCGCCGGGCACCAGCGCGGGATCGTTGATATTGGGCGGGGTGGCGGTTACCGGGTTGAGCCCGAGACCGGAAAACGCGAGTTCGGTCATATGGGTCTTGCCGAGGCAGACCAGCCCCTGGGCGGTGGCGTTGCGCAGCACTTCGGCATCGGCGGTGGGGGTGCGGCCCTTGAGCAGCCTTGTGCCGGATTCGGTGGCCACGCCCGCGCTGTCAAAGAGGTCTTTCCACGAGATCGGCACCCCGTCGAGCGGAGAGCGGCGCATCCCGGCCTTGGCGCGGTCGGCGGCGGCCTTGGCCTCAGACCGGGCACGGGATTCGGTGAGGCGGGCATAGATGCGGTCGCGGCTGTCATGGGCGCTGATCGCGGCGAGATAGGTTTCGGTCAGATCGACCGGATCAATGTCGCCCCGGCCAATCGCCCGCCCCAGATCGCCCGCGCTTTTGCTTCGCCAGTCCGTCATGATCGCCCCCCGGATTTTGCCAGTGACGGTAGCGGCATCGCGGCGCATGGACAAGCGGGCGCAAAAGCGAATACTGGCAGGCATGGAACAGGATGCTGATGTGATCATTACCGGCGGCGGGCTGAACGGCCCTGCCTTGGCGCTGGCACTGGCGGGTGCCGGGTTGCGGGTGACGGTGATTGATGCGCAACCGGCGCGGGCGCGGGCCGAGGCGGCGTTTGACGGGCGCGCCTATGCGCTGGCGATCGGATCGAAACGGCTGTTGGCGGCGATTGGCGTCTGGGACCGGGTTGCCGGTCAGGTGCAACCGATCCTTGAGATCAAGGCCAGCGATGGCCGCCCCGGCGAAGGCTCTGCCGCCGGTTTCCTGCATTTCCAGTCGGCCGAGATCGAGGAAGGCCCGATGGGCTTCATGCTGGAGGACCGGCATCTTTACGCGGCTTTTCTGGCGGCGATGGCGGACGCGCCGGGGATCACGCTGATTTCCGGTACCACCGTGGTCGCGCAGGAAGTAGCGGCGACGGGGATTGTCGCGACGTTAGCGGATGGGCGGCAGGTGAGGGGGCGGGTTCTGGCCGGGTGCGATGGCCGCCAGTCGGGAACCGCCGAACGGGCGGGCATCAGCCGCACCGGTTGGGGCTACGGGCAGACGGCGCTGGTCTGCGCGGTCGCCCATGAACGCCCCCATCACGGCACCGCCTATCAGTTTTTCATGCCCTCGGGGCCCTTGGCGATCCTGCCGCTGCAAGGCAACCGGTCGTCGATTGTCTGGAGCGAGACCGAAGCCAACGCCCGCACCATCGCGGCGCTGGAGGATGCGGCGTTTCTGGACGTGTTGCGCCCGCGATTCGGCGATTTTCTGGGCGAAATCAGGCTGGAAGGCGCGCGGTTCAGCTATCCGCTAAGCCTGACCCTGGCCGACAGTTATGTGGCCCCGCGGCTGGCGCTGGTCGGCGATGCCGCGCATGGGGTGCACCCCATCGCCGGGCAGGGGCTTAACCTTGGCCTGCGCGATGTGGGGG
>JBATDH010000430.1:0-3843 GCA_049663365.1 Albidovulum sp. | reverse complement strand
GTCAACCGGGCCGCTTCGGCATCGGACAGGTTTTGCGCCGTGGCATCCCTTTCGGCGCGCAGCTCTGCGGTCATCGCCTCAAGCGCTTCGCGTCGGGCAGCGGCAAGACGGGCCGCTTCAGCCTGCGCATCGATTTCCTGTCGCGCCTGCGCCACCGCGAGGTTAAGCGCCTCTTGCGCAGTCAAAAGCTCATCGCGGGTTTTGGTCAGGTCCGCGGCTTCGACCCGCGCCGTGTCACGTTCGCTGAGCAATGTCGCCACCTGAGCTTCAAAGTCGGTAATCTTGGCGTCGGCAGCGGACAATTTCCGGGTCTGCCCTTCGATCTGCGTGGTCAGCGTGGCTATCAGCGATGATTGTTGATCGGCCTTGGACCGCGCGGCGGCCAGATCGGCATTCAGCCCCGACACATCGTTTTCCAGCCCGGCGCTGCGGCTGCGTTCGAGACCCAGCGCATCGGCCAGGCCCGCCACCTGCAAGGACAGTTCATCAAGTTCGACATCCTGCGTGTTGATGGTTTCACGCAGGGAAAACTGCACGATCATGAAAATCGTCAGCACGAACATCAGCACCATCAAAAGCGCCGTCATCGCATCAACGAAACCCGGCCAGATTGTCGAGGAGAACCTTTGTGCGTTGCGCCCGCCTGAAAGTGCCATTCCTAGCCCCGTCGCGCCGGGCCGGTCGCCGGATCTATGCGAGCCAGGGTCCGTACCGTGCGGGTCAGTTCCGCCAGATCGCCGCGCAGATCGGCAATGCTTTCCTGTCGGCCCGCTGCGACCTCTTCCAGCAGCCGCAAGAGCTGCACATCAATGGATCGCAGCCGCATCCGGCTTTCGGCATCGACACCCTCGACATGGGTCGGGCCTTGGCTTTCGGCCGCAGATTTGGCGGCAAGAACAGCAAGCATTTGTTCCTGCCCCTCGGCAATCCGTTTGAGCGTGGCCGCCGAGCCTGCCTCGGCGGACAGTTCATTGGAAAGACTCTCAACGGCAGCGGCCACGCCTTCCAGCGTTTCGTTGATTGAATCACGTTCGGCGGTGGATTGCACAAGGATCGATTGCAGGATCGACACTTGATCGGCCATGTGATCCATGCCCTTGAGGATCACATGCTGATCGGCACTGCCCTCGCCCCCTTCACCGGCGAAGCTGAGCCGGGTGAACGAGGTCATCCATTCTTCAAGCTCGCGGTAAAAGCGGTTCTGGCCGTGGCTGGCAAAAAGTTCCAGCATCCCCACCACGAGCGATCCGGCAAGACCCAGAAGTGACGAGGAAAAGGCTGTGCCCATGCCGCCAAGCTGGGCCTCCAGCCCGCTCATCAGCTTGTCGAACACTTGCATACTGCTTTCGCCTTCTTGCGGTGCCAGCGCGCGGATGGTATCGACCACGGCAGGAACAGTTGTCGCAAGGCCGTAGAAAGTTCCCAAAAGCCCCAAAAAAATCAATAGGTTGGTGAGATAACGCGTAATATCGCGCGCCTCGTCGATGCGGGTGGCCACAGATTCAAGGATCGACCGAGCCGACGAATTGGATATCTGGCTGGTATGCTTGCCGCGCGAACGGAGAAGTGCGGCCAGTGGGGCCAGCATTCGCGGGGCGATCGTGATTTCATGACCTGGGCGATGGGCGGCAAAACCTTCGATCCAGACAACCGAGCTGACCAGTTGCGCGACCTGCCAGAAACAGGTCAGCACCCCAAGGATAAAGACCCCCAGGATGAACCCGTTCAGATAGGGATTGGCAACGAAAATCGCGAAAATGCGCCCATAGGCGAAATTGGCCCCCGCCACGACAAGTACGACGACCAGCAGCATCATAGCTATCTGTCGCACAGGTCGGGAAAAGAACGGCTCAGCCTCGCGCACGGGTTTGTCCATCTGGATCGCTACCCCTGTCCTTGTTTTTCATTGCAGGCACAATATGCATTACTTTTGTCGGTGCCAAGCCGTATTGCCCTCTGGTTGCGGGCTTTGCCCGGATTAATCGCCTCGCGTGGCCGAAATAGCTGCCCGAACCCTGTCTGCCAACCAGTCCAGGTCGGGATCGGCGATGCCGAGTTCGGCAAGATGTGCCGCAGTGTTCCAAAGATACTCGGTGTTCGGGCCGCGACCGCCGACCGCTTGGGCGATGATCGCGGCCTGTTCGGCCAGACCAAGCCCACCGCAATACTGCACATGGTCGGGGTCAATCACATAAGACACAGCTTCAACGGTTCGTCCGTCCGTCAAAGATATGGGCAGAATTTTTTCCAGATAGGCCGAGGAAACCAGTTCACGCTCGCGCAGGTAGATCAGGGTTTGGTCCCGATCAGCGGGGGCCACAGCAAAGGCCACGCCGTCGCAATGGCCTTGCTCGGCTTTGTCGAGCGCCAGTACCAGTCCGGGACGATCAACAGTGCCGCGATGATGAATGGAGCGCATGCAGAACGACCGGTGCCAGCCCGACAGCCGCGCCTGCACGCGTTCCTGATAGGCAAATCCCGGTTCCCACAGAAGCGAGCCATAGCCAAAGACCCACAGAGAATTCATCCGTCACCCGCTGGTTCCTGCCTTGAAGGGTCTATAAACATCATCGTGGCGCAACAGGAAAGGCCCCAATGCGATGCGTTTGATGCTTTGGCTGATAGCCGTAGTTGCGGTTTTCTATGGCGGATACTGGGTCGTCAGTTCGCGCGCGGTTCTGACCGGTACCAAAGCCGCGCTCATTGATTTGAAGGCCGAGGGGCGCGGCGATTTTGGCGAAGTCGGGATTTCGGGCTTTCCGTCACGCTTTGACCTGCACGTCGAGACACCTTCACTGCAAAGCGCCGATGGCCTTGTCCGCTGGCAGGCTCCTTTTCTACAGTTATATGCCCTGTCCTATAAGCCCAATCACATCATTGCCGTCTTTCCCTCTGCGCAAACGGTAACGCTTGGCACAGAAACGCTGGACATCTCGTCAGATGATGCGCGCGCCAGCGTCGTTTTGGGCATTGGTACAGACCTACCACTGGATCATGCGCAGATGGTCGCCGAAGCGGTCGGCATCGGGTCGGATATGGGTTGGCAGGCAAACCTTTCCGTCGTGCGGCTGGCGATCCGGCGTGACAAGACCGCCGAAAATGCGCAAGAGATCGGGCTTGAGGTCTTGGGCGTCGATCTGTCGGGAAACCCTGCCGATCTGATGGCAACTGCCGGGCCGATTCCCACGGTTATTGACCGGGTCAGACTTGACGCCGTACTGAACCTTGACGTCCCCATCAACCGGTTCTGGCCGCAAAACAATCTGCGAATCCGGGCGGCGGATATCCGGGCGCTGGAGCTTGACTGGGGCAAGGCGCGGCTGCGAGGCGATGGGACGCTTACGATCAATGCCGCTGGTCAGCCGGAAGGGCGCATCGCGCTGCGTATCACGCATTGGCGCGACGTTCTTGCGGCGGCCATCGGTCTGGGCCTGCTGCGCGCTGAGTATGCCGTGACAGTCGAAACGGCACTGGCGCAGTTGGCGCTGGCATCCGGCGATGCCGACGTTCTGGAACTGCCGATCGTCTTTGCCAAGGGGCGGGTCAGTCTTGGCCCCTTTCCCCTGGGCCCCGCCCCGCAGTTTTGAAACGGGGACAATATTTGACCGATGCACTGTCTATCGGCAATACGGCCCGCGGCCGCGCGCCGTATCAAGGTGGAAATGATCGCGGTGATGCTGGTCCGATCCGGGCCCAAGAACCGTGTTGAAAGGCCCGCAGGCGGATTTGCGGGCGGCGCGAAGCATCTTACCGTGTTGCGCGGTTCCCCAACCTTTCAATACGCTGATGGCGGTGCCGTTGGCCAGCACGATTGCTGCAATGTCTATGGCACGCCCACGACCA
>JBATDH010000429.1:0-14325 GCA_049663365.1 Albidovulum sp. | reverse complement strand
ACCAAGCACCAACCTTGTTCGGAGGGATCGAATGAACATGCATCAGAATGCCAGATTGACGCCTTTGGGGGATGGTAGTCTCTGGCGTGTGGCAGATCCTTTTCTCAGCAGAGAATTGACCGCGACTCGACACCGCCATGATATGCCGCCCCTCAGGGCACCATCAACTTTCGCGCGTTTCTCGATCAAACCGCTTTTGACGTCCAGTTGTTTCCCGACTGGCGTCGCTATGTCATAGGCCTGTCGCCAACGCCATGGCTGAAGGCACAGGTGGACATGACCGTTCCTTGGCGGGCATGATGGTCAGAGATGCCTGAGTCGGAGAAATCAATAAAATCACTACCGTACCAATAAACAGGGAGACCCACGATGCCACATGGAACACAGTTCGGATTGACCCGCCGTTCGCTGCTTGCATCCGCAGGCGCGTTTGGTGCCGCCAGCACGCTATCGCCGCGCATGGCTTGGTCGCAAGATGGTAAAATCCTCAAGATCAGATCCTATAGCGATATTCAGATACTTGACCCCTCGTTTCGGCTGTCAACGCCCGAAGGGGACATCATGACGGCAATCTTCGCCGGTCTGGCGAATTACAAAAGCGGCGACGAATGGGAATGGCGGCCTGTTGCGGTCGAAACGCTCGAACAGCTTGATGAACTGACCATCGCCTTCAAACTGCGGGACAAGATCGGGTTTACCGACGGCTTTGGCCAGATGACGGCCGAAGACGTGAAGTTCTCGATCGAACGCGTTGCCGATCCGGCCAATGAAAGCCCCTATGCGGGCGATTGGGACGCGCTGAAAGAGGTCGAGGTCAAGGATACGCTTTCGGGCATCATCCATCTGAAAAACAAGTTTGTCCCGCTGTGGTCGACGACCTTGCCGACGGCCACCTGCTGCATCCTGTCGAAGGCGGCGGTCGAGCAGGAAGGCGGCAAGCTTGGCACCAAGGCCGTGGCGCAGTCCGGCCCCTACATCATGACGGAATGGACGCCAAAACAGCGCACCATTCTCAAGCGCAACCCGGACTGGGCCTATGAGCCGGGCGGCTATGAGGAAATCCACATCTTTCCGATCGAAGACCCGTCTGCCGCCGAAATCGGATTTGAGGCCGGTGATCTTGACCATACATGGACGGCGGTATCGTCGATTTCACGCCTGAAGGAAAATCCGCCTGTGGGGGGCGTGATGCTGGAAAAACCTTCGCTCGCCTATGTCTGGATGGGGATCAATCAGGATGCACCACCCTTCGACAACCCCAAAATCCGCCGTGCCGTTCAACATGCGATTGATCGGGAAACGGTGGTAGAGGCCGCGTATTACGGGGCCGCGGCCACCTCGACCGGCATCATCGCGCCGGGTCTTCCGGGTCATCGCGAGGCGGTGCTTTATGACTATGATCCTGACAAGGCCCGCGAAATTCTGGCGGCGGAGGGGGCGACCAACCTGACGGTAACGCTGGACATCCTCAACCAGTCCGAACGGCTGGCCGCCGCGCAGGTCATTCAGGCGAACCTTGCCGATGTGGGGATCACCTGCGAGATCAAGCAAAACGACAGCGGCACATTCTGGACGCTGGGTGCCAAGGAAGGCGATTACTGGAACAAGCTGCAACTGATCCTCGGCCGGTTTTCCATGCAACCGGACCCAAGCTGGGCGACAGTCTGGTTCACGCCCGAACAGATTGGCGTGTGGAACTGGGAACGTTTCAACAGCCAGGAATATGCCGACCTTCATGCCCAGGGGTTGGTCGAAAGCGATCCGGCCAAGCGCGACGAGATTTACCGCGCCATGCAGGATCTGATGGATGAAAGCGGCTGCTATGTGTTCCTGACCCATGAAGTGACCGGTGTACTTCACCGGGATACGGTTAATCCGGGTCTGAAACCCAACGGCGAATCGATGCTGCCGGATTTCAAGCCTGCCTGAACCTGACCATTGGGGGCGGTTATGCCAACCGCCCCGCCTCTGGCCCAGGGAGGGATGATGCTCGACTATGCCGTAAAGCGGCTCGGACTGGCGGTGGTCATCGTGTCGGTGGCGATGCTGCTGTTGTTCTCGATGATTTACCTGATCCCCGGCGATCCGGCCTCGGTGGCGCTGGGGCCGCGCGCAACCGAGGCGATGAAAGCGACGCTGCGCGAGCGCATGGGGCTTGATCAGCCCGTCTGGGTACAGTTCTGGAATTTTTATTCCAGAGCATGGATGGGCGATCTGGGCACCGAAGTGCTGTCGGAACGCCCGGTCCTGACTGTTGTGTCGGAACAATTGCCCTATACCCTGGCGCTCGTCGCCGGGGGTATTACCTGGTCGGTGGCTTTGGGTATTCCGCTTGGGTGCTGGGCGGCGGTCAAGCGCGGGAGCTGGGTTGACCGGATCGTGGGGGTGGTTTCGGTCGCGGTGATTGCGGTGCCGTCCTTTGTTGTGGCCATCTATGCGCTGTTGATCTTTGCGGTCGCCTTGCAATGGCTGCCGGCCATCGGTGCGGGCGAACCCGGCGACCTTGGCGATCAGCTTGTCCATCTGATCTTGCCATCTCTGGCGGTCGGGCTTGGCTGGGTGGGCTATATCGCGCGGATGGTGCGCGCCTCGATGCTCGAAGTGCTTGAGGCAAGCCATATCCGCACCGCCTATGCCTTCGGCCTGCCCGACAACCTGATCATCTATCGCTATGCCCTGTCGATTGCGATCCTGCCGACGGTGACGCTCTTGGGCATCGGCGTGGGTCAGATGCTGTCCTCGGCCGTCTTCGCCGAAATCGTCTTTTCGCGCCCCGGCATCGGCAAACTTGTCTATGACGCGATCCTGACACGCAATTTCCCGGTGGTGTCGGGCGCGGTGCTGGTCACGACGGCCTTTTTCGTTCTTCTCAACCTGATCGCAGACCTAATCGTCGGAGCATTGGACCCCCGTGTCAGAAGCAGTTTCTGAACCTGTCGCCATCCGTGGCAAGACCGCCAAAGCGGCGCTGAGACTGCTGCGCGAACCGCTGGGCGTTTTCGCCCTTGTACTGGTGGTCACGGTGATCGCGGCGGCGGTTTTTGCCGACCTTCTGGCCAGCACCGATCCGTCGAAGATTGCCCCGCGCGACCGGTTCATGGCACCCGGCATGGAGCATCTGCTGGGAACCGACCAACTGGGCCGGGATCTCTTTTCACGGGTGCTCTACGGGGGGCGGATCGCCCTGACTGTCGCATTGGGGTCAACCGGTGTGTCGCTGCTGATCGGCGTGGTTTTGGGGTTGATCGCGGGATATGGGCCGCGCTGGCTCGACAATCTGATGATCCTTCTTTTCGATGCGATCAAAAGCTTTCCGACCGTGATGCTGGCGCTGGCCTTCGTGACACTTTTCGGGCCTTCATTGACGGCGGTCGTCGTCGTGGTGGTGATCGTCAATGTGCCCGGATATGCCCGCATCATCCGCACCCAGACCATTGCACTCAAATCCGCCGAATTCGTGACCGCCGCGCAAAGCATGGGGGCCAGCACCGCGCGTATCTTGCGGGTTCACATCCTGCCCAATGTGATCGGCCCGATCCTGATCCTCGCCTCGATGGATATCCCCGTCGTTATCGCCATCGAGGCGGGCATGAGCTTTCTCGGGCTGGGTGTGCGTCCGCCGACACCAAGCTGGGGGGCGATTCTGAACGACGGCTTTGCCAATATCCGCGAAACCGTCTGGATCGTGTTCGCCGGGGGGATGCCGATCATCCTGACCACGCTCGGCTTCACCTTTCTGGGCGAAACTTTGCGCGACATCTTCGATCCCCGGTTGAAGGCGCGCTGATGAATGTTCTGGAAATCAGCGACCTCAATGTCTCGTTCTCGACCGAGGAAGGGGTGGTGCACGCGCTGAAGGATGTGTCTTTCATCGTCCCCGAACGCCGGGTGGTGGGTGTGGTGGGGGAAAGCGGCTGCGGCAAGTCCACGCTGATCAATGCGATCCTTGGGTTGCTTGCCAAGAACGGCCAGATCGACAAGGGCACGATCCTGTTCGAGGAAAAGAGCGACTTGACAAGGCTTGGCACCATCGAGATGCGGGCGCTGCGGGGAATGCGCATTTCAACCGTGTTCCAAGACCCTATGGGAGCGTTGAACCCGGTAATCTCGGTCGGCCAGCAGATGGTCAATGTTCAATACCGATCAGGACGGTCGAAACCGGAAAAAATGGCGCTGGCCGCGGAAATGCTGAGACAGGTCCGCATTCCGGATGCCAAAGCCGCACTGGACCGCTATCCGCATGAATTTTCCGGCGGCATGAAGCAGCGTATCGCCATCGCCATGGCGCTGATGATGGAACCGGCGCTGCTGATCGCGGATGAGCCGACGACGGCACTGGATGCGACGCTTGAGGTGGCGACGATCGAGTTGCTGAAGGAATTGCAGGAAAAGATCGGCTGTTCGGTGCTGTTCATTTCGCATCATCTGGGGGTCATCGCGGAACTTTGTGACGATGTGGTCGTGATGTATGCGGGCGAAGTGGTGGAACGCGGCACCACGCGGCAGGTGTTCAATGACCCGCGCCATCCCTATACTCAGCGGCTTTTGGAATGCGACCCGGCGCGACAGACCGAACGGGTTCGCCACCTTCCCACCATTGCCGGTGAAATCCCTGATCTTCGCCGCCGGCCCCAGGGCTGCATTTTTGCCCCGCGTTGCCATCGCCGATTTGATGCCTGCGCCATGCCACCACCGGACAAGGATATCGGCGACGGTCACGTCGCGCGGTGTTTTGTGGCCGATCAGCCCGAGACGGCAAGGGAGCGGACATGAATGATGATCCGATCCTGAAGGTCGAGGATGTCGAGGTAGCGTTTCCTGTTGGCCGTATCGGGCGGCGCAGTTCGATCCTGGGTGTCGCTGGCGTCAGCTTCGAGGTTCGGCGGGGCGAGACTTTTGCGCTGGTGGGCGAAAGCGGGTCGGGAAAGACCACGCTGGCGCGGGCGGTCAACCGGCTGCAAGCGATTTCGGCGGGCAGCATTACCTTTGAGGGGCAGCGCATCGACCGGCTGGACCCGCCCGCCATGAAACCGCTGCGGCGACGCATGTCGATGATGTTTCAGGATCCGGTCGGATCGCTTTCGCCGCGCATGTCCGTGGGCGATATTGTAACGGAACCATTGCGCATTCATGGCTTTGATGGCCGCAATCTGAAGGATGAAGCGGCGCGGCTATTGCCGCTTGTCGGGTTGCCGCTGGAATTTGCTGACCGCTATCCGCACCAGCTTTCGGGAGGGCAGGCGCGGCGTGTCGGTGTGGCGCGGGCCATTGCGCTTGATCCGGTGCTGATCATTGCGGATGAGCCGACGGCGGGGCTGGATGTATCGGTTCAGGGCGAGGTTCTGAACCTCCTCAATGACCTGCGCGAACGGCTTGGACTGGCGATGGTGATCATCACCCATAACCTTCATGTGGTGCATCATGTCGCCGACCGCATGGCGGTGATGTATCTGGGCCGGTTTGTCGAAACCGGTGCGACAGAGGCGGTGTTCAACGCGCCCGCCCATCCCTATACGGCGGCACTTTTGTCGGCCAACCCCGAACCCGATCCTGACCGCGCCCGAGACCGCATTTCCCTGCCGGCCGAGGTGCCGTCGCTTCTGGCCCGCCCGGCGGGGTGCGAGTTTCATACCCGCTGTCCCTGGGCGCAGGAAAAATGCCGCACGCTTCCGCCACCGCTTGTGACGCTGAAGGACCGTAATCTGACCTGTCACTACCCGCTGAAACCCGGTGCCCGCCCGCCACGGAAGGATTGATCATGGCCGAAAATATCAAAGAGATTGAAACCCTGTGGATCCCCATGCCCGATGGTGCCCGCCTTGCCGCGCGGGTCTGGATGCCCGAGGATGCCGAGCGGAACCCGGTTCCCGCCATCCTCGAATACATCCCCTACCG
Organism: Albidovulum sp.; assembly: GCA_049663365.1. GTDB lineage: Bacteria > Pseudomonadota > Alphaproteobacteria > Rhodobacterales > Rhodobacteraceae > Albidovulum. Next base: position 8,430 of record JBATDH010000429.1, on the reverse strand, counting down.
CCGCCGCGAATTTACCCGCGTGCGCGACGACAACACCCATCCGCGATTTGCCTGGGCCGGGTATGGCGTCATTCGCGTCGATATGCGCGGGTCGGGCGATAGCGATGGCCTGATGCATGACGAATATGCGCAGCAGGAACTCGATGACGGCTGCGATGTCATCGCCTGGGTTGCGGCACAGCCCTGGTGCGATGGCAATGTCGGCATGATGGGCAAAAGCTGGGGGGCCTACAATTCGTTTCAGGTGGCGGCGATGCGGCCACCGGCGCTGAGGGCGATCATTCCGGTGATGGGCACCGACGACCGCTGGGAAGAGGATATTCATTTCCGCGGTGGCGTGATGGCCACCGATAATTTCTGGTGGGGCTCGATCATGCAGCTTTTCAATGCGGCCCCGCCCGATCCGGACATTGTCGGCGACCGCTGGCGCGACATGTGGCGCGAGCGGCTGGACGCGATGACGCTCTGGATCAATCTCTGGGCCGAACACCAGACCAAGGATACGATGTGGAAACATGGCTCGGTCAGCCAGAACTACGCCGACATTCAGGTGCCGGTCTATTTCTTTGGCGGCTGGGCCGATCTTTACCGCGACACACCGTTTCGCATCGCCGAGCATCTGAAAGCGCCCTGCAAGGTGCTGATGGGCCCCTGGGCGCATCTTTACCCGCATGACGGTATCCCCGGCCCGAAGGTCGATTTCGTCGATGAGGCGATCCGCTGGTGGGACCACTGGCTGAAAGGCAAGGCCAACGGCATCATGGATGAACCGCGCCTGCGGTTCTATATGCAAGACAGCGCCGCGCCGGAAACGACGATCACCCATCGCACCGGGCGCTGGGTCGACGTGGCGGACTGGCCGTCGGTGGATGTGACAGGCCAGACGCTGTGGCTGAACGCGGGCGGGCTTGGCGCTGCTGCCGATCAGGCCGGCATGACAATGACCATTTGCTCGCCCCAGTCTTACGGGGCTGCGGGCGGCGACATGACCTCATTCGCAACGCCGGGCGACATGCCGGGCGATCAGCGGGTCGATGCGGGCGGGGCGCTGCTTTTCCGGTCGGCCCCGCTCGATGGGCCGATGGAAATTCTCGGCCAGCCGAAGCTGCGTCTGACAGTTGCGGCCGACCGGCCGCAGGGGTTCGTCACCGCTATATTGGCGGACGAAGCGCCGGACGGCGCGCAAAGCCTGATTTCGCGGGGGTTTGCCAACCTGACCCACCGCATCAGCGCCGAGGTGGCAACACCGGTGATCGCGGGCGAGGAGATGGAAATCAGCGTCACCCTGCACGGTATGGCCTGGCAAGTGCCCGCAGGCCACCGGCTGGTGCTGCACCTGGCCTCGACCTATTGGCCGATCCTTTGGCCATCGCCTGAACCCGTGACGCTCAGCCTTCGCCCTGGACTGTCGGCGATAGAAATCCCGGTTCTGGCGTTGCGCACCAACGCGCCGCCACCCCGCGACCTTGCGCCACCGTCCCCCGCTGCCCCAAGCCAGACCACCCAGCTTTCCGAAGGGTCGATGGCCCGCGACATCACGACCGACCTGATCACAGGCACCATCCGCCACCGCATGTTCATCGACGGCGGCGTTTTTGGCCCCATCGGCAAAATCCGCTTTGACGCCATCGGGACGGAATTCCATGATGTGTCGGAACGTATCTACGAAATCCATCCCGATGATCCTTTGTCGGCAAAGGCGACCATGACCCAAAGCCGGACGATGGAGCGCGGTAACTGGAAGGTGCGGATCGAAACCACTTCGGAAATGACCGCATCCAGCGACGCCTTTCACCTGAGCGCCCATGTCGAATGCTGGGAAGGCGATACGCCCTTCCACCGTGTCGACTGGTCTCATAATATCCCCCGCAACGGAATGTAATCAAGGAAACCCGCCATGCCCGTAATTCCCATCCGCACCGATTTCCCCCGCAAGGTTCGCGAGATTGAAAACACCTGGATCGAAATGCCTGACGGGGTGAAACTTGCCGCGCGTATCTGGCTGCCCGAAGATGCCGAGGCAAATCCGGTGCCGGCGGTCCTGGAATATCTGCCCTACCGCAAACGCGATGGAACGGTGGAGCGCGACCACCTCACCCATCCCTATTTCGCCGGGTTCGGCTATGCCGGGGTGCGTGTCGACATGCGCGGAACCGGTGACAGCGAAGGCGTGTGCAAGGGCGAATACCTCAAGCAAGAGCAGGACGACGGCATCGCCATCATCGAATGGCTGGCAAGGCAGCCCTGGTGCGCGGGGACGGTCGGCATGATCGGCATATCCTGGGGCGGCTTCAACGGGCTTCAGATCGCTGCGCGCAAACCGGCGGCGCTGAAAGCCGTCATCACGCTTTGTTCGACCGATGATCGCTATGCCGATGACATCCATTTCATGGGGGGTGCCTGTCTGACCGACAAGCTTGCCTGGGGGGCCACGGCCTTTGCCATTGCCCATACACCGCCCGATCCCGCCATCGTCGGCGACCGCTGGCGCGACATGTGGCTGGAGCGGCTGAAGGGCAACGGCCTGTGGATGCTTGACTGGTTTCGCCATCAGCGCCGCGACGATTTCTATCGCCACGGGTCGATCTGTGAAAATTACGCCGATGTCGACATTCCGGTCTATGCCGTGGGTGGCTGGGTCGATGGCTATACCAACCCGATTTTCCGCATGATGGAACGGCTTTCCGGCTCCAGAAAGGCCCTGATCGGTCCCTGGGCGCATAAATACCCGCATTTTGCCGAACCGGGGCCGCGCATCGGCTTTTTGCAGGAATGCCTGCGCTGGTGGGACCAGCATCTGAAAGGCATTGAAACCGGCATCATGGACGAACCGATGATCCGCGCCTGGATTCAGGACCCGGTGCGCCCCGCACCCTATCACGGCGACCGTCCGGGGCGATGGGTGGCCGAAACCGCGTGGAAAACCGGGGCTGGCCCGGTGCGGTCATTCACTCTGGCACCGGGACGGCTTGAAAGCGATGGGGCGGCGGGTGCCGCGATCACGGTGGCTTCGCCCCAGACGGCGGGGCGCTATACCCAATCCTGGTGTTCCTATGGGGCCGGTCCCGATCAGGCGCTCGATCAATCGCGCGAAGAGGGCGAGATGACCATGTTCCTGTCCGATCCGCTGCAAGAAGATGTTGAAATCCTCGGCTTTCCGATGGTCGAGGCCGATGTTGCCTCTAACCAGCCAGTTGCCAATCTGATTGCGGTTCTGTCTAGCTCTGACCCTGACGGAACCTCGACGCTGGTCAGTTTCGGGGTGCTGAACCTGACGCACCGTAAATCGCATTCTAAACCCGAACCGATGGTGCCGGGAAAATCGGAAAGGGTCGCGCTTCAGTTGAACGTCGTGGGGCAAAAATTCAAGAAGGGCCAGCGCATCAGGCTCGCCCTGTCAACAAGCCTTTGGCCGATGGTGTTTCCGGCACCCGAACCCGTGGCGTTGACGCTGAGCGCAGGCGCAAAGCTGACCTTGCCGCTGCGCCCGGCGCGACCCGAGGATGCGGATTTGCCCGCATTCCTGCCCGCCGAAGGGGCCGCGCCGCTGGAAGTCGAGCAGCTAAGCGCTGGCGCGTCGGAACGGTCCGTCAAGGAGGATCTCGTCACCGGGATGGAAACCTATCGCCGTTTTGGCGATACCGGGTCGGTGCGCCACCTGCATACCGGAATGACGGTTCGCTACCTTGACGAAGACCGCTTCGAGATACATCCCGATGACCCGAATTCCGCGCGCGGCACCTGCACCTGGAAAAAATCATATGCGCGCGGCGACTGGCTTGCCGAAGTCGACACCACGGTCACTGTTCAGGCGCTGGCAAAGGTCTGGCGGATCAGCGCCGAGGTGGTGGCCCGCGACGGTGGGGCAGAGATATTCCGCCGCGACTGGAACGAGGATGTCGCCCGCGATCTCGTCTGAACCTCGACGGCGCGTGAATTTTCAACAGGCGCAAGAGCCGCGAATAGCTTGTAAAGATCACATGGCCACGCAATCGGCGAAATGGCGCATCACGCCGTCGCTATCGGCCTCTTGAACCAGGCCGTGAATGTCGGTTTCAAAACCGGGGCATTCGCGGGCAAATTCGCGATTGAACTTGAGGTATGCGACGATCTTCTGGTTGAACACCTCTCCGGGGATCAAGAGCGGAATGCCGGGCGGATAAGGCGTTACCAGACTGGTGGTGATGCGGCCTTCCAGATCGTCGATCGGCACGCGCTGGGTGGTGCGCCGGGCGATGTGGGAAAAGGCCTCGCTGGGTTTCATGGCAGGCGTATGGTCGCTCAGATACATATCTGTCGACAGTATCGCCACGTCATATTTGGCGTATAGCTTGTGGACATGTTCGCACAGATCGCGCAGGCCCATCCCTTCATAGCGCGGATGCTTGGCACAGAATTCAGGCATGGTCCGCCACATCGGCTGGTTCCTGGCGTGGTCGTCCTTGAACTGCTGAAGCGCGGTCAAAAGCGTGTTCCAGCGGCCCTTGGTGATGCCGATGGTGAACATGATGAAAAAGCTGTAAAGCCCGGTTTTTTCCACCACCACCCCATGTTCGGCCAGATATTTGGTCACGATCGACGCCGGGATGCCCATCTCTTCGAACCGACCATCGAGATTGAGCCCCGGCGTGATGATTGTCGCCTTGATCGGGTCGAGCATGTTGAAACCACGCGCCATGTCGCCAAAGCCGTGCCACGAATCCTCGCCATCTGACCGCTGCACGCCTTCGGCATCGGTGCGTTTGAGCACCCAGTCCTTGGCGCTGCCGATGCCTTCCTCTTCCAGCGCCTCCGGCCCCCAGACCTGGAACCACCAGTCATTGCCGAATTCGTCGTCGACCTTGCGCATGGCGCGGCGGAAATCGAGCGCTTCCATGATGCTTTCCTCGACCAGCGCGGTGCCGCCCGGCGGCTCCATCATCGCCGCAGCCACGTCGCAACTGGCGATGATGCTGTATTGCGGGCTGGTGCTGATATGCATGAGATACGCCTCGTTGAAGAGGTGGCGGTCAAGCTTGGTATCCTGGCTATCCTGCACCAGCACATGGCTGGCCTGGCTGATCCCCGCCAGAAGTTTGTGAATCGACTGGGTGGCGTAGGTCACCGAATGCTGGGGGCGCGACCGTTTGCGGCCCATCGCGTGGTAGCTACCGTAAAAGGGATGGAACGAGGCATGTGGCAACCAGGCCTCGTCAAAGTGCAGGTTGTCGACATAGCCATCGAGCAGGCCCTTGATCGTTTCGGTATTGTAAAGCACCCCGTCATAAGTGGATTGTGTCAGCGACAGGATGCGCGGTTTGACCGCATCGGCATCGACACCGGCAAGAAGCGGGTTGGCTCGGATCTTGGCCTTGATCGCATCCACCTCGAATTCCGACTGCTGGATCGGGCCGATGATGCCATAATGATTGCGCGTGGGTTTCAGGAACACCGGAATCGCATCGGTCATGATGATCGCGTGCAGGATCGACTTGTGGCAGTTGCGGTCCACCACCACCACATCGCCCGGTGCCACGGTATGGTGCCAGACCATCTTGTTGGAGGTCGAGGTGCCGTTGGTGACGAAAAAGCAGTGATCGGCGTTGAAGATGCGGGCGGCGTTGCGTTCGGACGCGCCGATGGCACCGTTGTGATCGAGAAGCTGGCCCAGTTCCTCGACCGAATTGCACACATCGGCGCGCAGCATGTTTTCGCCATAAAACTGGTGATACATCTGGCCGATCGGGCTTTTGAGAAATGCCACGCCGCCTGAATGGCCCGGACAATGCCAGGAATAGGAACCGTCATCGGCATAGTCGAGCAGGGCCTTGAAGAAGGGTGGCTGGATGCCTTCGAGATAGGTTTTCGCCTCGCGGATGATGTGGCGGGCGACGAATTCAGGGGTGTCCTCGAACATATGGATGAAGCCGTGCAATTCGCGCAGGATGTCATTGGGCAGATGGCGGCTGGTTTTGGTTTCGCCGTAGACATAGATCGGCACATCGGCGTTTTTCCAGCGCACTTCCTCGATAAAGGCGCGCAGGTTCACCACCGCCGGGTCAAGATCGGGGCCGGGGCTGAATTCTTCGTCGTCGATGGACAGAACAAAGGCGCTGGCCCGCGATTGCTGCTGGGCGAACTGGGAAAGATCGCCGTAACTCGTTACCCCCAACACCTCGAATCCTTCGGCCTCGATGGCCTGCGCCATGGCGCGAATACCCAGACCCGACGAATTTTCAGAACGGAAATCCTCGTCGATGATGACAATCGGGAAGCGGAATTTCATTGAACTCTCCTGTCGCGGGAAGTGTTTTCTCAGGCCACGCAGCGTGCCATCACCGGTTCAGCCATTCGTTGCGGGGCGATATTGGTCTTGAACCTTGCGCGTTTGTTTCTGTTGATTTGATCGTAGTCAAGCGCGCCGGTGGAGCGGCCCCGGATTTATCTTTCAATACCCTTGCTGAAGCCCGGTGTCCACGCAACGGCGCGTCGGTCCTGCTGCTGTATCGGTTTGGTATGAGGCGGCATAACCCTAGAGACCCGCGAAAAGCCTGGTCAGGGATACGGCTTCGGCATCGGTGCCGTAGGGCGCGTTCACAATGAACATGCCGCTGCCGACAAGCCCGTGGCCGGGCCGGGCACTGCCAAAGCGGACTTCATGGCGCAGCGGTTTGGGCAGATCACGCGATTCCAGATCACGCAGCATGGCCAGATGGGCGTTGGCAGGTAGAATCGGATACCAAAGCACGATGACGCCGACATTCCATTTGGCATGAACCTTGCGCACAAGGTTGGGCAGGGCGGCATAGTCGGCTTTGACCTCATAGCTGGGGTCGATCAGCATCAGGCCCCGGCGCGGTTCCGGTGGGGTCAGCGCCAGGGCCAGTTGCAACCCGTCCTGTTGGCGGCAATGGGCAGCATAGTCGATCATGACATCGTTGAGGGCGGCAAATTCGGCCGGGTGAAGTTCGGCCAGATCCATGCGGTCGCCGGGGCGCAGCGATAGCGCCGCCACCAAGGGTGATCCGGGATAGGCGGCCATGCCATAGCGGGCCTGTACGTCCGACAGGATCTTCGCATAGGGATGATCGGGGGCAAACCGGTCCCTGACGCGGTCAATTCCCGCCGCAGCCTCGCCAGTTTTCAGCGCTTCGGGTGTATCAAGCGCATAAAGACCGCGCCCCGCATGGGTTTCGATGTAGCTGAGAGGTTTGTCCTTGGCCGCCATATAGGCCAGCATCCCGGCCAGAAGCGCATGTTTATGCACATCCGCGAGGTTTCCGGCGTGGTAGCTGTGTTGATAGGAAAGCATCCTGATGCCCCGAAATGAAAAAGCCCTCCCGCCGGGGGAGGGCCGGGTCTGCTGACGACCGCAGTCCTATTTGGGTCCGATCATCATCACCATCTGGCGGCCTTCGAGGCGCGGCATGTTCTCGATCTTGCCGATTTCGGCGACATCGTCCGCCACCCGGTTCAACAGGTCGAGCCCAAGCTGCTGGTGGGCCATTTCACGACCGCGGAAACGCAGGGTGATCTTCACCTTGTCGCCGCCTTCAAGAAACTTGACCACCGACCGCATCTTGACCTGATAATCATGGATATCCGTACCCGGACGGAATTTGATTTCCTTGATTTCGATGATGTGCTGTTTCTTGCGGGCTTCGGCCTCGCGTTTCTGGGTTTCGTATTTATATTTGCCGAAATCCATGATCTTGCAGACCGGCGGTTCCGCATTGGGCGAAATTTCCACCAGATCCAGCCCGGCCTCTTCGGCCATTGCCATGGCGCGGGCCGGAGTGACAACCCCGACATTTTCACCTTCGGCACCAATCAGGCGGATTTCCGGTGAACGGATGCGGTCATTGACGCGTGGTCCCGTTTCGCGGGTCGGCGGGGCGTTGTGCGGTCTGCGGGCTATGGTGGCACTCCTTCAAATTGTTGCCGGTTCTGGTTCGCGCGCAAACTAGTCGGCGCGCGGCGCTGTTTCAAGGCAGATTCCACCCCGCCCTCTTTGCGCACTTTTCATAGATGCGCATTTCTGCCATAGGCTGCGGCAATGTTAACCATCCTCCCGAAACTTAAAGGTACATAAAATGAACAAGAACACCCTTATAGCGCTGCTGGTCGCCGTTTTGGCCGTCGGTGGTTATTGGTATTATTCTGGGCAGCAAGCGCAAAAGGCCGAAGAGGCCGCGATGGCGCAAAAAGCCGCTGACGACGCTGCGGCTGCGGCGAAAATGGCGGAAGAGGAAGCCGCCGCTGCCGCCAAGGCTGTAGAGGAAGCGGCTGCCAAAGCCGCAGAAGAAGCCAAGGCTGCCGAAGAGGCTGCCGCCAAAGCCGCTGAAGAAGCTGCTGCCGCCGCGCAAAAGGCCGCCGACGATGCCGCCGCCAAGGCCGCAGATGAGGCCACCGCTGCCGCCAAGGCCGTAGAAGAAGCAGCAGCCAAAGCGG
>JBATDH010000428.1:0-2263 GCA_049663365.1 Albidovulum sp. | reverse complement strand
GGATATATATGTCCGTATTCCGGATGAGGCCTGGAGGGAAACCACAGATCGCGCTCGAAGGCGCCAAAATTGATACCTTCGTGCGCTTTCATATATATCAAATCAATCCGATGGTCAGGATTTTTCGCGCTGTAATCGTCTGAATAATACGCTGCACAAGAACTCGCATCGTTTACGACAAAAATTGATTTTCGGAGCTTTTTGGAACGTGATTCGTTCCAAATCAGTCCCTTCTCTTCAATGCAATCTTCGATAATAGACGCAAGAACTTCTCTGAAGTTCAGCCCTTTCTCGCCGCGCCACATTACATTGTCCTCGGAGACATACTCCCAAAGTGGAAGTTGAATTAGCGTGCTTCCGTTTTCAACAACGCCTGGTACGCTGATTGCGATTTCATCGAGCGACATGAGCCACGAGAGTCCGTCTTCATTGTCTTCAATAAAGTGGTTTATGGCTTCCTTCATGTGTCTGACGATTTCTTCGTAATAGGCTTCCTGACGGGGCTTTCCGCCGTGGACTTGGGTTGGGCTGATGTCCTTAGAAAAGACATAGTGCCGGCATGGGGCAGGGGCATGGGAAGAGGAATCAAAAATGCCGCTTTGCTGTAGCTTTACCCAGCCAGAGTTATCGGGGGCGGCAGAGAGCGCCAAGAAATCAACGCGGTTTTCAATCGCGAATGCAGCGACGTTGTGGCGGACTGGCTCTTTGGGTGTCTTGGGCATCTTACCGCCAGGTCGTTTACAAGCAGGGTGGCAGGCAGTATGCGCGCGGCGCGTGGGAAGTCCAAGACCTTGAGCATTTGCCCGGCTTGGAGGCGCATCGGCGTCTGGCGAAGCGCAGTGAGGCATCATCGGGATGCCCCTTCGCCCTTTTCGTGCGCCGCGAGAATCCCGAGTCTCCGCCCATCAAGGTTGGGAGATAGGGCAGCGCGACAAAAACGGTCGTTTTTGCCCCCCTGCCCTGCCTGACTGAAAGTCAGGCTGTTGACAGGGACAAAAACCCCCGGCAAAACCTTTTGAGTTTTGGGACGTTTGTGGCACTATCTATCCATGATCATCGGATATGCCCGCGTCTCGACAGACGACCAGAAGCTTGAACCCCAGACCGACGCCCTAGAGGCGGCGGGCGCAGAGCGCATCTATGCCGACAAGATCACCGGCACGAAGCGCACCAGGCCACAGCTCGACCTGATGGTTGACCAGCTCCGGCAAGGCGATGTGGTCGTCGTGACAAAGTATGATCGCCTGGCCAGGTCACTGAAGGACCTTCTCGACATCGTCGAAGCTATCGGGGATTGCGGCGCGGGCTTCCGGTCTCTGGCCGAGGACATCGACACCACGACGCCCGCAGGCCGTCTCGTGTTCCATGTTTTTGCGTCGATCGCTCAGTTCGAGCGCGAGCGGATTTCCGAGCGCACCAAGGAAGGCCTTGTTGCCGCCCGCAAGCGTGGCCGTGTCGGGGGCAGGCCCCCTGCCCTATCTACTGCGCAGAGAGACGAGGTGCGCCGCATGCGTGACGAAGAGCACCGGCCCCTGGCGGAGATCGCGTGCCTCTTCAATGTCAGCACCAAGACAGTGCGGAGGGTAACATGAGCGCTCCGGTCATTCTGAAGCGTGTCGATCCCTCGCGCAACATGGCGCGGTTCTACCGCATGCAGATGCAGTCCACCTTGTTCGGGGAAGTCACGCTCATCCGCGAATGGGGACGCATCGGTCAAGCAGGGACGTGCCGCCAAGATCAACACGTCACAGCCGAGGCTGCACGCACCGCCCTGGGTCGCTTGCATCGAGCCAAGCTCCGCCGTGGCTATCGGTGACGAAGGTCTAGTCTGATCTCGATGCGCCTGCCTCATTCCCACGCTTCTGGGTTCGCGGTGTCCTTGCATGGCACGATCTGTCCTTTGCCCCCATTCTGAAGTGACGCCCGAAGAGCTGGCCGCAACCTTGGCAGTGGCCGCCTACGGGTCAATGGGGATGCCCGCACCACTGGCAAGCCACCGTGTTTCCCATGACCACTTCAGCTCGAAGCCCCTGCCTTTCTGGTTTGCGTCCTCCGGGACGGTCACATTCAGAAAAGGAGTTTATTATGGGACTAGATATGTATGCCTTTGCAAGAACACGGAAACCGAGGAAGCCTGTCGATTTTGACATGAGCGGTGCAGAGGAAATCCACTACTGGCGCAAGCACCCCGACTTGCACGGCTGGATGGAGGAACTCTATCGCGCCAAGGGCGGTAAGGCCGACAGTTTCAACTGTGTGCCCG
>JBATDH010000427.1:0-1950 GCA_049663365.1 Albidovulum sp. | reverse complement strand
GGCCGATATCGCGCTGCGCTGCGGTTTTTCCAGCCAGGTCGCCTTTGCCCGCGCCTTTCGCGCCCGCTTTGCCACCACCGCCACGGCCCTGCGCCAGCAAAGCCGCGCCAGGCCCGCCGTCAGTAAGGCATAGGATGCGCCTTGTGCGCGGCGTTGATTTCGCCCAGCACCTCGGGCGGCAAGATCATCTCGGCCGCCCCCAGCGCCAGATCAAGATGTTCGGGGCGCGTCGCCCCGAAGATCGGGATCACCGGGAAGGGACGCGACAGCGCCCAGGCCAGTGCCATCTGCACCGGATCAAGCCCGGCGCGGGCGGCGATGCCCAGATAGGCCGAAACCGCTTCCCAGACCCGCGGGGTGATGCGCCCGCCCAGGGTTTCGTTAAGACTGCGGCGGGAATTTTCGGGGATCACGTCGCCCGCATATTTGCCGGTCAGCAGGCCCGCCGCCAGCGGCGAAAACGCCAGCAGCGTGACCTTTTCGTTATGCCCCAGTTCGGCCAGATCGGTGTCATAGGCCCGGCACAGCAGCGAATATTCGTTCTGGATCGACGCCGGGCGCGGTGTCCCGGTATTCTCGGCCAGTGCCAGCCAGTTGGCCATGCCCCAGGCGCTTTCATTGGACAGGCCCCAATGCCGGATCTTGCCCTCTTTTTGCACCGCCGCCAGCGTATCGAGACAGTCGGCCATATTGGCAAGGATCGCGGCGCGGTCCTGTTTTGACGGATCAAACGCCCAGCATTTGCGGAAATGATAGCTGCCCCGGTTCGGCCAGTGAAACTGATAGAGATCGACATGGTCGGTTTTCAGACGGCGCAGGGACGCCTCAAGCGCGGCGCGAATCGATGCGGGCGTGATCTCTTCGCCGCCGCGCGTCTTGCTGCCTTCGCCACCGATCTTGGTGGCGATCACCCAGTCGCCGCGCCGCCCGGTCCGGGCGTTCCAGTTGCCGATGATTTCCTCGGTGCGCCCGACGGTTTCGGCCCGCATCGGGTTGACCGGATAAAGTTCGGCCGTGTCGATGAAATTGACCCCCGCCGCCGCCGCCCGGTCGATCTGGGCATGGGCCTCGGCCTCGGTGTTCTGGCTGCCCCAGGTCATGGTGCCAAGGCAGAGCCGCGACACCGAAAGATCGGTCCCGCCGAGCGTGGTTTTGTGCATGTGGTCCCCCTGTTGGTCCGGGCAAGCCTAACCGCCGGGACCGGAAGGGCAAGAGAGGAACATCATATCCTTGCCCGATGCGCGGCCGCATGGCCCCTCGGGCGAGGGCCCGCGACAAGCGCCCCGGCAAAGCGGCGGGGCGGGTTGTCGCAAATGCGGTTTGCCTCCGGCGGGAGTATTTTTTGCAAAGGTGAAATCAGATCACGGCACGCGCGCGACATTTCCACTGGGCTTTCGCGCCTCCGCGCGCCATGGTGGCCCTAAACAATCCCTGCCGGTCCCGAATGCGCCTTCTGATCTCTTTCGCCGCCCTCTTCCTGTCGGTCATCCTGTTGCAACTGGGAACCGGCGGCGTGGCCCCGCTTGATGCGCTGTCAGGCGTTTCGCTGGGTTTTTCCACCGCCGAGGTCGGCACGCTCGGGTCGGCGCATTTCTTCGGCTTTTTCATCGGCTGCTGGTGGGCACCGCGCCTGATGGGGGCGGTCGGCCATTCGCGCGCCTTCGCCGCCTTCACCGCGATGGGCACGATCGGTCTCATCGCCCATATGATGATCGTCGATCCCATCGCCTGGGCGCTCTTGCGCATGGCGTCGGGGGCCTGTGTGGCGGGTTGCTACACCATCATCGAGGCCTGGCTGCAGGCCAAGGTCACCAATGAAACAAGGGGCCGCGCCATGGGCATCTACCGGGTGGTCGATGTCTGCGGTTCGCTTTGCGCCCAGCTCGTCATCGGCTTTCTGAGCCCGGCGCAGTATTTTTCCTACAACCTTCTGGCGATCCTGTGCTGTGC
>JBATDH010000426.1:0-27652 GCA_049663365.1 Albidovulum sp. | reverse complement strand
GGGGGGCGCTGCCCCCCGGACCCCCTGAGGTATTTTCAAACAGAAGAACGGCAACAGGCTTCTTTTGTTCACAAGTACCTCGGGGGGAGCCCCGGACAGAGTCCGGGGCGCGCGGGCGGCAGCGCCCCCTGCCCGGTTACATATGCAGCGCGCGACCGTAGGCGTCGAGCACTGATTCATGCATCATTTCGGAAAGCGTCGGGTGCGGGAAGACGGTGTTCATAAGGTCTTCTTCGGTGGTCTCGAGACTGCGCCCGACGACATAGCCCTGAATAAGTTCGGTGACTTCGGCCCCGATCATATGCGCGCCCAGCAGTTCGCCGGTCTTGGCGTCAAAGATGGTCTTGATCAGGCCTTCGGATTCGCCCAGGGCAATCGCCTTGCCATTGCCGATGAAGGGAAAGCGGCCGACCTTGATATCATGCCCGGCCTCTTTGGCCCTGGCTTCGGTCAGACCGACCGAGGCCACCTGCGGGTGGCAATAGGTGCAACCGGCAATCGAGTTTGGTTTGATCGGATGCGGATGCCCGCCCGCGATCAGTTCCGCGACCATGACGCCTTCGTGGCTGGCCTTGTGGGCGAGCCAGGGGGCACCGGCGATGTCGCCGATGGCAAAGACCCCGTCAACGCCGGTACGGCAATATTCATCCGTCGCCACATGGGTGCGGTCGATTTTGACGCCAAGCGCCTCCAGCCCGAGGTTTTCGACGTTGCCGACAATGCCGACGGCGGAAATGACAGTGTCGAACGCCATCGTTTCGGTTTTGCCGCCCGCCTCGATATGGGCTGTGACCTTGCCCCTGGCGCGGTCGAGTTTCTTGACGGTGGATTTCTCCATGATCTTCATGCCCTGCTTGACAAAGGCCTTTTTGGCAAAAGCCGAAATTTCGGCGTCTTCAACCGGCAGGACCCGATCCATCACTTCGACAACCGTCGTATCTGCGCCCAGCGTGTTGAAGAAGCTGGCGAATTCGATGCCAATGGCACCCGACCCGATGACCAGCAGTTTCTTGGGCATATGTGGTGGCTGCAATGCGTGTTTATAGGTCCAGACCAGATCGCCATCCGCCTCCAGCCCCGGCAGTTCACGGGCGCGGGCCCCGGTGGCGACAATGATGGACTTGGCCGCCAGTTCCTCGGCTCCCTTTTCAGTCTTGACTGACACCTTGCCTTTTGACGGGATCGTCGCGGCCCCCATGAAAACCGTGATCTTGTTTTTCTTCATCAGATGGCCGATGCCGCCCGACAACTGCTTGGCCACACCCCGCGAGCGCGCGACCACAGCGTCAAGGTCATAACCGATCCCTTCGGCCTTCAACCCGAATTCCTTGGCGCGGTGCATCAGATGAAAGACCTCGGCCGAGCGCAGCAGTGCCTTGGTCGGGATGCAGCCCCAGTTGAGGCAGATGCCGCCAAGGTGTTCACGTTCGACAATGGCGACGTTCAGCCCCAGTTGTGCCCCCCGAATAGCCGCCACATAGCCGCCGGGTCCGGCACCGATCACGATCATGTCGAAAGTCCTGGCGGTCATGTCTTTCCTCCCTAAAAAAGTAGTTTGCCATTAAACTACTTTCCATTTTCGCGCAACGCCTCCGACGCCGTGGCCGCTTGCAGAGGGCGCATGGCTAGTTGGAGCCCGCACTTTCCAGCATTTTGACAATCGCGCCATAGCCACCTTCCGCCATGAATGCGCGTTCTTGCGGCGTAGACTCGCGTTCGAGAGCCTGGTTACGAAACGGAAACCGGCCAAATCGGCGGATGATTTCGCGGTGCGCGCGCGCGTGCAGCAATGTCGACGCGCCCGTCTCCGGCATGGCCGATTGAACCAGTGTTACGGCCCGATCCTGGTCGCCGATGTCCTCGGAATGCTCGAGCGGCAGGTAAAAGAACTGCCGTGCGGGTTCAGGGATCTGCAAATCCCAGCCTTTGACGATCGCATCCGACGTGGCGGCGCGCGCAAGCGCATCGGTGGCGAAAGCCTTGGCATCGCCGCGAAACATGTTGCGGGGAAACTGGTCGGTCAGGATCAGATAGGCCAGTGATCCACGCGGTCCCTTGCGCCAGTCGGTCAAGCCACCCGCCCTGGCGGCTTCCCATGCCGTGCCGAACCTAACCCGGATGACATCGTCGACTGCCTCATCGGCAACATACCATTGCCCTGGCGTCAATTCATCCAGCCAGAAACGCAGCACCTCTTCCGGGTCAGTGTTGTGCCTTTCGCTCATACCGCCATCCCCCCGCTTTTTCTTGCCAAACCATATCCGAAGGCTCGCAGGAAGCGGCGCGGATTGCTAGTCTTTTTCGGGCGCTGATGCTGCTTGCCCGACCATATTGCCGTCGCTGCGCGCATCCATCGCGGCTTCGACCGCGATGGAACTTGCGGTTGGCGACAGAACCGTAAAGGCGCTGGTCTGATCGGCGCGTGTCGTCCGGCGCCGCGTTGCGCGCCAAACGCCATAGAGAGCAAGCGCGCCAAACAGCAGCGCCATGAACAGGAAATAGCCATTGGGGCCAATTTTTCCCATCATCCAACCGGTAATCAGCGGCCCGCTTATCGCCCCAAGGCCATTGATGAAAATCAGCCCGGCCGAGGCAGAAGCCATGTCTGATCGGTCGAGGTAATCATTGGTGTAGGCAACCAGCAGGGAATAGAGCGGGTTGGAAATACCGCCCATCAGGGCCGCGATAACCAGAAGGGCAGGAAAACCCAGATCAAACAATGCCGCCGTCATCATCGCAATGGCCCCGAGCGCCGAGAGGCCCAGCACCAGTTTTCGCCGCCCCATCCGGTCCGACGCCCAGCCGATCGGATATTGCAAAACCAGCCCACCCACATAAATGGCGGCGACAAAAATCGAGATGTCGCGCACCGACAGCCCGACCTGTGTGCCCCAGACCGAGGACATGCCGAACTGGGCAGAGAAAACACCGCCGAGCAAAAACATCCCGACACAGCCGAGCGGTGAGGCGCGGTAGAGGCGCACGAAACTGAGCGGCTTGGTTGTCTCGAACGCCGGTGCCGGGCTGACCGAGAGCAGAATCGGCGTGAAGGAAATCGACACCAGAATCGACGGGATGATGAACAGGATATAGCCCGACGGGTCGCCGATATTGAGAATGCCCTGCGCCGCGATGATGCCGGTCATCTGCATCATCATGTAAAGCGACAGCGCCTGGCCGCGGTTTTCGTTGGTCGAAGAATTGTTGAGCCAGCTTTCGGCGGCAATGTAGACGCCCGAAAAGGAAAATCCGATAACGACGCGCATGGCGGCCCAGGCGATCCAGTTCGGGGCGACGGCATAGAGCACCAGCACCGCCGAAATCATCGACGCGAGGGCGGCGAAGACACGCACATGGCCGACACGTCGGATCATGCCGGGGGCCATCTGTGAGCCAAACAGGAAGCCGAGGAAATAGGCCGACATGACGAAAGACATCTGGCCCGTGGTAAAGCCTTCGATGCCGCCCCGGATACCGAGCAAAGTGCCTTGCATACCGTTGCCCAGCATCAAGAGAAGAATGCCCAGCAACAAGGCCCATGAACTGCGCAATACGGTCAACATTCGAGGTCAGTCCTTTGGCTTCTTGGGTCTGTTATTGTCCGCACCAGCGGCATATTCAGGCCCAGCCCCGACGGGCCGGGCGCTGAATGCGCCCTATGGCATCAGAAGCGACGCATCACCATAGGAAAAGAACCGGTATTTTTCGTTTATCGCGTGGGCATAGACACGGTCCATCCGCTCTTTGCCCATCAGCGCCGAAACCAGCATCAGAAGCGTCGATTTGGGCAGATGGAAATTGGTCATCAGGGCATCGGTGACACGAAATTCATAGCCGGGGTAGATGAAAATATCGGTTGGCCCGCGCCAGGGGTGCATGGTCCCGTCAGCCGACGCAGCACTTTCGATCAACCGCAGTGCCGTGGTGCCGACCGGAATGATGCGACCGCCAGCCGCTTTCGTGGCGTTGATTTCAGCACAGGCGGCTTCGGTGACTTCACCCCATTCGGAATGCATCCTGTGAGTGGTCAGGTCATCGACCTTGACCGGCAGAAAGGTGCCAGCGCCGACATGCAGTGTTACATGGGTGATATCAATGCCCTTTGCCCGCAAACCCGCCAACAACGCTGCGTCGAAATGCAACGACGCCGTCGGCGCGGCGACAGCGCCTGACACTCGGGCAAAGACCGTCTGGTAATCGGTGATGTCCTGCGCATCCGGCGCGCGCAGGGATGCAATATAGGGCGGCAGCGGCATGTGCCCCACCTCGGCCAATGCCTGATCGAAGTCGTCGCCGATCAGATTGAAGGCGATGTGCATCTGGCCGCTGGCTATACGCACCACACGCGCCGAAAGGCGCGATGAAAAGACGATTTCTTCACCTTCCTTCAGTTTGCGCAAAGGTTTGCCCAAAGCCGCCCAGGTGCCATCGGAACCCGGTGCCAGCAACGTAACCTCGACCCCGGCGGTGACGCTGTCTTGATCGGTCTGGCGTGTCCTCGTTCCGGTCAGCCGTGCCGGAATGACACGGGTGTCATTCAAAACCAGCCTATCGCCCGATTGAAACTGTTCCACCAGATCGCGCACATGCAGGTCACGAATACAGTCCCCCCGCACCACCAAAAGCCGCGCCGCACTGCGCGGCCGGACCGGACGGGTGGCGATCAGTCCTTCGGGGAGATCGAAATCGAAATCGGACAGTTTCATGGGGCGAGCTTGGGTGGGTTGCTACGAAAAATTTCGCGGAACATGCCGGGAGTGAGAATTGACAACGGATTCACACTAACCTTGGGCGAGTCGACCGGACCTGAAAGTTTGTAGCTAAAGCCAAAAAGGCCTTCGCCCTTCTTGGAGAAAATCTGACCGATGCCATTCAGCACATAGATCGGTGATATGGTTCCGCGCAGATCAACCCGCCCGGCTGCCGTCTCGACGACACCGTCGGCGGAAATCCCCAGCGACGCACCGACTGCCGCCCCCCGGCGGACTTCAACCGCCGTCGGGGTCAGCCTGAAATCCCCGGTTACGCTGGAAAAAAGCAGGCCCGGACCGCTGAGTTGGTTCAACAGCCCCACGACTGATATGGCATCGAGCATTCCCGCCAGTACCGGCGCATCAACGACGCGAATATCACCAATGTCGACGGTTCCGTCATAATTTCCCGTCTGTTCTGCCGGACGCATGGTCATATCGAGCGTACCGCCTACGCCACGTTCAAAAATACCCGCCGCGCGCATGACCCCGCCGGCATCCGTCGAACGGATACGAAAGCCAGAGCGCGACCCAAAGGGTGCGACCGTTCCGCGAATGGCGGTCTGTCCATTCAAGTTGGCCGTAAACTCGCCCGAAAACCCGCCACGGGAAGTGAAGTTACCCTGAAACCCGGTCAGCGCGATACCTTCGGAAACCGTCAGCCGGTCAAGGGTGATCGACACGGGCCCGTCCCCAGTACCGCCCCCGAAGGACGCCTTGCGCATATCGGCACGCCCGGCGGTGACCGTCACCCCGACCGTGCGGCCCTTGCCGCGACCGGACAATTCGACAGTTCCGTCAAACCAGCCACCAATCGAGGCGCGCCCCAGAAGCGCCCGATCCAGTTCGCCGTCGGCACTGATCAGCACCTTGCCACCAACCGACAGGCCCGCGCCTTCCAGCTCTAGCCGGTCAATCGACACCGGGCGGCCAAGCCTGCCCCGCACCAGCAGCCGCCCGGCCGTATCGGCCGCTTTGCGCCAGGCGATTTCGGGCACAGCCAACCCGACACCCACCAAGTCAGACGTCAGGGTGAATGACGTCTCCTTGCCCTTTTCAAGCTCCAACACGATCTTGCCGGAACCGGTGCCGGTGACTGCGCCTTTAGGCAGGCCAATACCGAAGCTGTCCAGAAACCGGGGCGACAGTTCTATGCTGCCCTCGACCCGGCTGCGGCCCTTGTCCTTGGGAAAGAAGCTCTGGCTCCAGGAGACATTGACAGGGACGCCCGACACCGTTCCGGGCCCGGATATCCGGATGCCCTGCCGGTCCGCAACAAGATCAAGCGCATCAGCGCCCAGAATACGCCCCGGAACGATCCGGTCAGAATGAACATCCAGCAGTTTGGCCGATACCTGATAGCTCACATCTTCCGGTTTCACCTTGGCCGCAAGAACGATACCCAGCGTCGCATCAACCCGCGCATCCCCATCGGCAATGTCGACGGGAAGACCTGCCTTGGTCAGGAACTGGAAAGGTGCCTGATCGAGCAAGGACAAGGCCGCCGTGATATCGCTTTGGGTGTGCAGGTGAACCACGGCGGGTGCCGGTTTGATTCTAAGGTCGGCTATTGACAGGACTGAACCCGCGACATCGACATCGCCCCCTGCCGGGGCCGTGACATGGCCTTTGTCAACGACCAGCGTATAGGAATAATCATTGATCACGGCATAGCCGGCCCCGTCCTGTACTGGCGGCAGGGTGCGCAGGATACGCACCTCGGTCGATTTGTATTCATATCCAAGGGCGAAATGGGGATCATCCCCCGGACGCAGACGAAATGCCGCTTCGGCGTTGAAAAGCTCGCTGGTGGCCACGTTTTCTTCTAGCCATTTGCGCGTCAACGGCACCACCGATACCGGCCAGAGCGCCAGCAGGCGGTCGCTGGCAATGGCGTCCATCGCCACATCCACGGCCACGGCCCAGCCGTCGGATTCGGCACTGACGGTTCCTTTGGCACTGATGCGCCGGTCTCCATCGACAAGCACCAATTGCCCCAGTCGCAGCCTGAACGGGTTAAGCTCCAGCCGCAGGTCCACCGCGCCTTGGGTAAAACTGACAGGGTCGGCAAACAGCCCTTCGGGATCGGCAGAGAGTTTGGTGATCTCGACCTGTCCGATCAATTCGCCTGGCACCCCGCCAGTCATCTTCTTTAACCAGGCCTTGCCCTGAGCGTTGACACGAAGGGCAGCACTTTCAATGGCGATTTCAGACAGGGTCAGCAGGGAGGTGACAGGATCAAACCGCAATCCCAGCCGGACCGCGTCGAAACCGACCGGATTGGTATCCGGCGTTGGCTGCAAGGCACCGGCACCCAGTTCAAGTGTGGCGACAAGCTCTTCGATATTGCCTGCGCCATCGACACCTGAACTGATCGCCCCCGAAATCGGCGCATCAAGCACATTGAGCCAGGCCAGCGCCGCAGACTGTGCTGCCAGATCGCGGGCCAGCACATCGGTGACCTTGGCGGTCAGTTTCGCCTCGGGTGAACCTTTGACGGTGGCGAAATTCAGTTCGGCACGGGCCGCGCGGCGACCGGCCTCGGCCAGCGCAAACTCCATATCCACATAGACCCGTTCGTGGTCCTGTCGCAATGACAGGCGCGACTGGGATGCATTCCATCTTTTTCCGGCACGCAGGTCGATCAATTGCAGATCAAGATCGTCAACACTAATGGTTTCAATGCCGCTAAGCACCGGCAATTCGAATACGTCGTCAATTGATTTCAGCAACTCGACGATACTTCCGGCACTGCCCGTTCCAATCGAATTTGTCTCTCCCGTTGCGACATCGAGGCTGCCATCGGTAAAGCGGAGCAGCTTGATCTGCGCACCCGTTATCCGCAAGTAACGCGGTTCGATCCTGCCATGCAGAATAGGCTTTGCATGCAATGTGGTGCGCAGGTCGGGCAAGACCGCGATACGCCTGCCACCACTCGAAAAAAGTTCCACGTCGCGCATCCGGATATGCGGGACAAACCCGGCGTCAACCAACACCTCCACCCCGCCGATGGCAAGTGTTGCCCGTCCCGACAAGGCGGCGTTGGCCCGCGCCTCGACCCGGTCCACCAGCCAATCAGGGGCATTGATCGTCCGGCCAGTGATCCCCAAAGCGGCAATCCCCAGCAACGCCACCAGAAGGGATAGCGTCAAAAGTACCCACATGCCCCCATGCCGACGGGTGCGGGCAGGCCGCACTGGCGTTTCTTGCGGCTGATCTGGGTTGCCGTCCATGCTGTCGCCCGTGTATCCCTGCCCCCGTGAACCAGGGCATTGGCCCATTGGTTGCTTCATTCCTTTATCTTCGCGGAAATGGGATTGAAACACAAAGCACGAAGGCCGGATCAAAGGAGCACCCACAGATGATCTCTATTGGCGATATTGCGCCCGATTTCACCCTGCCCAGTGATGGAGGCGGGGTGGTGGCGTTGTCAGCCCTTCGGCCAAAGGCGGTCGCGCTCTATTTTTACCCAAAGGACGACACGCCGGGCTGTACGACAGAAGCACTTGATTTCACCCGCCTGTCTGAAGAATTCTCCAATGCAGGCACCATCGTGGTGGGCCTGTCCAAAGACAGCGTTGCCGACCATGACAAATTTTGCCGCAAACATGGGCTGGGTATCATGCTGGCGTCAGATGCCGAAGGCGATACTTGCGAACGCTATGGCATCTGGGTGGAAAAGAACCTGTATGGCCGCAAATACATGGGCATTGAACGGGCCACCTTTTTGATCGACGGCACCGGACGGGTGGTGCGCATCTGGCGCAAGGTCAAGGTCAAGGGCCATGCAGACGCCGTTCTGGATGCCGCACGGGCCCTATGAACAGCGTTAAATCACTGGCGCAGATGGCGGTCGACGTACTGAACACCGCAGACGGGCGGGCCAAGACCGCCCTGTCGCATCGGTATGCGGCCCAGTGGTTTGCTGCACGTAAGACGGGCCAGTCTATTGAAATCGGCAGCGAGCCACCGCCGTCGCAGCCGGCACGCCCTGAAAAACCGCCGCTACTCGCCCCGCGCGATGTGCCACGCCGCAGGCCCGGCACACCCGAAGGGCGCATCGCCCTTCTGCATGCGGTGGCCCATATCGAGCTGAACGCAGTCGATCTTCACTGGGACATCATCGCGCGGTTTTCCCATGTGCCGATGCCGACGGGATATTACGACGACTGGGTCAAGGCGGCGGACGAGGAATCAAAGCATTTCAATCTATTGTGCGATTGCCTTGAGGCAATGGGGAGCCACTATGGTGCCTTGCCGGCCCATGCCGGAATGTGGCGCGCGGCCGAGGATACGGCAGGCGACCATCTGGGTCGTCTGGCGGTCGTGCCGATGGTGCTCGAGGCGCGGGGGCTGGATGTGACTCCGGGCATGATCACAGTCTTTCGCAATGCCGGTGAAGCGCTGGCCGTCGCCGCCCTTGAAACCATCTATGCCGAAGAGGTCGGCCATGTCGCCTATGGCTCCAAATGGTTCAATTTTCTCTGTGGGCGCGACGACCTCGATCCGAAAGAGATATTTCACGAACTTGTGCGCAGATACTTTCACGGCACCCTGAAACCGCCGTTCAACGAGGAAAAACGTGCCGAGGCCGGGTTGCCACCGGATTTCTACTGGCCGCTGACCGAAACTGGAGAAGCATGATGATAGCTGAACCCGTTCACCGATCTCTTTGACAATATGAAATAATTCAAAATTTAACGTGCATATCGGCGATATTTCGCCGACCACGGCACCTAATTGCCGGGTTGCAAGTTGTACCGGCCAAATCTGTTGCGACCTGCCCGCTTGGTTGGTAAGCCCGACCTGCGCGGCACTGTTGGGGACAGGGGGGCTGCGTTTCAGGGATCAACCGCTGCACACGGGGACCGGCGTGACAATACCTATTTCAGATCGCCTGCGCATGGCGCTTGAGCATTATTTTCCGGAACGGCGGCTTTTTCTGCGGTCGGAAACCGAGACCCGTTTTGTCAGATTTAAGCCAGCCACGCAGCTTGTGGCGGCGGCGGGGTCAACGGTTGTCGTGGCCTGGACGATCGTCGCCACCGCCATTTTGCTGATGGACTACATTGGCGCGGGCACCGTGCGCGAACAGGCATTGCGCGAACAGGCGGTCTATGAGGCCAAGCTGGACGAGTTGTCGGCCGAACGCGACAGCCGCGCCGAAGAGGCGCTTGCGGCGCGACAGCGGTTTTCGGTTGCGCTGACACAAATTTCCGCCATGCAATCCGCGCTTCTGGAGTCCGAAGAACGCCGCAAGGAACTGGAAACCGGCATTGGCGTGATTCAGGCAACGCTGCGCCAGACGATGAATGACCGCGACGACGCCCGCGATCAGGCCTTGGCGTTGTCCACGGCACAGTCGGCAGAAATCAACCTTTCCGGCGACAGCGCTGCCCGCGGCCAGGATGTGGCCGAAACGCTGGGCTTTCTGACATCCGCACTCGGCAAGACCGCCGCCGAACGCGATGCCATGTCCCACATTGCCGACAGCGCCGCCACTGAGGTGGATGATCTCGTCTATGAAATGAAACTGATGGAAGAGCGGCAAAACGACATCTTCACCCGTCTGGAAGAGGCGGTTACCGTGTCGATGGCCCCGCTTGACAAGATGTTCGCCTCTGTCGGACTTGATCCCGATGATCTGATCAAGCAGGTGCAACGCGGCTATTCGGGTCAGGGTGGCCCTCTCGGTCCGCTCATGCCGCCGCTTGGGCCGGGGGCCGATCCCGCCGATGCGGCGCGAGCGGAAAAGATACTCGACGGGCTCGACCGGATGAACATGTACCGGATCGCGGTTGAAAAATCACCTTTCGCCATGCCGCTGACAACATCGTTCCGCTATACGTCGGGCTTTGGCCGCCGCTGGGGGCGTATGCATGAAGGAACCGACCTTGCCGGGGCCTATGGCTCGCCGATCTATGCCACCGCCGACGGCGTTGTCACCCATTCGGGCTGGGAAAACGGTTATGGCAACCTCGTGACGATCAAGCACGAATTCGGCCTTGAAACCCGCTACGGGCATATGTCAAAAACCCGCGTCAAGGTTGGACAAAAGGTCTCGCGCGGGGATCGGATCGGTGATATGGGGAATACCGGTCGTTCTACCGGCACCCATCTTCACTACGAAGTGCGCGTCAACGGCACACCAGTCAATCCGATGACTTATATCAAGGCAGGCAAAAATGTTCTCTAAAAGCAGGATAAACGAGCCTGGGCCCAAGGCGGGCGCAGATGCCGACAAGCTGAAGGCAAGCGAGGCCGCGACGTCAAAACCGTCTTTCGACTATTCTTCCGGCGCTCCCAAAGCCAAACCGCCGGCATCAACACTATCGGCAGACCTGACCATCACCGGAAATTTGAAAACCTCGGGCGACATTCAGGTCGAAGGCACCGTTGACGGCGATATACGCGCCCATTTGCTGACCGTCGGCGAAAGTGCCACAATCAAGGGCGAGATTGTCGCCGATGATGTCGTCGTCAATGGCCGTGTTGTGGGCCGTGTTCGCGGGCTGAAGGTCCGCCTGACCTCGACCGCGCGGGTCGAGGGTGATATCATCCACAAGACCATCGCCATCGAAAGTGGCGCTCATTTCGAAGGCTCCGTCCAGCGGCAGGAAGACCCGCTGGCCCAGGGTCAGGGCAGCGACAGCGCACCGGTGATTCTCAAACAGGCCGTCGAACCGTCAAAGTAGTGTTTCCAGCGATTGCAGGTTTCCAAAGGGCACCCCCGGATGGGTGCCCTTTTTTGTTTGCCTCATCCTGCCAGCAATCTGCGATACATATGCCAGCTTGCATGGCCCAGCACCGGCATCACCACAAACAGCCCCAAAAACATTGGCACCATGCCCAAAAACAGCAATACCGCAATGGTCAGCCCCCAGATCAACATCGCCCCTACATTAGCCATGACGGCCTGAACGCTGACAATCATCGCCGTGACGAAGTCGACATCGCGGTCCAGAAGCAGCGGCAGGCCGACAACGGTGACCGAAAAAAGCACGATGGCAAAACCCGCCCCGATGATTGATCCGACCAGCAACATCACCGGCCCGTTGCCTTCCAGCAGCAGGGATATCGACGAGGTGACATTGGTCATCGCCGAAAGGCCCATGAACAGCGCAAAGATCGTATGCGCGACAAAGACCCAGAACATGAACATCAACAGGATCACCATCGCCATTGACGGCGTCTGTCGGTCCTTTTGCGAAAAGACCACGCTCAGGACTGCCCCCCAGGCCAGGTTTTCGCCTGCCTCGATCCGGCGGCTGACCTCATAAAGGCCGACAGCGGCAAAGGGTGCCAGCAAGGGAAACCCCACCACGATGGGCATCAGCCACCATTCCTGCCCGGCGGCCACAAATACCCACCACATCATCGCCCCGCCCGCCACATAGAAGGCACTGAAAAACAGCCCGAACAACGGCGCACTCAGAAAGTCGCGCCATCCCGCTTTCAGACTTCCCCCTATATCGGCTATCGCAACGGCCTGCACCTCCGGCAAGGCTTTTGGCTCACTTGCCACATCATTCATCAATCCACCTCCCTCGCGCGCAAAAAGAAGGCTAAGGCACCACATGAGGGTCTGGCAAGCACTGTCACAACCCCAAACGGTTCAGGTTCCGAAAGAGATGTCCCTGTCGGCCCGATTGACCGGATAGGATCAATCTTCCTCAGTGGCCTCGGCCCGGCTCATGCCCGACACATTCATCGCCAGAGTGGCGGCCATGAACCCGTCAAGATCGCCGTCCAGAACCCCTTGCGTATCCGAGGTTTCATGCCGCGTACGCAGATCCTTGACCATTTGATAGGGCTGCAAGACATAGGACCGTATCTGGTTGCCCCAGCCGGCATCGCCCTTGTTTTCATGGGCTTCGGTAATCGCCGCGTTGCGCTTGTCCAGTTCCAACTGGTAAAGCCGCGATTTCAGCGCCTTCATGGCGATATCGCGGTTCTGGTGCTGGGATTTTTCCGAACTCGTCACCACGATCCCGGTTGGCATATGGGTGATGCGCACGGCGCTATCGGTGGTGTTGACGTGCTGACCGCCCGCGCCAGACGACCGGTAGGTATCAATGCGGATATCATTGGGCGCGACCTCGATCTCGATGTTGTCATCGACCACCGGATAGACCCAGACCGAGGAAAAAGACGTGTGGCGCTTGGCCGCGGAATCGAAGGGCGATATGCGCACCAGACGGTGCACGCCGCTTTCCGATTTCAGCCAGCCATAGGCATTGGGTCCGGAAATCTTGTAGGCCGCCGATTTGATCCCGGCTTCTTCACCGTCGCTCATCGATTGCAATTCGACCTTGTAGCCCTTGCGCTCGGCCCAGCGTACATACATCCGCGCCAGCATCGACGCCCAATCGCAGGATTCTGTCCCCCCCGCCCCGGCATTGATCTCAAGGAAAGTGTCATTGCCGTCGGCTTCACCGTCCAGAAGTGCTTCCAGCTCCTTGGCCGCAGCCAGTTCACCGAGACTTTTCAGGCTGGCCTCGGCCTCGGTCACGATCTCCTGGTCGCCTTCCGCCTCGCCCATCTCGATCAGATCGACATTGTCGCGCAATTCCGTCTCGATACGCCGATAGGTCTCGACTGCGTCCATCAGCATCTGCCGATCGCGCATCAGCTTTTGCGCCTTGGCGGGATCCGACCACAGATCGCCATCCTCGATCATCGCGTTGAATTCTTCCAGCCGATGCGGCGCGGTTTCCCAGTCCATCCGCTGGCCCAGCAGTTTCAGCGATTTCCTGACCGCCTCGACTATGTTTTCGATCTCGGCGCGCATGGCCCGCTTCCTTACAATTCACCGCTGGCGTGATAGCCGACCCTTCCCCCCCCGGCAAGAGAGCCGCAGGAGGCCCACTTGGCTAAAATACTTTCGGGGGGCACACGCCCATTGGATGATGCTGGGAAGCAGCCCTCCAATGACGCCTCAGTAGAGACCGCCGGAACTCAGCGTCCCGAAATCGGCCTGCTTGGGGATGACCTTGGTTTCGCCGGTCGAGGTGGTGACAGACGTCTCCCCCTCGTCCCCGTAAAACTCGCCATAAGCGAAAAGCGGCAGGTTCTGACCCATGGCAAATCCGCCGTCCACCAAAGCCCCTAGCCCGAACAGCGGGTCTTCGCCATCGCGGAAATATTCGGCCTGAACGAAATCGCCGCTGATATCGTCGGGCAACCGTTCGCCGGTAAAGCGGTTGATCTTGATGAAATGGCCACCCGGCGGCACCTTGAACTGACTGCCGCCGTATTTCTTCACCGCCTCTTGCATGAAGGCGTTGAAAACCGGAACACAAAGGGTTCCGCCATAGGCCCCGGCACCCAGTGATCTGGGCTGGTCGTAACCCATGTAACACCCGGCCACGATGTTCGAGGTAAAGCCGATGAACCACACATCCTTGGCGTCATTGGTGGTGCCGGTCTTGCCCGCCGTCGGCACCGACAGACGCACGCCCGATCCCGACCCGCGCTGCACCACGCCTTGCAGCATCGAGGTGAGCTGATAGGCGGTGATCGCATCCATCACCCGTTCGCGGTTCGAGGAGATGCGCGGAGCCTGCCCCGGATCGAGGCTGGCCAGGCGGCAATCGTCGCAACTGCGCTGATCATGGCGGTAAATCGTGTTGCCCCAACGGTCCTGCACCCGGTCGACCAAGGTCGGTTCCACCCGTTCGCCGCCATTGGCAAACATCGCATAGGCCGCGACCATCTTGAACAGCGTGGTTTCCTGCGATCCCAGCGCATTGGCCAGAAACGCGCCCAGATGGTCATAAACACCAAAGCGTTCGGCATAGGCTGCAACTGTTTCCATGCCGATTTCCTGCGCGATCCGCACCGTCATCAGGTTGCGCGACTGTTCGATCCCGGTGCGCATCGGCGTGGGGCCGTAATACTGGTTCGACGCGTTCTTGGGGCGCCACATGCCTTGCGGTGTATTCACCTCGATCGGCGCGTCGACGATGATCGTCGCCGGGCTGTAGCCGCTATCAAGGGCAGAGGCATAGACAAAGGGCTTGAACGACGATCCCGGCTGGCGTTCGGCCTGGGTGGCACGGTTGAAGACCGAGCTTTGGTAGGAAAAGCCGCCCTGCATGGCAATGACACGACCTGTATTGACGTCCATCGCCATGAAACCGCCTTCGACCTCCGGCACCTGTCGCAGGGTCCAGCGCTTGAAACTCCCGTCCTTTTCGGTCAGCGCCTTGACCAACACCACGTCGCCAACGTTCAGGAGATCACTGGCGACCTTTGCTTTCTTGCTCAGCCCACCTTCATCCAGTTTCTTGCGTGCCCAGGTGACATCTTCGGCCAATATCCAATGGCCATCTTCGTCGTCATCGACACCCTCGATGCCGATACGGGCGTTCTTTTCGGACAGTTCCAGCACCACGGCTGCGTGCCAGTCCGGCACGTCACGCGGCACGTCCATTGCCGACAGCGCCGCGCGCCAGGTTTCCTCGGATCCAAGCTGATCACTGGCAATGGCAAGGCCGGTACCGTGCCAGACACCCTTGTCACGATCAAACTTTTCCAATGCTTCCTGAAGCGCCTTTGCCGCCTGTTTCTGCATATCGGGGTCAACGGTGGCGCGGATCGTCAGGCCGCCGCCGAAAAACTCTTCCTCGCCAAAGCTTTTGGACAATTGGCGGCGGATTTCATCGGTGAAATAGTCGCGCGGCGGCAGGCTGGCCTTGAAGGCCGGGTAGTCGCCATTCTGAACCGTTTTGAGCGGGGCGGCGGCGGCGGCATCCAGCGCGGCCTTGTCGATATAGCCGTTCTGGTACATTTCGCGCAAAACATAGTTGCGCCGCTCTATCGCCGCTTCGCGATTGCGCACTGGGTGGTAGCTGTAGGGTGCCTTTGGCAGCGCCGCGAGATAGGCCGCCTCTTGGACCGTCAGCTCCGACAAGGTCTTGTTGAAATAGGTTTGGGCGGCGGAAGCAACGCCAAAGGACAGGAACCCCAGATCAATCTCATTCAGATAGAGTTCAAGTATCTTGTCCTTGCTCAGCGTATCGACCAGCCGGGTGGACAGGATCAGTTCCTTGATCTTGCGCTCTGCGGTGCGGTCGCCGGATAGAAGGAAGTTCTTGGCCACCTGTTGGGGAATGGTCGACGCCCCGCGCAGGTTCTTGCCCCGGCTGCGCACCGCATCCCATGCAGCCCCCGCGATACCGCGCGCGTCAAAACCCCTGTGTGAATAGAAATTCTTGTCCTCGGCCGAAATGAAGGCGTCTTTGACCACCTCCGGAATGTCCTCGATCGGCGCGAAAATGCGCCGTTCAGTGGCAAACTCATCCATCAACCGCCCTTCGCCGGAATAGATACGACTGATGGTCTTGGGCGTATATTGCGCCAGAAATTCGTGATTGGGCAGGTCGCGGCTATACATCCAGAAAATCGCCCCGACCGTCAGCGCCGCAAAAAAAGCCGCCGTGACGAGCCAACTGAAAAGACCGCCGAAACTTGAAAAAATGAACCGGATCACGAACTACTCCTGCGCGTATGCGCCTTTCTATACAAGCTGGCGCGAAGCGGGTCAAAACAACTTGGCGACAGAACCCGTGGCGGGCGGTTGCCTGCCGGCCTGGCAATGGGCGCGAATCACTGGCGGATCAGCTTTGCCTCGGCGGCATCGGCGACAGCCCAGTCCTGCAAAGCCGCGAAGATCGCCGATTGCAGCGCCTTGCGCCATTCCGGGTCTTCCAGCCGCGCGCGGTCGGATTTCGATGACAGGAACCCGACTTCCAGCAGGACCGAGGGCACATCCGGTGCTTTCAGCACCGAAAACCCCGCCTGCTGGAGCGGATGACGGTGCATTTTGATACCAGCCGCGCCAATCGACGTTGCCAGCGCCTGTGCCAGACGGTCGGATCGCGGCTGGGTTTCGATGCGGCTCATATCCATCATCACCGATGCCAGCATATCGTCCTGCCCGGCCAGATCGACCCCGGCCAGCAAATCA
Source organism: Albidovulum sp. (assembly GCA_049663365.1). Taxonomy (GTDB): domain Bacteria; phylum Pseudomonadota; class Alphaproteobacteria; order Rhodobacterales; family Rhodobacteraceae; genus Albidovulum. The sequence continues at coordinate 10,930 of JBATDH010000426.1, read as the reverse complement.
CTCCGGTCGTGGCGCTGGGCCAGCAAGGCAGAGGCGCGGTCACTGGCCTTGTCCGACAGGGTGTAGACGGTGGCACCTTTGGCAACCCCTTCGGCCAGCGCATCGGCATGGAGTGACAGGAACACATCCGCCCCGGCGGCGCGGGCAATGCTGATGCGTGCCTCAAGCGGCACGAAGACATCCGCCTGCCGCGTCAGAACGACTTTCATTCCGCTGCCGCGCAGAACTGCGGCCAGTTCGGTGGCGAATTCCAGCACGATCGACGCCTCGCTCACGCCACCTGCCTCGGCCCCCGGATCAATGCCGCCATGACCCGGATCAAGCACCACGATCAACGGGGCGTCGCCGGTCTGGCGTCGCTTGGCCGTGCCCACAACCGCCGGACGCGGCATTGCCCAAAGGCCGCGGTCACCGATGCGCTTGGCGGTCAGCAGGGTAAAATCCTGGGGCGTCGTCGGGTCAAGCCGGATGATTACCTTCGCTGCTCCTTCCGAACGTTCTTCGACGCTTGTCATCCGGTAGGGCCCCTCGAGTTCGGCCACCAGCCGCGACCACCCCGCGCGGATCGGACCCCAACGCATGGATGTCACCCGTCCGGACTGATCCATGTCCTCTGCCTGCGCCTGCCCCAAATCGAGCCCGGTGAAATCGACAACCAGCCGGGGCGGCGCATCGAGCAAAAAGGCGCGGTAGGGAACCGGCGCGGAAAGGGCCATCTCAACACGGATCCCCTCGCCCGCGTCAACTACCCGTGACGCGGCAATATCCAGATCGGCCCCTGCCGCCTGAACCGCCCAAAGCATCACCGCCGTCATTGCGTACAATAACCCCTGCGACAGCCTCATGAACCCCGCCTGTTTTTTCCTGTCATCAAAAACCCGATCGGGATCAAGAGAAACCGCTATCGCCGCGCCGCCATGAAGGCCGCAAGCCGCGCCAGCCCGTCGCGAATATCCGCGGTCGAGCGGGCATAGGAAAACCGTAGCGTTCCACCCCCGCGCACAGGGTCGAAATCAAGCCCCGGCGTGACCGCCACCCCCGCCTTGTCAAGGATTTCGGCGGCAAAGGCGCGGGCGTCATCGGTCAGATCGGATACGTCGGCATAGATGTAAAAGGCCCCGTCAGGCGGGGCAATGCAGGTGAACCCGGCTTGCGGCAGCCCTTCCAGCATCAGCCTGCGGTTTTGGGCATAGACCGCGCGGTTCGCCTCCAGCTCATCGGTGCAGTCAAGGGCAGCCAGCGCCGCGATCTGGCTGGCATGGGGCGGACAGATGAACATGTTCTGCGCCAGCCGTTCGATCACCCGGACATGATCCGGCGGCACCACCATCCAGCCCACCCGCCAGCCGGTCATGGAAAAATACTTGGAAAACGAATTGATTACATAGACATCGTCGGAAATCTCCAGCGCCGACACCGCGCGGTTTTCATAGTGCAGCCCGTGATATATCTCGTCCGACACAAAGGCGATGCCGCGCGCCTGTGCGGCCCCGATCAGGCCCGCCATTGCATCGCGGGTCAGCATCGTCCCCGACGGGTTGGCGGGCGAGGCGACAATCAGCCCCGCCACGTTGTCAGGTATATCTTCGGGCCTCGGCTGATACCGGTCTTCCGCCCGCGTCGGAATGCCAACCGGCATCAGCGACAGCGCCCGCAAAATCTGGCGGTAGGACGGATAGCCCGGCTCGCCCAGCGCCACTGCGTCGCCTGCGTCGAAAAGCGCGGTGAAGGCCAAAAGGAACGCCGCCGACGATCCCGACGTTACCACCACCCGCGCCGGATCAAGATCAATCCCATACCAACGCTGGTAAAGCCCGGCGATGCCTGCCCGCAATTCCGGCAGGCCCAGCGCCACGGTATAGCCCAGCGCGCCTTTTTCCATCGCCTCAACCAACGCCGCCCGTGCCCGCGCCGGGGCCGGGGTGGATGGCTGGCCCACTTCCATATGGATGATGTGGCGCCCTGCGGCCTCGGCGCTGCGCGCGGCCTCCATCACATCCATCACAATAAAGGGATCGACCATTCCACGTATTGATGTGCGCACGACTTTATCCCTAACCTTTGCGGGTAAATCCGGGTCCGTTCATCCCAATCCCTGCGCCCAAGGTCAATGCCTGCCAGCCACCGGGGGAAAAAGTGCCCTTGCAGCACCGGGATAATCTGCGATGGTCCGCGCCAATCGACTACAGGCCCCAGTCACTGCGGGGGCGCAAAACAGGGAAACCGCATGAAACTCTTGCCGCTTGCACTGATCACCTGCCTGGCTACCCCAGCCTTCGGTTTTGACATCTCGTCCATGAGCGAAACCGAGCGCGACGCCTTTCGCACCGAGGTGCGCGCTTATCTCCTGGAAAACCCCGAAGTGCTGGCCGAAGCCATTGATGTCTTGCAAAACCGTCAGGCCGAAGCCGAGGCCGAGGGCGATCTGGCGCTGGTCAAGGCCAATGCCGACGATCTCTTTCAGGACGGCTACAGCTTTGTCGGCGGCAACCCCGACGGTGATCTGACCGTGGTCGAATTCATCGACTATCGCTGTGGCTATTGCAAAAAGGCCCATTCAGAGGTCGAAGCCCTGATCAAGACCGATGGCAATATCCGCTATGTGGTCAAGGAATTCCCCATTCTGGGCGATCAGTCGCTGCTGGCCTCGCGTTTTGCCATCGCGGCATTGCAGACCGTGGGGCCAGAGGCTTACGCCAAGATCAATGCCGGGTTCTATGAAAGCTTTCGCGGGGATGTAAGCCCGGAAACGCTCACCGCGTTTGCCGCCAGTCTCGGGCTGGACGGCGCGGCCATCATCGCCGCGATGAACAGCCCCGATGTGACCAAAGTCATCGAACAAAACCATCTGCTGGCCCAACGGATGAAAATTTCCGGTACGCCCACTTTTGTTTTCGGCGACCAGATGTTGCGCGGTTATGCGCCTTTGGAACACCTGAAACAACTGGCCGCCGCGGCGCGAAGCTGATCTGTCATCCATCTTCCGGACCCGGACTGAAAGCAACGCCATGACGCCGCCGACACCGATGCCCATCACCATCGCCGAGGCAACCACCCCGGCGGAAATCGACCATATCCGCCGTCTGGTGCTCGACTACGCCCGATGGCTGGAAGTCGATCACGGGATCAGCCTGACCTTCCAGAACATTGAAGCCGAACTCGTCGCCCTGCCCGGCAAATATGCCCGCCCGAAGGGGGTCTTGCGGCTGGCGCAAACGCCGGATGGCGCGGCGGTGGGATGTATAGCGCTACGTCCCTACGAAGGTGCCACGGGCGAAATAAAACGCCTTTTCGTCGCCCCCGCCGCCCGCGGCAGCGGGCTTGGGTCGCGGCTGATCGCCGACCTGGTCACCTGCGCACGTGCCATCGGCTACCGGCGGCTTATCCTCGATACCGGCGAATTCATGGCCCCTGCCCAACGACTTTACGAGGCCCATGGCTTCAAAAATATCCCTGCCTATTCGCCGGCCCCGCCGGGGGTCGCAATCCGCCATTTGGGGCGGGATCTGGAATAGCGCCAGTCATCTGATCTGGATCATGGCGGCGGCAGCCCTTCGCGGACCAGACACAGGTCGACGTTCAAGACGGGAGACGCCTATGACCGCCCCCCTGGCCGGTATTACCGTACTCGATCTGACCCATGTTCTTGCCGGACCGTTCTGCGCAGCGACCCTGGCCGATCTTGGTGCCCGGATCATCAAGGTCGAACGCCCCTGCACCGGCGATGATACCCGCGCCTTTCCGCCCTTTATCGACGGCGAAAGCGCCTATTTCGCGGGGCTCAATCACGGCAAGCAGTCCATCGCGCTGGACCTCAAGGACAAGGCTGATCGCGCGGTTTTCGAAAGGCTGCTGGCGCGCGCCGATATCTTGCTGGAAAACTACCGCCCCGGCACGATGGAAAAGCTCGGCTATGGCTGGGAAACCCTGCACAACCGCCACCCGCGCCTGATCTATGGCGCGGTGTCCGGCTTTGGCCATACCGGCCCCGAGGCGGCAAAACCCGCCTATGACATGGTGGTGCAGGCCCGCGGTGGCGTCATGTCGATCACCGGCGAGGCAGGGCGCGACCCGGTGCGGGTTGGCGCTTCGATCGGCGATATCGTCGCCGGAATGTATCTGACGCAAGGGGTGCTGGCCGCATTGATTGCCCGCGATCAGACCGGCAAAGGGCAAAAGATCGACGTGGCGATGCTCGATGCGCAACTGGCGATCCTTGAACATGCGGTTGCCATCACTTCGGTCACCGGTACTTCCCCCGAACGCAGCGGCGCGCGGCATCCGACCATCACGCCCTTTGAAACCTTTCACGCCGCCGACGGGATGTTTGTCATCGCGGCAGGCAATGATCCGCTTTTCGCTAAGCTTTGCGTTGCCCTGAACCTCGGCCCTCTCGACCTTGACCCGCGTTTCGCCACCAATCCGGTGCGCTGCGACAATGCGCGCTTGCTCAAACGGCTGATCGAAACCGTCACCCTGACCAATACCAAATCCCACTGGATCGCAGTGCTTGAAGCCGCCGGTGTGCCGACCGGCCCGATCCAGGACGTGGCAGAAGCGCTGGCTGATCCGCAACTTCGCGCCCGCAACATGGTGGTGTCCGTCGCCGCCCACCCCAATGGCCCGGTATTCACCGCTGCGGGCAACCCGATCAAGATGAGCGGCCTGCCCGATCCGGCCACCCGAAACCCGGCCCCGCGACTGGACGGTGACCGGGCGGCAATTCTGGCCTGGCTGGCAGCACCTGACGGGGAATGACCGAAACCTGCCGCAGACAGGCATTGCCGCAGCACCGCCATCGCCTAGAAAGAGGCCAGTGCAAGAACAGGACCGGAGCTTTGCCATGGCCGACGACGCCCTTGTCATCTTTACCCCCTCGGGCAAACGCGGGCGGTTTGCCCATGGTACGCCGGTTCTGACGGCGGCACGGCAATTGGGCGTCGATCTCGATTCTGTCTGCGGCGGGCGCGGCATCTGTTCGAAATGCCAGATCACGCCGGGATACGGCGAATTCCCCAAACACGGGTTGACCGTGTCCCACGAGGCCCTGAGCGAATGGAATTCGGTCGAGGAGCGTTACAAGCGCATTCGCGGCCTGATCGACGGACGCAGGCTCGGCTGTCAGGCCAAGATCGAGGGCGATGTGGTCATTGATGTGCCCCCCGAAAGTCAGGTTCACCGCCAGGTCATCCGCAAGTCCGCCACGGCGCGCAAGATCATCATGGACCCGGCCACGCGGCTTTACTATGTCGAGGTGCAGGAACCCGACATGGAAGAGCCGTCAGGCGATTTCCAGCGCCTCTGCGCCGCTTTGAAGGATCAATGGCAGGTCGAAGGCGTCAAGGCCGATATCGGGCTGATCCGGCGGCTGCAACCGGCGCTGCGCAAAGGCGAATGGAAGGTTACTGTCGCCCTGCACCGTGACCACCATGGGCGGTCCAGGATCATCGACATCTGGCCGGGGTTCTTTGAAGGACAGCTTTACGGGCTGGCGATTGACCTTGGCTCAACCACCATCGCGGCGCATCTGTGCAATCTGTCGGATGGGTCCGTTCTTGTCTCATCGGGGCTGATGAACCCGCAGATCCGCTTTGGCGAAGACCTGATGAGCCGCGTCAGCTATGTGATGATGAATCCCGGCGGCGATGTGGAAATGACCGGGGCCGTGCGCGCGGCGCTGAACGGTCTCGCACAGTCCATCGCCACCGAGGCGGATGTCGACCCCAAGCTGATCGTCGAAGCAGTGTTTGTCTGCAACCCGGTCATGCACCATCTCTTGCTGGGCATTGACCCCGTGGAACTCGGCCAGGCACCCTTCGCGCTGGCCACTTCGGAAAGCCTGTCGCTGGGCGCGTCCGATCTGGACCTGACCGAGATCAACCCCAATGCGCAGGTCTATATACTGCCTTGTATCGCGGGCCATGTTGGCGCCGACTGTGCCGCTGTGGCGCTTTCGGAAGAACCCAACAAATCCAAGGACATGGTGTTGATTGTTGATGTCGGCACCAATGCCGAGATTCTGCTGGGCAACGAAGACCGGGTTCTTGCCTGTTCCTCGCCAACGGGCCCCGCCTTTGAAGGTGCGCAAATCTCTGCCGGTCAGCGCGCTGCCCCCGGTGCTATCGAGCGGGTTGAGATCGACCCTGTCACCAAGGAGCCGCGTTTTCGCGTCATCGGATCGGACATCTGGTCCGACGATCCGGCCTTTGCCGCCGTCACGGCGCAGACCGGTGTGACCGGCATCTGCGGGTCGGGTATCATCGAGGTTGTGGCCGAAATGCGCATGGCCGGGCTTCTGGATGCGGGCGGGCTGATCGGGTCGGCCGAACAGACCGGCACCGGACGCTGCGTTCCGACAGGACGCACCCACGCCTATGTGCTGATGGATGGAACTGCGGATGGCGGACCATTGATCACCGTGACCCAGGGCGATATCCGCGCCATCCAACTGGCCAAATCGGCGCTTTATGCAGGGGCGCGCCTGTTGATGGATGAACTTGGCATCGACAAGGTGGACCGGGTGGTGCTTGCCGGGGCGTTTGGGGCCCATATCAGCCCTAAACATGCGATGGTACTGGGTATGATCCCCGATTGCCCGCTTGAAAAAGTCACCTCGGCGGGCAATGCTGCGGGAACCGGGGCGCGGATTGCGCTATGCAATGTCGCCGCCCGCGCTGCAATCGAGGAAGAGGTGATGCGCATTCACAAGGTTGAAACCGCGATCGAACCACGTTTTCAGGAACATTTCGTTGCTGCCAATGCGATCCCGCACGCGACGGCACCCTTTCCCGAACTCAGCGCTATCGTCACCCTGCCCGATGTCAGCTTCAACACCTCTGGCTCTGGTGGCGAAGGCGGCCGCCGCCGCAGGCGCGGGTGACGGCTGATCCCATCTCTGACCTGCTGACGCAGGTGGTGGCGCGCGACCGCGCCGCGTTCCGTGCGCTTTATGCGGCAGCTTCGGCGAAACTTTTCGGGGTGGCTTTGCGTATCCTCAAAGACCGCAGCGAAGCCGAGGATGCCTTGCAGGAAGTTTTCACCCGTGTCTGGCTCAAGGCACACCGATTTGATCCGGCCCGTGCCCGTGGCATGACCTGGCTGATTGCTATCGCGCGCAACCACGCGATAGACCGGCTGCGCGCCCGACCCGACCGCACCGACGGCGACGACGCGCTGGCCTTTGTCGCCGATCCGACCCCAGGGGTGGAAAAACAACTGGTGGCCAAGGGTGAAGCCGGGCGCATAGCCGATTGTTTCGACACGCTCGAGCCGGAAAAATCAGCGGCCATTCGTGGTGCCTATCTGGATGGCTTTTCCTATGACGACCTGTCCCGGCGCCATGACGTGCCCTTGAACACGATGCGATCCTGGTTGCGGCGGGGGCTATTGAAGCTGAAGGAGTGCCTGGAGGCATGACCACATCTGACGATCATATGTCAGAACGCGACGCGCTGGCGGCCGAATATGTGCTCGGGACGCTGCCGTTTGCCGACCGGCAGGCCGCCGAGGCGCTGATCGACGCGGATCCCGGTTTTTCGCAGGCCGTAGCGGAATGGCAGACCCGCCTTGCCCCGCTCGACGATGCCTATGAGGAAGTACCCGCGCCACGCGCGATTCTGGACCGGGCCGAAGAACGGCTTTTTCCAAGACAAACCCAGAAACGCATGAATTGGCTTGCCGCCCTGATTGGCGGATTGGCGATGGCAACCGCGGTTTTTCTGGCCGTCGCCTATCTGCCCGGCCTCACCGGGCAGGGCGACGTTGTCGCCACCCTGACCGGCGAGAACCAGCCCCTGACCGTGACGGCAGCCTATGCCGGGGCCAGCGGGAAATTGACCGTCACCCGCAGTGCCGGCCCCGCCGCCGAAACCGGCAAGGATTATGAGCTATGGATTATCCCCGAAGGCCAGTCGGCCATTTCACTGGGCTTGCTGCGCGACCAGGAACTGGTTGCTGACATATCATCTCTACCGCCCGGCACCACATTGGCCATCACCCTTGAACCAACCGGTGGCGCACCCGGCGGGGTGGCGACCGGCCCGATCCTGGTTGCTGCCGTCATCGAAAAATAATTTTTTCGGACTCTGCAACTTCCCGCGCAACCGCTTCGTAGCTTTGGGCACAACAGAGGGGGACTGGCCTCCTCTGACCAAACCAACGGAGAAGATCATGACCCTTTCCCCCCGTATTATCGCCGCCGTTTTCGCGCTTGCCACCGCACCCGCCTTTGCGGCAGAAAACCCGATGGTCGGCGGTGCCGCCATGTATGAGACCAAGAACATCGTCGAAAATGCTGTCAATTCCGCCGACCACACGACCCTCGTTGCCGCCGTCAAAGCCGCCGGTCTGGTCGATACGCTGGCAAGCGACGGCCCGTTCACGGTCTTTGCGCCAACCAACGAGGCCTTTGCGAAACTGGCCAAGGGCACTGTCGAAGACCTCTTGAAGCCCGAAAACAAGGATATGCTGGTCAAGATTCTGACCTGCCACGTTGTTGCGGCCGATGCGATGTCGGACGCGATCAAGGGCATGATCGCCAATGATGGTGGCACCCATGCCGTTCCGACTGTCGGTGGTTGCACCCTTCAGGCGAAAATGGATGGCGACTGGATCAAGCTGACCGACGAACGGGGCCGCACCGCGACCGTGACCATCGCCGATGTGAAGCAATCCAACGGCGTCATCCATGTCATCGACACCGTGCTTTTGCCCGCCGGCTGAAGTCCACGCGACTGGCTGCTGCGATTAACGATTTAAGTACCGGTACATTTTCAGCGCTGCCAGAGAGAGGCCGTCAGCAGGGGCGGCCTCTCGCTTTCGCGGTCGGGGCTGACTATTGCACCGATGACTTTTCTTCCAGCCGCAACCATTCGTCTTCCGCCGCCGTCAGTTCCGCCTGCCGCTTGGCCAAAGCCTCCGAGGTTCGGCGAAACCTGTCTGACGCTTTGGCAAACAGGTCCGGGTCGGACAACACATCGGTCAGCTTGCCGATCTCCGCTTCCAGTTTCTCGATCACATCGGGCAAAGAGTTCAGTCGATGTTTTTCGGTAAACGTAAGGGCTTGCGATGATTTCCTTATGTCTTTCTGCGGGGGTGTCCGGGGGGTTGCCGGTTTCATCGCAACATCTGCCGACGACCGCACCTGCCGCTGCGCCTGATAGTCGCTCCACCCGCCCGCATAGGCCGTCGCCCGACCATCGCCCTCCAGCGCAATCGTCGTCGTGGCTACCCTGTCGATAAAATCCCGGTCATGGCTGACCAGCAGCACCGTACCGTCATAGTCGCCCAGCAGGTCTTGCAGCAGATCCAGCGTTTCCACGTCCAGATCGTTGGTCGGCTCATCGAGGATCAACAGGTTCGACGGTTTCGCCATGATCCGCGCCAAGAGCAGTCGCGCGCGCTCGCCCCCCGACAGCGACCCGATCGGCGCGCGCGCCTGCGCTTCATCAAACAGAAAATCCTTGAGATAGGCCACCACGTGTTTGGGTGTGCCGCGCACCATCACCTGATCGGCGCGTCCCGATACGGCCATGTCGGGGTCGTTGACCAGCCCGTCCCACAGCGTCATCGAATAATCGAGCGTGGCGCGCGCCTGATCGAAGACCGCAATCTCCAGATTGGTGCCATGACGGACGCTGCCGGCATCCGGCGCGATCTCTCCGGTCAGGATTTTCAGCAGGGTCGTCTTTCCCACCCCATTGGGCCCGACAAAGGCGACCCGGTCGCCGCGCAATACCTTAAGATCGAAAGGCCGCAGGATTATCTTTTCCCCAAAAGCCTTTGAAATACCATTGGCTTCTATCACCAGCCGCCCTGACGCCTGACCGGTGTCCAGCGCCATATCCGCCGTGCCTTGCCGCCGGATCATCGCGGCGCGTTCCACCCGCAAGGCCTGCAATGCCCGCATCCGGCCCTGATTTCGCGTGCGCCGGGCCGATATGCCCTCGACCGCCCATTTCGCCTCGTGCTTGATCTTGCGTTCCAACTTGTGGCGCGCGTCATCCTCTTCGGCCCAAACGGTTTCGCGCCAGTCTTCGAAGGCTTCAAAGCCTTTTTCCTGCCGCCGTACCTGCCCCCGGTCAATCCACAAAGTCGCTTTGGTCAAGGCCCGCAGAAACGCCCGGTCATGCGAAATCAGCACATAGGCCGCGCGCGTCGTGCGCAGGGTTTCTTCCAGCCAAAGTGTCGCCTCGATGTCGAGATGGTTGGTCGGCTCATCCAGCAACATCAGCTCTGGCGCTTCGGCCAGCAATTTGGCCAGCGCCGCACGCCGCCTTTCACCGCCCGATGCCGCTGAAACCGCGGTTTCGGGATCGAACTTCAGCCCTTCCGCCACGACGGCGACGCGGTAATCCTCGCCTAAAGGCAGACCCGAGGCGGCAAATTCGCCCAAAGTGGCAAAGGCCGACAGGTCAGGTTCCTGCTCCATATAGCCCACAATTACACCCGGCGGCGCAGCGTGGCTGCCTTTGTCGGCCTCCTCCAGCCCCGCCATCACCTTCATCAATGTCGATTTGCCCGACCCGTTTCGGCCAACCAGAGCCACACGGTCACCCGGTTGAATCGCCAGATCAAGCCCGTCGAAAACCGGATTGCCGCCGAAAGTCAGCGAAATCTCGGAAAGCTGTAACAAGGGTGCCCGTGCCATGGCGCCTGAGCTATCCGCGCCCGCAGGCGCCGTCAACGGGATGTCATCGCCCGTGATCCAAACGCGCAGAAATCCCATCATGGTCGCTTCTTGCACCCGATCAGCCTGCGACAAACTAATGTGCGGGCTTTCAAATGACTTGCCAAATTCCTCCCGTAGTTTATCCGAGGAGACAACAAGAAGCAGGGATGCAGCAATTTCATGACAAAAACCGCCCCGCAGGAAACTGCGACCCCCGGCATGCGAACGTCGCGCGGCTGGGTTCAGGTTCTCGCCCAATAC
>JBATDH010000425.1:0-9974 GCA_049663365.1 Albidovulum sp. | reverse complement strand
ACGCCCCCCCGGTCGATCTGGCCGCCGAGCGCCGCCACGGCGAATTCCTGCGCGCCAACCGCCATTTGCTGCGCGCCGCCACCGATCTGTCAGACGGCGGCCTGGCCCTTGCCGCCTTTGAAATGGCCGAAGCGGCCGGCATGGGCATAACCCTGAAATCCAGGGATATCAGCCAGCTTTTCGGCGAAGATCAGGCCCGCTACCTCGTGGCTGTGGCACCCGACAATGCCGCTGCACTGGCCAAGGCCGCCGACAGCGCCAAGGTGCCATTCTACCACGCCGGAACCTTTGGCGGTGCTGCCGTGCGGCTCGGCGACGACACAGCGCCCTTGGCAGACCTGTCATCGCTTTACCGCAGCGCCTTTGCCGCAGCGGTCGGGTGAAACGGACAGGCTACAGCGTTTTACCCTTGATCAGGTTGGCCAGAGCAAGGCCAGGACGCACCGATCCCCAACCCACGCCGGTCTTGGTACTGCATTGATCTTGCAGGCCAAAAACCCGCCCAAAGCGCACCCCGGCCGACATCCCGCTTCCCAAGTTCGATATTGGCAATCGTCCGGGGCGTCGACAAGATGCACCATTGCCCGTTCCGGGTTAATGCCTATCTTTGGAAGTGGAAGGTCGGGCCTGCCTGGGACGGGCGAGATTGCGGATACCGATAGGAACCAACATAGACCGGGCCATGTTGGGCTCGGTTGAAACGGACAAAGGCTGACGCGTGACATGAGCTGGCTATGGGTGCATTTCGAGGCGGTTCTTGTCACGCTCCTGGCACTTGTGGCGGCGGTGGTGATTCTTCAGCAACGCCGTACCCCTCAATCGGCAGCAGCTTGGCTTTTGCTCATCGTGGCGGTCCCTTATATCGCCATCCCGTTGTTTCTGTCGCTGGGCTTTCGCAAACGGGGAAGCCGGTTCAAGCCGATTGCCTTCGAAAAACCGCAGGCGGCGGCATCTGCCACCACGGCCCCTCACATGGACGCCATCTTCCAAAGCCACGACATACCGGCGGCGACAACCGGAAACGCCTTGCACCTCTTGCCAACTGGAGAGGTGGCTTTTTCCAGCCTGATCGACCTCTGCCGGTCAGCGACGACAGACCTTGATGCCCTGTTCTATATCGTTGCAAACGATCAGGTTGGGCGGTCTTTCGTGGATGAACTGACGCTGAGGGCGCAAGCAGGCGTGCGGGTCAGACTGTTGATGGACGGGCTGGGCAATCTGAGGCCGCCGCGCGCCGCACTATCGGCCCTGCGCGCGGCCGGTGGCGAGGTGTTGTTCTTCTCGCCTCTGGTCCAGTTGCCCCACCGGCTCCACCTCAACCTTCGCAATCACCGCAAGATGGTGATCGCCGATGGCACACGGGTTTTTGCCGGTGGCATGAATGTCGCCGCGGACTACATGGGGCCGGGTCAGGGCTTGGGTCGCTGGTCCGATCTGGCCTATCTTCTGGACGGACCGGCAACAGCCACCTTTCGCGACATCTTCCGTTCAGACTGGGCGGCAGCCGGTGGTTCGGGCGCACCCATTGTGCCGCCCGCCAACCGGCCCCAGCCCGGAACGGCGACGGTGCAGCTTGTGCCCTCCGGGCCCGACACCAAGGGGGATCCGCTGCATGACGCCTTGGTCAACGCAATCCATGCCGCATCAAACCGGGTCTGGATTGTGACGCCTTACTTCCTGCCAACGGAATTTCTGGGCAATGCCCTTGCCATCGCGGCGAAACGGCGTGTCGATGTGCGCATTCTGCTTCCCCGAAAATCGAACCAGCATCTGGCCGATTTCGCCCGCGGTGCCTATCTGCGCGAAATGCAGGACGCAGGCGCAAAAATCCAGCTTTTCCAGAAGGGCATGATCCATGCCAAGGCCGGGATCATCGACGACGTGGCCTATGTCGGATCGGCCAATCTCGATATTCGCAGCATGATGCTGAACTTCGAGACGGCGCTGTTTGCCTTTGATCCCGCATCCGTTGGCCAAATGACCGACTGGTATCTTGCGCAAGAACGCCACTGCAGGACCGGTGTGCCGCCCGCCGGACACCTGCGCCGCATTGCCGAAGGTGTTTTCCGTCTGGGGGCCCCCGTATTGTGATGAACGCCGCCCCCCCGCCCCTGCGCATCGCCAGCTACAATATCCGCAAAGCCGTTGGCACCGACCGGCGTCGCGATCCCATGCGGATACTTGGCGTGATCGCCGATCTGAAGGCCGATATCGTCGTTCTTCAGGAAGCCGACCGGCGGCTTGGCACCCGCCCGTCCGCGTTACCCATTGCCGAAATCGAGGCCCAAACCGGCCTGACGCCCCTGCCCGTCGCCACCAACAAGTCCAGCTTGGGCTGGCACGGCAATTCCATACTCTTGGGTCCGTCAGTGACAATCACGGATACTTGCCGGTTCGACCTGCCCGGTGTGGAACCGCGCGGCGCGGTCATAGCCGATCTCGTCACCCATCACACACCCTTGCGCGTCGTCGCCGTCCATCTTGGCCTGCTGCGCAGGTCGCGCCGGTTGCAACTGTCGTCGCTCATCGCCAAGCTGGCGACACTCGACGATACCCCGACACTACTGGCTGGCGATCTCAATGAATGGTCGTTGCGGGTCGGGCTGGGCCGCATGGCGCATCATTTCACCATCTTTGCCCCCGGCAAGTCCTTCCATGCCAATTTACCGGTTGCAGCACTCGACCGGATCGCGCTTGACCGCAATCTGGTGCCCCATGCCGCTGGCGTCCATGACACGCCCACCGCCCGGCGCGCGTCCGATCACCTGCCGATCTGGATGGATATCGGTATCAAACCCGAAACCGGTTCCGCCGTCAGCCAAACGCCGCCCTCATAACCCGCATTTTGCCAAAAACGATCTTTTTCAGAGGCCTGACGTGACCTCGCCCTGAAACCATGCCAGGATCGCCTCCGGATCCGGTGCCAGCGCCGTGGCCAGGCCGCCCGAAAACCTGTCAAACGCCGCCTGGTTCGCCGCCCCCACACCGACCAGAACCGGGATATCCTGCTCCAATGCGGCCCCGATGGCCCCGCAAAACCCCCGCCCGGCGGCCTCTTCGGGTCCGAACTTGTTGACAATGAAAAGATCAGCACCGCGCAACGCGCCATGTTCGACACAGGCCACGGCCTCGGCGATGGCCCCCGGATCAAGACGGCAGGCCGCCGACCCTTTGCCTAGGTCCTGGGTGATCTTGATCACCGGCCCATCGGGCAGAACCCGGACTTTCATATCACAGCCGTTTTCAAAGCGGCTGGCATAGCCGATATCCCTGACGATGCCGGCAAGCGGCACCCCTTGCCTCTGCAACCGGCTGGCAACATCGGAAAGTATCTGGTCGATCCCGCCCCGTTCCGCCGAAGTGACGCTGGCGATTTTCATGAAAAACTCCTTTTTTCCCGATACTCCGGACTATCTGCTGTCAGATATTTTTTACCACTAAGAACCGGGCGGATCACAGGGCCAAAGACGGCGGGCAGAAAACCTGCAATGAAAATGGCCCAGCCAACGCACCACAAGATGGCAGAAACGGTCAGAACCCCCGATCCATAAAAGGGAAAGAGCGGAACAATCAGGCGAAACCATGTGGCCAACCAAACCATCATTATACCGCTCATAAAGCCCGGACCCGCCGTCATGTCACCGCCGTCCCGATGCGACGCGGCCCGCCCCGCGATGGCCATGATCAGACCGGACATGGCACCGATTGTTATGGCATGAAGAGCATCGCCAACGGGGTATAGGGCAGGCAAGAACCCCAATGCCCCAATCATGCCCAGACCAATCGGCAGCCATAGAAACGCCAGATTCAGTGCTGCCAAAAGCGGATTGGACAACGCGGCCATGGTTTTCCAGCCCCGCATGATCCAGAACAGGACCAGCGCGGCGCAGATTAGTGCACCATGCAGCAGATCAAACCATCCGGCCAGCCTGCTTATTATGGCGACGACCAACAAACCCTGCGCCAGCAGCCGCAGGCGTGGTGCGGGGTCAATTTTGATATCCGTACGTCCAGTGCGATAAAACCAATTGCGCGTGAATGCCGGAATGGCGCGCCCTGCGATCGTTACGGCCAACAGCGCAAACCCGATCACGCTGACATGGGCGATGGTCAGACTGACCCATGGGCGTCCAGTCAGCGCGGCCGTCAGATAAAGCAATTCGCCGCTGCCCAGAAACAGGACTGCGATACCATATCCCACCTTTCCATAGGCTTGGGAAGACAGGCTTTGATGGCACAGAATGCCAGCAAGCAGTACGAAGTAACCGCCATTGGCAAAGATCAGCGCGGGCAAAGGAACCGAATTGGCAAAAGCGGTGGCAATCCGCGCCGCTACCCACAAAAGGACAAGGCATTTCAATGTCGCCCCCTGCACCGGCTCTCTGCTGGTCCATCCGGGAAGCGCCGTCAGCACATACCCCCCGACCGCTGCGGCGGCGAAACCGAACAGCAATTCATGAATGTGCCACAAAACCGCAGGTTCAAAAGGCGGCGACGGCAGGCCCAGCGCATTGCCCAGCGGCCACCACGCCACTGTCCCCAATGCCCAGAGAAATGCCGCCAGAAACAGCGGCCTGTGCGGGGCCTCCCAGATTTGACCAAAACGCCAACTCCGATGCCGGTGGATTTCAGGGCCGGGACACATCAGGCCGTCGCGACCCTGACCAGGCCGCCCCCCTGTCACCCACCAAAAATCCATCGGAAAGGCGGGTATTTGCATCCATGCGACCAATCGCCTCCACTATCTGGTCAGGGGTCTTCTCGCCCTCCAGAAGCTGCCGATAAAGCCCGCAAATCATGGTGAATCCTGCCGATTGCGGCGAGAGACGCAGGCCGCTCACCCCGGCATCGGCCAGCGCTGCCACATGATAGGCGGCGCAGGCGTATCCGTCCGACAGGGTTTGCACACCATTCATCGCCAGAAAGGGCTGACCCTCCAGCGTGCGGACATCCAGCCCATCGGCGTCGTCCTCGCAGGCGAACTGGCAATTATCCTTGGTGCGGTTGTGCAGCCGCGCATGATAGCAGCGCCCTGAAATGGCCAAGGGCAGACGCCCATGCCCCCAAACCTCTATATCAACACCCAAATCTGCGCCCGCCCTTGCCAGCATCACAACCGAGGCCAGCGGCAGTTCGGGCGGCAGGCAAATGCGGCGGGCCCCACGCGATGCCAGCCATCCCAGCGTGCCCTCATTGTAGACATTGACCAGTGGTCCGACCGAAAACCGTGTTCCCTGCGGAAGATGTGCCAAGGCCGTCAGGTCGTTGATCTCGACCTCCACCCCCATCTCGGCCAACTCGGCTGTCAGCTTGCGTTCGCGTTTGAGCGTGACCAGGGCCAGGCTGGTCAGGGCAACGTCCTTGCCTGCCTCGACAAGGGTCGCAATCGCTTCGGGAATACGGCCCTGATAGAATGGCAGGCGTTTGGAGCAGACAAGTTCACCCAGGACAACACGGTCAACCGGGGTGTTGGCGATATCCTCATAGAACGACGCCCAGCGATCCGCGGACCAGAAAAACTGATTGGGCCCGACTGTAAGCTCCATTCTGCTATCTCCAGGTTTTCTTGTAGGCACCAGTTGTCATTGCCTGCCCTTCGGAAAGACGGGCCAACATGCCTTCAGGCAGGGGTTTTCCTGCCTCCAGCGCATCCACTGCCGCGCGGAAATTGCGCACGACCTGTGCGACATAAGAGCGCGAGCGCTGCCGCCCCTCGATCTTGAGCGCGCTGACACCCGCCTTTTTCAATTGGGGGATCAACTGCTCCGCATTCAGACTGACCGGGTCTTCAAACAGGTGCCCGGTTTTGCCGCCGGCGCTGAAACAGCCCTTGCACAGGGTCGGATAGGGGGCAGGTTCATGTCTTTGCACCCGGTGGATGGTGTAGCCGCCCAGACGCGCATCCAGCACGCCCTTGTCATCATGGTATTCGACATGACTGGCGGGCGAGCAGACGCCGTTCATATTGGGCGACAGCCCCGTTGCATATGACGATAGCGAACAACGCCCCTCGGCCATCACGCACAGCCCCCCGAATACAAAGACTTCGGTCTCCACCTCGGTTTCTGCATTGATCGCGGCAATTTCGGGAACTGACAGGACCCGCGGCAGCACCACGCGCTTTACTCCAAAAGCCTCCGCATAGAAATTGATGACATCGGCATTGGCCGCCGCTGCCTGAACCGAAAGATGGCGGCGCAATCGCGGGTGATTGCGCGCGGCATAGTCCAACAACCCGATATCGGCCAGAATGACCGCATCTGCACCGCAGGCTTCGGCATCACCAATGGCCCGGTGCCAAAGGCCCGCATCACCGGCGCGGGGAAAGGTGTTGATGGCGACCAGAACCTTTGTGCCATGGGCATGGGCAAAACCGATCCCGTCACGCATCTCGGCCCGGTCAAAGTTCAATCCCGGAAAGTTGCGGGCATTGGTTTCATCCGCAAAGCCGCAATAGACGGTATGCGCCCCGGCAGTGACCGCAGCGCGCAGTGCGGCAGGCGTGCCTGCCGGGCAGACGATTTCCATCACCATGCCTCGACCTCCGTGGCGCGGGTCAGGCTCACACCGCTGCGCTGTTCGAGAAAGGCAAATGCCCGCTGCAAAGGGCCCGCCATAGGCCCACAGAGGCGCGATATTTCCTGCGACAGATCGAGTTCGGCATCATCAATGGCATTGCGCAGGGCCAGGGCAGCGGATGTATCGCCTTCGATCACCAGATCGCGGGAAAAGAACAAGGCGTCACCATCGAATGTCCCGTGGACCAACCCAAGAAGCGCCGCGAGTGGCCCGGCGATGCGCGTGGCCCCCTCGCCGCGCCCGCGGGTCAAGGTGACACGCGGTTGTCCACCATTCGGCTCCAGGCAAATGACGAATGGCAGATCGGTGGGGTCCAGCACAAATCTTGTGTGACCATAGGTGCCAAGCCTGCGGAACAGGCCAGGATGGCGCCGGGCGATAGTGCGCGCATAGGCGTCCAATGTGACTGACAAGGGGGCAAGCGGCAAGAACCGCAATGCAACCGCCAATGCCGCCGGAAAATGCGGGATTTGCGCGCAGGATCCAGTCAAGCAGCGTTCCTTTGTTCACGATCAGGCCGTCTCATCCCCTCTTTAGGGGCAAGTCCATTTGGAGGAATTGACGATAGTCAATTTCAGCGCGCTTTTTTACTGATACGCGCGGGGGCAAGCCATCAGACAGGAAAACCCGTGCGCGCTTTGCCCTCCTATTCCAGCTTGCGCAGCTTTCTTGACTGGTGCGAAAAGGCCGGCCAGTTTCGGTGCGTCCCCGACAAGGTATCGGTACGGCATCAAATGACGGCGGTTCACCGCGCAGTTTTAGAGCGGCGGGGGCCGGTCTTGCGTTTTGACCGACCCATTCTGGCGGCAGGAACCGAGGCAGAAATTCCCGTCGTGGTCAACCTGTTCGGCACGCCTGAACGTGTCGCCGCAGGTCTGGGGATAACACTGGACAAGCTGGATGATCTCGGGGCATTTCTGGCGGCACTCCGCGCACCCTCGCCGCCGGACGGGTTGCGTGACGCGCTGTCGCGTTGGCCGATGCTGAAGGCGGCATTGGCAACACGCCCCAAGTTCACCAGTTCCGCGCCGGTTCAGCAGGTCGTTCAGGCGGGGCCGGAGGTGGATTTGGCCGCCTTGCCGGTTCAGACCCATTGGCCGGGTGACGCCGGACCACTGATCACCTGGCCGGTGGTGTTGACGCGGCCCCACGGGTCGGCCACCGGCGATATTGGCCGCTACAATGCCGGTGTCTACCGGGCGCAGGTTCTGGCGCGCGACAAGCTGATCTTGCGTTGGTTGCCCCATCGGGGTGGCGCCGCCCATCACCAGAGTTGGGCGCGGCAGGGTGAAAGAACGCCGGTTGCCATCGTGTTGGGGGCGGATCCAGCCACGTTGCTGTCTGCTGCCCTGCCCTTGCCGGAAACGGTGTCCGAATTGATGTTCGCAGGCGCATTGAACGCCGCTCGTCCGCGTCTTGTTGCAGCCAAATCCGTGCCCCTGATGGTCCCCGCAGAGGCCGAGATCATTCTGGAAGGCTGGGTCTCGCCCACAGAAACCGCCCCCGAAGGCCCGTTTGGCGACCATACCGGCTATTACAACCCCGCAGAGCCGTTTCCGGTGATGCAGGTGACCGCCATCACCCATCGTCGCGACCCGCTTTACCTGTCCACCTATACCGGTCGCCCCCCCGATGAGCCCGCCATCATCGGCGAGGTCTTCAACCGGCTTGCCTTGCCGACCATCCGCACGCAAATCCCCGAAATCCGCGATCTGTGGTTGCCGCCCGCCGCCTGTTCCTATCGGATGGCGGTTATCAGCATCCACAAACGCTATCCCGGTCAGGCGCGCCGGG
This sequence comes from Albidovulum sp., assembly GCA_049663365.1. Taxonomy (GTDB): domain Bacteria; phylum Pseudomonadota; class Alphaproteobacteria; order Rhodobacterales; family Rhodobacteraceae; genus Albidovulum. The sequence continues at coordinate 1,601 of JBATDH010000425.1, read as the reverse complement.
TGATGATGGCGCTTTGGGGGATGCTGCCGCAGTTCAGTTACACCAAGATGATCGTGGTGGTGGATGACGATCTAAACCCCGCAAACTGGGATGACATCGCCTGGGCCCTGGCCACAAGGATGGATCCCGCGCGTGACATGATGCTGGTGGAAAATACACCGATGGATTACCTTGATTTCGCCTCCCCGCGGCCCGGTCTGGCGGGCAAGATCGGGATCGACGCCACAACCAAGATTGGCAGCGAAACCACCAGACTCTGGGGTGAGGTCATGCAAACCTCGTCTCAGGATGCCGCCTTTGCCGATGATCTGGTGTCCCGGCTGATGGCCAAAGGCACGCCATGACCGCACCGCGCATCATATTGGGGGTGGCGGGGGCATCGGGGGCGGCTTTGGGCCTGTCGGTCGCGCGCCAACTGGCTGTTCTGGACGCGGAGATCGACTTGGTTGTCAGCAAGGCCGCAGAACGCACCCTGACAGCGGAGTGTGGGCCGGATGCCTGGGACAACCTTCAAGCGCTCGTGACCCGGTGCCACGCCATCACCAATATCGGTGCGAGCATCGCCTCCGGTTCGGTTCCGGTGTCAGGCATGATCGTCGCCCCCTGTTCGATGCGCACATTGGCAGCAATTGCGCTGGGGATGGACGACAACCTGCTGACCCGCGCCGCCGGTGTTCAGCTTAAAGAGCGTCGGCGTCTGGTCCTTTTGACCCGCGAAGCGCCTCTGACGCTTGCACATCTGCGCAACATGACTGCCGCCACCGAAATGGGGGCAATCCTTCTGCCGCCCGTGCCCGCATTCTACCTCAACCCGCAAAGCGTTTCAGAGATCATTGATCAAATCGCTGCCCGCGCGATTGATCTTCTGGCAATCGCGACACCGCGGGCAGGCCAGTGGGCCGATGGGAGCGATCCATGAAAGTCCCGAATATCTTGATCAGCGCGGGGCCCCATAAGTTCTGCGACAGCACCCCCTAAAAAATGCGGGGATTACCCTATGCCGGATCAGCGCCGAGCGACAATTAACAGCCCGAAGCCGCAAATTACGTATTGCACTGCCCCCGGAGGGCCGATAAATCCCGCCCCCATGACGACCCCGACGCGGAGAGGTGCCGGAGCGGTCGAACGGGGCGGTCTCGAAAACCGTTGGGGGTGAAAGCCTCCCCAGGGTTCGAATCCCTGTCTCTCCGCCACCCACCCAACCCATTGAGTTACTTACATTATTTGTGCCCTTCCGGGGCCTAAATACGGCTGTTTTTGCGATTCCTCACCACCTGGAGACTGCGTCTGGAGACGCCATTGCCGCAAGATTGGCGTGGCGTCTCTGTGGGCAGCATCCGGCGCTTCGGTTTTGCGGATAAAATTCCCTGCGTGCAGGGAATGTGCAGGGAATTTTTCAAGGGGTTACAGCCGGCAAATTTGCCGACACCGGCAGGGACTCCTTAAGGTCCGGTCGTCATGCGGGAGTTCAAACGGGGTCGCGGCGGCGCAATCAATCTGCGCGCGCCAGGTTGGACCATTCGTCAGGTTCGGATGGTGTGCCTATAGAGTTTCGACTTTACCTTGAGACATCACGTATCACCTATCGCGCCCAAATCTCT
>JBATDH010000424.1:0-5617 GCA_049663365.1 Albidovulum sp. | reverse complement strand
AACCGCTAGCTATATGACATGCGCGGCCGCCCGGATGCTGGCGCTCCTCTCGAAGCTGATTATCCCAACCCCAAAGTGGCAACATTTTGCGCTGCCCTTTGGCTCACTTTTACTCTGCCGTTGACAGCTGGCGGCGTTGACCAGATCGCGCCGCAGATCGGCAACAAATAGTAGCGTTGAAACCACGCCCCCAGCCCCAGCTTTTCGACCAGATCGCCGACTGTCATGCTGTCGTCGCTCGCCGCCACCTCAGCTTGCGCGTTGAATGTCATGATGTCGCGGACCATGCGCAGGAAACCCGGACGGACCAGATTGCGCGGCTGTCCGATCAGCCCTCGCAGATCACGCAAGGCGTATTCGACACGGCCGTTGTCGATGCTGGCACCAAAGCTCATGTCGCTTGGCTTTACTGGCACATCCAGGTCCATGAACATCCGCGTCAGATGCGGATAATTGGCATAGTTGAACACGATAAACCCGGTATCAACGGGCTGATCGCCATTCCGACCCGCGAGGACAGTGCGCGCATGGCCGCCCAACTTCGGCGCGGCCTCGTAGAGTGTGACGGCGTGGTGCGGGGCCAATAGGTACGCTGCTGCCAGACCGGAAATTCCGCCACCTAAAACGGCTATACGTTGCGGGCAGATGGGTTGGGCATCAAATGACATGGGCGCTCCTGTTCCTCTTTGTCTCAATACGGAGCAGAAAAACTTTCGGATCAAAAATGATCCAACTTTCCATACCGCGCGTAATGGAGATATGATTGAGACAGCATCACCAACGCTTTCACGAAGCAGACCGTCTTGCGTTCTCTCGCAAGGTTTCCAGAGGCGTCACTACAGGGAACTAACTCGCGTGCCGCAATCGCCAGAGCAGAAATACTCTGATCCGACAATATTGATGCTGGCGGTGCGCGACAGACGCGACCGCGCTGCGTTCGGTCTCTTGTTTGACTATTTTGCGCCGCGGCTGAAAGGCGTAGCTATGCGATCCGGACTGGGCAGCGGCGCAGCCGAGGATGTGGCACAAGAGGTCATGCTGACCGTCTGGCGCAAGGCAGACATGTTTGACCCGCATCGCGCGCAGGTCTCGGCCTGGATTTTCCAGATCGCCCGCAATCGCCGCATCGATCTGGTGCGCAAGGAAAACCGCCCCGTTCCCGAAGACATCAACATGGCCGATGATATCGAAGATGATGCCAGCCAGATCCTGGCGATGGAGCAGGAAGCGGGGCAGCTAAAGCTTGCACTTGACCGGCTCAAGCCGGATCAGCGCGAGCTGATCGAAAAGGCCTATCTGGGCGAACTCACCCACAAGGAAATCAGCGACGACACTGGCCTGGCTTTAGGGACCGTCAAGTCCCGCATCAGGCTGGGTCTGGAACGACTGCGCCATGACCTAAAAGGAATGCGATAATGTCGCAGATCAAACACCACATCCCCGAACCCATGCTGGTGGCCTATGCCGCCGGATCTCTGCAACAGCCGTTTGCGCTGGTGGTCGCAGCCCATGTATCGCTGTGCGACGAATGCCGTGCTGGGCTGGGTGCGCATGAGGCTGTCGGTGGGGCTTTGCTTGACGAGCATACGATGCAGGCGGTGTCCGGCTCGATGAAAGACGCGATCTTTGCCCAGCTCGACAATGCACCGAGGATGGAGTCTGATCCACCTTACGAGCGTTCGGGCGTGTTTCCCGGACCGGTGATGCAGATGCTGAAAGGCAAGTCACCGCGCTGGAAGTCCGTCGGCGGCGGAGTGCGGCAGACCCTTCTGCATGCGGATGACGAAGGCAGCGTACGGTTGCTGTACATCCCACCTGGAAAGGCTGTGCCGGATCATGGCCACAACGGGATCGAGTTGACCCTGGTGTTGCAAGGTGCGTTCACAGACGAAACAGGCCGGTTCGGCGTTGGCGATCTGGAAGTTGCCGATGACACATTGGAACACACACCCATCGCCGAGTGGGGTGCGCCCTGCATATGTCTTGCAGCGACCGACGCGCCGCTTCGGTTCATCAGCCTGATCCCACGCCTATTGCAGCCTTTGCTGCGCATCTGAAGCCCAAGCAAATCGCGGTTCAACAGCCCCACTCCGAAAGGATTTGGGGCAGCTTGCGTTTCGGTCGTAAAACCATCTAAATATTTGAATTGGTTCACATAAATGTGATTCATTGATCCGACGTCCTATCGGTTGCGTATCCCCATTACTCGACCATGAAACAACAGATCAACTGAGGTACAAAACCATGTTCAATATCAAAGCAACCATTGCCGCCACCGCTCTTGCCGTTTCAGGCTCCGCCGCCACCGCAAACAACATCGTTGAAATTGCCGCGGGCGATGAACGCTTCTCAACCCTGGTTGCCGCCGTAACAGCCGCCGGGCTGGCAGAAACGCTTTCGGGTCCGGGCCCTTTCACGGTTTACGCGCCGATCAATGACGCCTTCGCAGCGCTTCCCAAAGGCATCGTTGAGACTTTGCTGAAGCCCGAGAACAAGGGTCAGCTAACCAACGTGCTGCTTTACCATGTAGATGACAGAAACCTGCCCGCCGCCGCCATTCCCGCAGGCTCCACCTATTTCAAGCCGGTTCTGGCCAGCGAACGGCTGTGCATCACCAAGTCGGCTGACGGTGTGATGATCGCCGACGGCACCGGCGAGATGGCCAATGTCATCATCGCCGACATCCAGGCCGACAACGGCGTGATCCATGTGATCGACAAGGTGCTGCTGCCCGGCACGCGCCCCGATTGTCACTAGGACCGGTTCCTGCGACAACCTTCGTCCCCGGCATGCCCGGGGACGTATCCATTTGTGAAACACGTGCAGTGACAATGAACGACGAAACAGAAGTTGTGGTTAACGACCGGATGCAATTTGGGTACAAATATTACCTAAACGCGCCCGTCGCAGGACAATTCTCAGCCGATTTCAGACCCTATTACGCGCCGCGCGAAATGCTCAAGATGGGCGTTTTCGAGGGGAAGTACCTGAACGATTGTAGATCCGAGTTTCCGCCCGATTGGTTTGAGAACGCCAGGCTATCGCATCAGGCTGACCCTGATCTCAATTTTTTCGGCATCAAAAGCCGCCAGCCCCTGAAAACCTGGCGCGAAAAGGGATGGATCATCGGCCCCGATCCGCGCGGGTGGTTCCAGTGGTATTGTCGCTATTACATGGGTAGAAGGATTGCCGACATAGATGCGCTGCAGATCAAACGCTGGCGCGGGTTCGCCCGACACGCAGGCCAGATCAGGGCCAACTGTTACCCCGGCGACATCTTCTGCCGCCCCCGTCAAAGGCAGGCCTTGCTGCAATGGTCGCATGATCCCTTTGTCTAAGATGGCAGCGGCGCCAGTTAAGTTGTGTGCTCTGAAACGCACAACACAACACCAAGGAAACACGGGTATGTGTACATCGAGAGGTCCACTGCCAGAAAAGGTACCGCCTGAGTTAAGTATTCGGCGAATTCGCGCCTTCCGCGCTCTTCTCAGAACGCCGACGTCGCGATTCACCAGTACCGGTCGCTCGGACAGCGAAACGTATGGAGGCATTGACGCGCAGTGACTTCATTTGCCGTTCAAAGATGCTGCGCTATGCGCGAATGGCCGGTCTGGGGATACTGCGCCGCGGCGTTGACCAATTAGTCGAAGGGCAGCTCAGGGCCGTTCACTACGGTCATCACCAAGGGGCGGATTCCGGGCTTTCGCTGCAGAAGCATGTGCAACTCTGCCTTCCTGAATTGCAGACCTTCATCTCGTCAAGGTCGGCAAGGCTCGAACGTTTCGCGCAGATGGCATTCAAAAATCGCGGGGGAAATGGCTCATCAGGTGCTGTATGTCATAGTCATTGGAAAATGATCCCGGGTTATCGAAAATCATTTCCCTGATGAATTCGCGTCTGTTGCGGGCCTCGTCCGCGCTTTCGGGGGCGGCCTCACTCGGTTTGAGAGAAAACAGTTTCCGAAGTCCGAGTGAGGTTAGCCCAAGCGGCCGGTTGACGAGCGTAATATCCAGAAACGCCATGTCTCAATCCTTTGGTCGAAGGTTCAGTTTCGACAAGGTTAACCAACAGAAATCTTTGCTGGTATCCGTTGTGTCGTTGTGTTGTTCTTCAAAAATGAATAACGGGTTTCGCAATTGGTCAGATGTGCGTGTCTTTCTCGCGGTATGCCGAGGCGGCTCAACACTGGCGGCGTCGAAGAAGCTGGGCCTAGCTCAACCCACCGTTGCCCGCCGTATAGAGGCCTTGGAGCATGAACTGGGTGTTGGTTTGTTTGAGCGTGACACGCGCGGTTTCAAGCCGGCGAAGGATGCCATAGCTCTCTTGCCATTGGCCGAAGCGATGGAAGCCGCCGCGCACGAATTCTCCAGAGCCGCCTTGAATTTCTCAGATATTCGGCCGATCCGATTCACATTCTTTTCCGCAAATCTATCGCCACAGGTAATGGACGTGTTCAGCGACTTTTCGGAGCTTCATCCCGAAATTGGGTTCGAGTTTCTGTCCAGCATTAGGGTGCTTGATCTCAAGGCAGCGGAGGCTGACGTTGCACTGAGAATCTCGCGGAAACGTCCCGATCCGGACCTGATTTGCCGCAAGATCAGCACCGCACAGTTTACCATTTTTGGTTCAAAGACCTATGCCGAGAAACATGGGCTTCCGGCATCCCGCGATGACCTGGCTGGCCATGAATTTGCAGCCTTCAAGCGCGACGACGTGCCCGATAGGGGCAGAAGCTGCCAGCGTTTCCGGCCCGGTGCGCCCGAAGGAAGGTGCAGATGACCAGCGCCGCCCGCCTGCCGCGCCATCAAAGCGGCGGGTTTGCATCGGGGCGGGGTTGCGTTTGAATAGATCGAGAATGCCCATGTGTCAGGACTCCAGAAGCGGGCGGATCAGGTCAGACGCCGGAACAACCGAAGTCATCAAATGAGTCCCGCCGAATTCCGTGGCGCTGCGCCCCGTCGACACAAGTTCGCTCACACTGAGGTTCCCCAGCTTGGCGTCGTGCTTGTCTTCATAAATCGCAGCGTGAAGCCACCGCTGACCAAACTCGCGCGTGAAGCGCAGCACAATGACCCAGTTTTGCCCCGCTGCGGTGCCATCGGCCAGAAGGTCAAGTTTCCGTTTGGCGATTGTCTCACCAGAAGGGCCGGTAAAGCCCCACTCGCCGTTCAGTTCGGAGTTCACTTCGGACACTGAGCAAAAAAGAATTGCAGGCCACCCGGACGCTTGCCCAAAGCCTTATCGAAAGCGGGGTTTCCTTCGAGACGGCTGCAACGATAGTCGGGATGCGCCTCACCTACTTGGGTGCATTCTCGAACCCCAATGTTGAACAGGTCTTTCGGGCTGAGAACTAGATTCTACGTTCTGGGAAGTCGACCGTAACCCCACCATCGCAGGTGTCAGGTCTACATCGACTTCCCAGCACGTCAGGCGCGTGGTAGAGCGTAGCCCGATGATCTTCCATCTTTTCAGGTGGGGTGACGATGGAGGGGGTAATCCCCCCAAAGTAAGGGGCTGCGGAAGTAGAATTTTCTCGGCAAGATGAACGAGGAGATTCTGAATGAAGATGACAAGATATAGCGAACCCCAGATCCTTGCGATCTTGCGCCAGGCCGAA
>JBATDH010000423.1:0-2748 GCA_049663365.1 Albidovulum sp. | reverse complement strand
GCTGTAATACATCTGGTATTCGACCGGATGGGGCGTGTGTTCGTAGGCGTAGACCTCTTCCCATTTCAGCGCCATGTAGCCTTCGAGCTGATCCTGGGTGAAGACATCGCCTGCCAGCAGGAAGTCGTGATCGGCCGCCAGCGCTTCCAGCGCCTCGCGAAGTGATCCGCAGACCGTGGGGATTTCGGCCAGCTCTTCGGGCGGCAGATCGTAAAGGTCTTTGTCCGAGGCCGGGCCGGGGTCGATCTTGTTCCTGATGCCGTCGAGACCGGCCATCAAGAGGGCCGAAAAGCACAGATAGGGGTTGGCCGACGGATCGGGGAAACGCGCCTCGACCCGTTTGGCCTTGGGGCTTTCGGTCCACGGGATGCGGACACAGCCCGAGCGGTTGCGGGCCGAATAGGCGCGCAGGACCGGCGCCTCAAACCCCGGAATCAGGCGTTTATAGGCGTTGGTTGACGGGTTGGTCAGGGCGTTGAGTGCCTTGGCGTGCTTGAGGATGCCGCCGATGAACCACAGCGCCTCCTGGCTCAGATCGGCGTATTTGTCGCCGGAAAACAGCGGCTTGCCGCCCTTCCAGATCGACATGTTCACATGCATCCCGGAGCCGTTGTCGCCCTTGATCGGTTTGGGCATGAAGGTGGCCGACTTGCCATAGGCGTGGGCGACGTTGTGGATCACGTATTTGTATTTCTGCATGTTGTCGGCCTGTTCGACCAAGCCGCCGAAGATCATGCCCAACTCATGCTGGGTCGAGGCAACTTCGTGGTGGTGCTTGTCGACCTTCATGCCCATGCGTTTCATCGTCGAGAGCATTTCACCGCGCAGATCCTGCGCCGCGTCGGTCGGGTTGACCGGGAAATAGCCGCCCTTGACGCCGGGGCGGTGGCCCGAATTGCCCATTTCATATTCGCTGTCGGAGTTCCATGCGGCGTCAACGGCGTCGACCTCGAACGCGACCTTGTTCATCGAGACGGAATAACGCACGTCGTCGAAGAGGAAAAACTCGGCCTCGGGGCCCCAGTAGGAGGCGTCGCCGATGCCGGTGGATTTGAGATAGGCCTCGGCCTTGGCGGCCGTGCCGCGCGGGTCGCGGCTATAGGGTTCGCCGGTGTCAGGCTCAACCACGTTGCAATGCACGCAAAGGGTTTTTTCGGCATAGAAGGGGTCGATGTAGACGGACGACGTGTCGGGGATCAGTTTCATGTCGGACTGGTCGATGGATTTCCATCCGGCGATGGAGGAGCCGTCGAACATGAAGCCTTCTTCAAAGAAATCCTCGTCGATGATGTCGACGATCAGGGTTACATGCTGGAGTTTCCCCTTGGGGTCGGTGAAGCGGACATCGACATATTCGACCTCTTCATCCTTGATCAGTTTGAGAACGTCTTTGGCGCTCATGGGTCACATTCCTTCTGATTGGCGTGATTTTATTGCGGGTGGGCAGGGTGGGTTGAAACCCACCCTGCGGGTGTTGGGTATCAGATCGCGTCTTCGCCGGATTCGCCGGTGCGGATGCGGATCACCTGTTCGACGGGGGTGACGAAAATCTTGCCGTCACCGATCTTGTCGGTGCGCGCGGCGCTGACAATGGCTTCGATGGCGGCCTCGACCATGTCATCGGCCAGCACCACCTCGATCTTGACCTTGGGCAGGAAGTCGACGACATACTCGGCGCCGCGGTAAAGCTCGGTATGGCCCTTCTGGCGACCGAAACCCTTGACCTCGATCACACTGAGGCCCTGCACGCCGACTTCCTGAAGCGCTTCCTTGACCTCGTCGAGCTTGAAAGGCTTGATGATGGCTTCGATCTTCTTCATGGGCCGACTCCTTCTCGAATTCGCGCAAGTTGGCCCCTGTCACCACTTTCGCTTTGCGGGCACAATTGGTTAGCCTTGGGGTTGGACATCTGCGTCGGGGATTCTGCCGGGTGTGCCTAAAATTTGTGCAGATTGCCCGGATGATGGGCGATTTGTGAACCTGGGAGGGTTGCCATGACCGAGCTTCTGACCGCCGCGCAGATGCGGGCGATAGAACAGGCCGCAATTGCTAGCGGAGAAGTCACGGGCCTTGAGTTGATGGAACGCGCCGGGCGCGGTGTGGTCGAGGCGATTTTCGAGGAATGGCCGGAGTTTCAGGCGGGGTCGTTCCGGGCGGTCGTGCTCTGCGGGCCGGGCAACAATGGCGGCGACGGGTTCGTGGTGGCGCGGCTCCTGAAGGAATGGGGCTGGGAGGTGGAGGTGTTCCTTTACGGCGACCCGGAGCGGCTGCCGCCGGATGCGCGGGTGAATTATGAGCGGTGGTGCGGGATGGGGGAGGTGAGAAAACTGGATTGCGAGGAGTTTTGGCTCGATCCTGCGACCACAAGCTCCGATACGATCATTGTGGATGCGATATTCGGGATCGGTTTGAGCCGACCTTTTGATTGCAACGCCGTCAGTTGGGCATTGCTCACATGCTCATTGAATTGCGGCGAGGATAGTCAGCACTGGCCTTCCGCGAGGGTGGTTGCTGTTGATGTCCCATCCGGACTGGACGCGGATAGCGGCGAGTTCCTGAGACCCGATTCAATCCCTTTCGATTTTGAGTTGGCGAGTGCAAACCTGACAGTGACTTTTCACGGAATGAAAACCGGGCATGCAATCGGAGCGGGGCCAGATCATTGCGGAAAGGTCGTGGTGAAGGACATTGGCCTGCCCCCAGCGCCGCGCGGGGCGTCAGCCCCGCTTCGCCCCCGACCCGCCCCCC
>JBATDH010000422.1:0-13213 GCA_049663365.1 Albidovulum sp. | reverse complement strand
AGCTTGCCCTGCGCATTGCCCGCACGGCGATTGGCAAGAAATCGACCGTGGTGCTGGACTGGGCCTATCACGGCAATTCCGGCGGCATGGTCGATGTCAGCCCCTACAAGTTCAAGCGCAGGGGCGGTTTCGCGCAACCGGATTTCGTCGAGATCGCCGATTTCCCCGATCCCTATCGCGGCACGCATAAAGGTATGTCAACTGCGGTCGGTGCGGCCTACGCCGATGATGTGCGTCGACAAATAGAGACTATCATAGCCAAAACCGGCAATGGCCGGGCCGCATTCATCGCCGAATCCATCTCCGGGGTTGGCGGCCAGGTGATCTATCCCGACGGTTACCTTCAGGCCGCCTACGCCCATATCCGTGCGGCGGGCGGTGTCTGTATTGCCGACGAAGTGCAATGCGGTTTTGGTCGGGTAGGGTCGGCATTTTGGGGTTTCGAGCTTCAGGGCGTCATCCCCGATATCGTGGTGATGGGCAAGCCGATCGGCAATGGCCACCCGCTTGCGGCGGTGGTGACAACGCCCGAGCTTGCCGCGCGATTTGCCAATGGGATGGAATATTTCAACTCCTACGGTGGCAATCCGGTGTCCATGGCGATTGGCAAGGCGGTTCTCGATGTGATTGAGTCCGAAGGCTTGCAGCAGTCGGCACTCGATACCGGCAACTACCTTCTTACCCGGTTCAGAGACATGCAGACGCACCACGACATCATCGGTAACGTGCGCGGCGCCGGCCTGTTCCTGGGGCTGGAGCTTGTGACCGACCGAACCGCCCTTGCCCCCGCTACCGCCGAGGCGAGCCAGATCGTCAATCATATCCGCCAGCAAGGGGTATTGGCCTCGACCGATGGGCCGCTCGACAATGTGCTGAAGTTCAAGCCGCCGATGCTGTTTGGCCGCGTTGAGGCTGACATCCTGTGCGACGCGCTGGAAAGGGCATTCGTCACACTCTAACCCACCCGCCGCCTTGCGTCCGAAATCGCCCCCGGCCCGAACCGTGACCGCAGGATTTGCAGCAACCGCCGGTGCATCGCCCGGTGCCGATTGCGGATATGTAGCCCGGCAAAGATCGGCTGCGGGATCGGCGGTGCATCGGCCACCAGCTTGCAGATGCCCGCCTGCACCATTTCTTGCGCCGATTGGCGTAAGACATAGGCCGAACCGCCCAATGACCCGATCAACGCGACCATGGCGGCGTTCTGGCCAATTGACAGGGTTGCTGTGGCCAAATTCGGATGCAAACCGGCATGGATATGCGGAATGGCGTCGGAATAATGCGGCAGGATATAGGTATCGCGCCTGACCTCCGACAGGCGATCCGTCTCGGTCGAAACCATCAGATAAGTGATCTCGCCCAAAGTCTCGAAATAAAGATCGGGATGGAAGCGCGGCGAAAACAGAATCGCGAAATCCTCGATCCCGGTGGTCAGGTCCGAACTTATCTGCGCCGAATAATCGGCCTCGAAGAAAAACGCGGTGTCGGGCAGGGCGGCGCGGAAATCCCGGATCAACTCGCTGAAGTGAACCCCGACCAGATCGTGCTGAATGCCGATGCGCATGGTGACGGCACCCGCCGCCGCATCCCCCAATGCATGGCGCGCCTCGGTCCAGCCATGCAGCAAGGACCGGGCGTGGGGTGCAAACCGCAACCCGTCGGTGGTAAGCTGTGTGCCCGCCCGCGAACGGGTGAAAAGCCGCCTGTCCAGCACGGATTCAAGCGCCTTTACCCGCCCGGATATGGTCGATTGCGTCACCCCCAACCGGTCCGCAGTGCGGTTGAAGCTGCGGGTTTCGCACAGATCCAGAAATGTTTCGATAAGTTCGATCTGCATGGGCACCTCTAATCGATATCTCCGATTAATAATCATCCGCTCATCGAATTGAAAGCCGGTGTTTTTGTCGCGATAATCCGCGCGACAAATCAGAGGGCAAAGAACATGAGCGAAATACCGACAACGGCACGGGTGGTTATCATCGGCGGCGGTGCGGTGGGTGTCTCGTCGCTCTTTCATCTGGCAAAGGCGGGCTGGACCGATTGCGTTTTGCTGGAAAAGAATGAACTGACCGCCGGGTCGACCTGGCACGCTGCGGGCAACGTGCCGACCTTTTCCACCTCATGGTCGATCATGAACATGCAACGCTATTCGACCGAACTTTATCGCGGGCTGGGTGCGGCGGTCGATTACCCGATGAACTACCATGTTACCGGCTCTGTCCGTCTGGCCCATTCCAAGGAACGGATGCAGGAATTTGAGCGCGCAAAGGGCATGGGCCGCTATCAGGGGCTCGATATCGAAATTCTGGGCGTTGACGAGATCAAGGGCAAATACCCCTTTGTCGAAACCCACGATCTGGCAGGCGCCTTGTTTGACCCGGACGACGGCGACATCGACCCTGCACAGTTGACGCAAGCCCTGGCCAAAGGTGCCCGTGATCTGGGCGCGACGATTCTTCGTTTCACCCCCGCGACCGGGGTATCCCGCGAAAACGGCGAATGGATTGTTCACACCGAAAAAGGCTCTATTCGCGCCGAATATGTGGTCAATGCCGCCGGTTACTATGCGCAGAAGGTCGGCGAATGGTTCAAACCCTACGGTGGGCGCACCGTGCCGATGATGGTGATGAGCCATCAGTACATGCTGTCTGAACCCGTGGCGGAGATCGAGGCATGGTCAAAGGAAATGGGTCGCAAACTGCCGCTGCTGCGCGACGTGGATTCCTCTTATTACCTGCGGCAGGAAAAGACCGGCTTCAACCTCGGCCCTTATGAGCGGGGCTGCAAGGCGCATTGGGTGACCCCCGATGATCCGATGCCGGAAGATTTCAGTTTTCAGCTCTACCCCGACGATCTTGACCGGCTGGAATGGTATATCGAAGATGCGATGGCCCGCGTCCCGCTTTTGGGCACTGCCGGAATCAGCCGCGTCATCAACGGCCCAATTCCCTATGCACCGGACGGTCTGCCGCTGCTGGGGCCGATGCCTGGTGTCCCGAACGCGTTCGAGGCCTGTGTCTTTACCTTCGGCATCGCCCAGTCCGGCGGCGCGGGCAAGGTGATGGCCGAATGGATCACCGAAGGCGCCACCGAATGGGATATGTGGGCGGTCGATCCGCGCCGCTACACCGATTACACCGACCGCGACTATTGCATCGCCAAGGGGATGGAAACCTATGGCCACGAATATGCCATGCACTTCCCCTGGCATCGCTGGCCTGCGGCACCCGACCGCAAATTGTCGCCGGTGCATGACAAGGTCAAGGCGCAGGGCGGCGTGATGGGCGTCTATAACGGCTGGGAACGCGCCAATTGGTACGCCAGGCCGGAGGACGATACTTCCGAGGAAAGCACCCATACCTGGGGTCGTTCCGGCCCTTGGGAAGCCCGGATCAAGGAAGAATGCGAAGCGGTGCGCGACCATTGTGGCGTACTCGACCTGCCGGGTTTTACCCGCCTCTGGGTGCAGGGCGACGGCGCCGACGACTGGCTGCGCGGCTTTTGCACCGGCGGCATTCCCAAGATCGGGCGGATGAACCTGATCTATGCCGCCGACAAACGCGGCCGCATCGTGACGGAATTTTCCTGCATAAGACTGGCCGAAAACAGCTTCGTGCTGATCACTGCCGCGACGGCCCAGTGGCATGACGGCGATCTGGTGCGACAGTCGGTGCCCAAGGGCGTGACGGTGCGCGAAACCACGACCGAGCGCGATACATTGATCGTCACCGGCCCGAAATCGCGCGACGTTTTGGCGGGGATCACCGATGCCGATCTGTCGCTGGGCTGGCTGAGCCATCAGCATTGCACCGTGGCGGGGCGCAAGGCGTTTTTGATCCGGGTGTCCTTTGCCGGCGAAATGGGATGGGAGATCCATGCCGAAAACACCGAAATGCCGGCGATCTATGACGCCGTTCTGGCCGCTGGTGCCAAACCCTTTGGCATGTGGGCGCTGAATTCCCTGCGGATGGAAAAAGGCTATCGTACCTGGAAGGGCGATCTGTCGACCGATTACAGCCTGCTCGAAGGCGGGTTGGACCGTTTCGTGAAACTCGACAAGCCGCAGGATTTCACCGGCAAGGCGGCGTTGATGGCCGAAAAACAGCGCGGTGTGAAGAAGCGATTTGTCACCCTGATCGTCGAGGCCAAGGATTGTGATGCGCCCTACATGTCGACCATCTGGCAGGGCGGCAAAGTGGTCGGCGAAACCACTTCGGGGGCTTGGGGATACCGGGTCAATGCGTCGATCGCGCTGGGCATGATCCGCGCCGATCTGGCAGTGCCGGGAACCGAAGTCGAGGTCGAGATTTACGGAGAACGCTGCCGCGCCGTGGTGCAGGAAGACCAGCCGCTATGGGATGCGGAAAACGTTCGTATAAAAGCCTGAACGCCGGGGGCTTTACCCTCGGACCCCCAAGGTATTTGTGCCAAAATGAAAGGGCTGAAAAGTGTCTAACCTGCCGAAAACAGCACGTGTCGTGATCATCGGGGGCGGCGTAATCGGCTGTTCGGTGGCCTATCATCTGACCAAACTTGGCTGGAAGGATGTGGTGTTGCTGGAGCGCAGGCAACTGACCTGTGGCACGACCTGGCACGCAGCAGGGCTGATCGGGCAATTGCGCGCCTCGTCCAACATGACCCGGTTGGCCAAGTATTCTGCCGATCTGTACCGGGGGCTGGAGGCCGAGACGGGTCTTGCCACCGGGGTCCGGCAGGTTGGCTCGGTCTCGGTCGCGCTGACCGAGGCGCGCAAGGAAGAACTGTTCCGATCCGCCTCGATGGGGCGGGCCTTTGGCGTGCCGGTGGAGGAGCTGTCACCCGCCGAGGTCAAGGAACGCTATGCGCATCTGAACATCGAGGGCGTGAAGGCCGGGGTCTGGCTGCCGACCGACGGGCAGGGCGACCCCGCGAACATCGCGCTGGCACTGGCCAAGGGCGCGCGGCAACGCGGTGCGCTGGTGGCCGAGGGTGTGAAAGTCACGGGGGTTGCGGTCGAGAAAGGCCGCGCCAGGTCGGTTCGCTGGCAACAGGGTGACGAAACGGGCGAAATCGCCGCCGAGAATGTGGTCAATTGCGGCGGCATGTGGGGGCGCGAGGTGGGCCGCATGGCGGGCGTAAACGTGCCGCTTCATGCCTGCGAACATTTCTACATCGTGACCGAGCCGATCCCCGGCCTGAGCCAGATGCCGGTGCTGCGGGTGCCGGATGAATGCGCCTATTACAAGGAGGACGCGGGCAAGTACCTTTTGGGCGCGTTCGAACCCGTCTCGAAACCCTGGGGCATGAACGGCATCCCCGAGGATTTCTGTTTTGACCAACTGCCCGAGGATTTCGACCATTTCGAGCCGATCCTGGAGCGTGCTGTCCACCGGCTGCCGATGTTGGCCGAGGCGGGGATCCACACGTTCTTCAACGGGCCGGAAAGCTTCACGCCCGATGATGCCTATAATCTGGGGCAATCGCTGGAGGTCGACAACTTCTGGGTCGCCGCCGGGTTCAATTCGATCGGCATCCAATCGGCGGGCGGCGCGGGCATGGCGCTAGCCGAATGGATGGAGACGGGCGAAAAACCCTTCGACCTTGGTGACGTGGATGTCGGCCGCAACCAGCCGTTTCAGGGCAACCGTCGCTATCTGTTCGAGCGATCCAAGGAAACCCTGGGGCTGCTTTACGCCGACCACTACCCCTACCGCCAGAAAGCCACCGCGCGCGGGGTGCGGCGGACGCCATTCCATGCGCATCTGGAGGCCAACGGCGCGGTATTCGGCGAGATCGGTGGCTGGGAACGCGCCAACTGGTTTGCCAATCCGGGGCAGGAGCGGGAGTACCGATATTCCTGGGGCCCGCAGAACTGGTTCGCCAATCAGGCGGCAGAGCATCAGGCGGTGCGCGGCAATGTCGGCATGTATGACATGTCGTCTTTCGGCAAGATCAGGGTCGAAGGTCGCGACGCCGAGGCGTTTTTGAACCACATCTCGGGTGCCGACATGTCAGTGCCGGTGGGCAAGATCGTCTACACGCAATTTCTGAATGCAAGGGCCGGGATCGAGGCAGACGTCACCGCCACGCGCCTGTCGGAAACCTCCTATCTGGTGGTGACGCCGGCAGTGACGCGGCTGAAGGATCAGATCTGGATGCGCCGCCACATCGGCGATTTCAACGTCATCCTGACCGATGTTACCGCAGGCGAGGGCGTGCTGGCGGTCATGGGGCCGAATGCCCGCAAACTGATGCAAAAGGTCAGCCCCAATGACTTTTCCAACGTGGTCAACCCCTTTGGCACCGCCCAGGAAATCGAGATCGGCATGGGGCTGGCCCGCGTACACCGGGTTTCCTATGTGGGCGAGCTCGGGTGGGAGATTTACATGTCCGCCGACATGGCCGGACATGTCTTTGAAACCCTGTGGGACGCCGGGCAGGACATGGGCCTGAAGCTGTGCGGGATGCACATGATGGACAGTTGCCGCATCGAGAAAGCCTTTCGCCACTTTGGCCATGACATCACCTGCGAGGATCATGTGCTGGAGGCGGGTCTGGGCTTTGCGGTCAAGACCGCCAAACCGGGTTTCATCGGCCGCGACGCGGTTTTGCGCAAGAAAGAGGCGGGGTTGGCCAAACGACTGGTGCAGTTCAAGATGACCGACCCGGACGTGATGGTCTATCACAATGAGCCGCTGATCCGTGACGGCAAGATCGTGAGCTACCTGTCCTCGGGGGCCTATGGCCATCATCTCGGGGCGGCTATCGGCATGGGCTATGTGCCCTGTCCGGGCGAAAGCGCCGCCGATGTGCTGGGATCGGCCTATCAGGTCGAGATTGCCGGGCGCAGAGTGGGCGCGGAGCCGTCGCTGGCCCCGATCTATGACCCGAAATCTGAACGTGTGCGGATGTGACCGGCGCGCCGGGGGTTTTCCACCCCCGGACCCCCGGAGAGTAATTGGACAAAGGTGAAAGCCACAGGCTTTTCAGGGAGAAACCGGCATGTCGGAAGAAGTGTTGAACACGGAAGCGAAGCGTCCGGCACGGGCGGGCGGACGAGAGGCGCGCCGCGCGATGCGCGCCGCCCCCTTGACCGAGGCAATGCGCCCGGTTCGCCCTGGCATGTCAGGCGGGCAGTACAAGCCGCTGAGCGATGCAGATGTGGCCCGCATCCATGCCGCCGCCCTTGAGGCGCTGGAGGTGATCGGGCTGAGCCAGGCACCGGCTTCCGGGGTGAAACTGCTGACCGAGGCGGGCGCCATTCAGGGCGATGACGGGCGCATCCGGTTTCCGCGCGCTTTGGTCGAGGATATGCTGGCTGTGGCGGCGCGCGATATCACCCTTTATGCGCGCGATCCCAAACATGACCTGCATCTGAGCGGAACCAAGGTCCATTACGGCACCGCCGGTGCCGCCGTGCATATCGTTGACCCGGTGACGCTTGAGTATCGCGAATCCACCGCGCAGGATCTGTATGATGCGGCGCGATTGGTGGAAAACCTCGACAACATCCATTTCTATCAGCGCACCATGGTTTGCCGTGACGTAGTGGATAATCTGGAGATGGACCTCAACACGCTTTACGGGTCGCTTTCGGGCACGCGCAAGCATGTGGGCACCTCGTTCAGCGACCCGAGCCATGTCAAGGATTGCTTTGACATGCTCTATATGGTTGCGGGCAGTGAGGAAAAATGGGTTGAACGGCCCTTTGTCTCCAACTCCAACTGTTTCGTCGTGCCACCGATGAAATTCGCCGAGGAAAGCTGCATCACCATGGAAGATTGCATCCGCCGGGGGATGCCGATGCTGTTGCTGTCTGCCGGACAGGCCGGGGCCACGGCACCCGCGCCCATCGCGCTGACCATCGTGCAGGCGGTGGCGGAATGTCTGGCAGGCGTGGTCTATGTCAACGCCATCAAGAAGGGCGCCCCGGCGATTTTCGGCACCTGGCCGTTCGTATCGGACCTGCGGACAGGGGCCATGTCCGGCGGATCGGCTGAACAGGCGCTTTTGACGGCGGGCTGTGCGCAGATGCACCGGTTTTACGATTTGCCGGGGGGGGCAGCATCAGGCATTTCCGACAGCAAACTGCCCGACATGCAGGCGGGTTGGGAGCAGGGCATCACCAATGCACTGGCGGGACTTGCGGGGCTCAACATGTGCTATGAGGCGGTCGGAATGCACGCCTCATTGCTGGGATTCTGCATGGAAAGCCTGGTGCTGGGCGACGATCTGCTGGGACAGGCCATGCGGCTGGTGCGCGGCATTGACGTCAATCAGGACAGCACCAGCATCGAGGCGATGAAAGCCGTCTGCATGGGGGGGCCGGGCCATTATCTTGGGTCGGAACAGACACTGGCCCTGATGCAGACCGAGTATATCTACCCTGCGGTCGCCAACCGGATGAGCCCGAAGGAATGGAACGAGGCTGGAAAGCCGCAGTTGCTGGATGCCGCCATCGCCCGCAAGAACGATATTCTGGCAAAGGCTGGCAGCGTGATTGACCCTGCGCTCGATCAGGCCATCCGCAAGGCCTATAACATCTATTTCCGCTGACAACCGGTCGGATCAAAGAAAAACGACTTTTCCCGTCGCAAATGAGGGCGTAAATCGTCACCCGCTGATGATCCCTCATTCGGGGAACAAGGATGCAAAACGCCGTGTCAGAGACGCAATTCGACTATATCATCGTCGGTGCCGGGTCCGCCGGATGCGTTCTGGCCGAACGCCTTTCGGCCAATGGTCGCCACAGGGTTCTGGTGCTGGAAGCGGGCGGCAGCGACCGGCGTTTCTATGTGCACCTGCCGCTGGGTTACGGCAAGCTGTTCTATGACCCCGCTGTCAACTGGATGTACACGACCGAACCCGACCCCGGACTGGCAGGTAACCGCGACCACTGGCCAAGGGGGCGCATTCTCGGCGGATCAAGTTCGATCAATGCGATGGTCTGGATTCGCGGCCATGCCAGCGACTATGACGATTGGAGGGCTGTGGCCGGTGACGCCTGGGGGCCGCAGGCCGTGCGGGCGGCCTACCGCCAGATCGAGGATAACGAGGCCGGTAGCGACGCCTTCCGTGGCACCGGTGGCCCCTTGTTCATTTCCGCCAATCGTCGCGGTTTGCATCCTCTATGTGACATGTACACGCGCGCGGCCAATGCGGCGGGTCTGCCTTTCAACGCGGATTTCAATGGTGCCGAACAGGAAGGTGTCGGCATCTATCAGATGACCATCAAGGGCAGTCGGCGCAATTCGGCGGCACGGGCGTTTTTGCGCCCCGCGATGAAACGCCGCAACGTCACCGTCATCACCGATGCCCAGGTCAGCAGGGTGATTTTCGAAGGCCGTCGCGCCGTCGGTGTCGACTACCGGCACAAGGGCACCCTGCGCCAGATACGCGCCGGGCGCGAGGTGATCCTGTCGGGCGGGGCGATCAATTCGCCTCAGCTTCTGATGCTGTCGGGCATTGGCGCGGCCGAGCATCTGAAGGGCAAGGGCCTGCCGGTGGTTGTCGACAATCCGAATGTCGGTGCCCATCTGAACGATCACCAGGGCTTGAATTATACCTGGCGAATGAAGGTGCCGACATACAATGACATCCTGCGCCCTTGGTGGGGCAAGATGTGGGTGGGGATGCAGTATTTCCTGACCGGCGGCGGGCCCTTGGCCAAGTCGATCAACCACGCGGGCGGGTTTTTTCGCACCAGTCCGGATCTGCCCCGCCCCAACATGCAGCTTTACATGCAGGCGTTTTCGACGCTTATCCCGCGTGATGGTGAACGCCCGCTGCTGACGCCGGACCCGTTTTCGGGTCTGTCGCTGGGTTTGTCGAATTGCCGCCCGACCAGCCGGGGGCAGATCACGCTTCATTCTGCTGATCCCTTTGCCCATCCAAAGATCGTGGCCAATGCCTATTCAACCGAACATGACGTGGCCGAAATGCTGGCAGCGGTGAAGTTTCTGCGCCAGATCGCAGCCTGCGACCCGATGCGCGGGCTGGTCGCCGAAGAACTGCGCCCCGGCCCCGAGGTTCAAAGCGATGCCGACCTGATCGCAGACATCCGCGCCCGATCGGGCACGGTCTATCATCCGTCCTGCACGGCGCGGATGGGCAAGAACGCGGCAACATCGGTAGTTGACCCGAATCTGAAAGTGCATGGCACCGAAGGTCTGCGGGTTTGTGATGCTTCGGTCTTTCCAACGCTGATCGGCGGCAATACCAATGCGCCCAGCATATTGGTCGGCTGGATCGGTGCGGACCGTATCCTTGCGGACGCGCAGGCATAGGCGGACAGGGTACAGGAAACACGCATGGCACTTCTACTTGGCGTCGATACCGGCGGAACCTACACCGATGCCGTCATTCTCGAGGACAGCGAGGACCGGGTCATCGCCTCTGCCAAATCGCTGACGACACGCCCCGATCTGTCACTGGGCGTCGGTCGCGCGATTGATGCGGCCATTGCCAATGCGGCGATCGCGGCCACGAGTGTCGCCATGGTGTCGCTCTCGACAACCCTTGCCACCAACGCCTTGGTTGAAGGGCAGGGTGGGCGCGTCGCACTGGTCTTTATCGGTTTCGACACATCGGAACTGGCCCGCGCCGGTTTGGAAGAGGCGCTGCGGGGCGATCCGGTGATCTGGATGGCTGGTGGTCACAACCATGCCGGAGGCGAGGTATCAGCACTGGATTTGGCCGCATTAGAGACTGAACTGGCAACACTTGGGCCAGAGATCACCGGCTTTGCCGTGGCCGCCAGCTTTGCCACCCGCAACCCGGCCCATGAGCATGCCGCCCGAGACATCATTCGCAAGATCACGGGCCGGCCGGTCACCTGTTCACATGAACTTTCCGCCGCTCTGAACGGTCCGCGCCGGGCATTGACGGCGGTTCTGAACGCCCGCCTGATCGGCATGATCGACCATCTGGTGTCGTCCTGTGAGGCGCATATGGCCCATCTAGGCATTCGCGCGCCGCTGATGGTGGTACGCGGCGACGGGGCGCTGGTATCGGCGGCGCTGGCGCGCGAACATCCCATTGAAACCATCCTGTCCGGCCCTGCTGCCTCGATCGCCGGTGCAAGCTGGCTGACCGGCGAAAAGGATGCGCTGGTCAGCGACATCGGCGGCACCACGACGGATGTCTGCCTGCTGCGCAACGGCAAGCCGGCGATTGACCCGATGGGTGCGCGCGTCGGCAAATACCGCACCATGGTCGAGGCGGTGGCCATGCGCACGACCGGCCTTGGTGGTGATAGTGAGGTCCACCTGATCGAGGGGCTGGCAACCAGCCTGTACCTGGGCCCACGCCGCCTTGTGCCGGTGGCGCTGGCCGCCAGCCAGTGGCCCGACCTGATCCACGACGCGCTCGACAAGGCGCTGGCGACCGATGCGCCCGGCGAACATGACGGGCGGTTTGTTTTGCCGATGTGGCAGGGCGACCCCCCTGCGGGCCTGTCCGGGCGCGAAGAAGCTGTGGTGGCACGCCTGATGCAGGGGCCGCTGCAACTGTCGGATGCGGTGCGCACGCGGTTGGAATACCCGGCCCTGATGCGACTGGTCTCGCAGGGCCATGTGATGATTTCGGGCGTGACCGCATCGGACGCATCCCATGTGCTGGGCAAGCTCGATAGTTGGGACGGTGCCGCAGCTTTGAAGGCGATGACCGTTTTTGCCCGCAGGCGAAATGGGCGTGGAGACAGGATCACCGCAGGGCCCGAAGTTTTGGCGCGGGCGATCATTGATCAGCTCAAGTTTCAGACTGTCGATTGCCTGCTGGAAGCGGCCTTTGATGAGGATCGTCGCGATTGGCGGGGTGAAAGCCCCGAAACCTTGGCACGTCACCCGCTGATGCTGGCGGCGCTGGATGGGCACAAGGATGTGGTGCAGATGTCCGCCACGTTAGGCGTTCCCGTGATCGGACTCGGAGCATCCGCCCCCAGCTATTACGGCGCGGTTGGTGAACGCCTGGGGGTGCGGATGATTCTGCCTGAACACGCCGGTGTCGCCAATGCCATCGGTGCGGTTGTCGGGCAGATTGCCATGCATGCCGAAGGTTCTGTTACCAGCCCAGGGCCTGGGCGCTACGTCGTGCATCTGCCAACCGGGCCAGAAAACTTCCCCGACCGCGCTACCGCGCTTTCCACCTTGCAGACAGCCCTGACCGAAGAGGCTTCGGACAAGGCGCGTAGGGCCGGGGTCGAGGAAATACGCCTGACATCTGAGCAAAACCTGTCAGAGGTCGACATCGAAGGCCAACCGATGTTCATCGAAGCGCGGCTGAAAGTTACCGCGCACGGCCGCCCGCGCATCGCCCGAGACTGACGACCTTGCGCCTTTACGCATCGCCCGCGAAACTCCGGGCGATGTCAAAAAAGGCCTGCACCAGCTTGCCACCCTTGCGGTCGCGCAGGCAGATCAGCGACTCGTCCATCGTCATGCTTTCGCCGCCCTCGATGGCAATCTTCACCAGCCGGGCGTCCTGACCAAATTCTGCCGCCGATACAAACCCGACGCCGGTGCCAGAAGCCACGATTTCACGCACCGCTTCGCGCCCTTCGGCTTCGATCGCGGGTTGCAGACTGTACCCGGCGGCAGTTGCCGCCTCTTCCAGTTTGCTGCGCGTTCGTGACCCTGTTTCCCGCAACACCAAGGGCAATTGCGCAAGATCGGCAAATGTCAGGCTCTGCCGTTTGGCCAATGGGTGGTTGGCAGCCACAAAGGCGGAAATAGGAGTCGAATTCAGCTGAACACACTCGAAATCGCGCGCAACCGGCATATCACCCAGAACGCCGATATCGGCCTCGTAACTGTAAAGCCGGTTGATCACTTCGTCGGTATTGCCACTGTGAACGGTGATCCGCACGCCGGGATAGGTTTCACGGAAACGGGCAAGGATGTGCAGCAGGTGATGCGCGGAATCTGCCACAATGCGCAACGTCCCGGACCGCAGCGCGCGGCTTTCCGACAAAAGCTCCAGCGCCTGTTCTTCATTGTCGAAAAGGCGGCGGGTGATTTCCAGAAGCTTTTCACCCGATGGTGTCATCACCACCTGTTTTTTATGTCGGTTGAACAGCAAAACATCATATTCTTCTTCCAGCTTGCGCACCTGTCAACGGCAGAGTAAAAGTGAGCCAAAGGGCAGCGCAAAATGTTGCCACTTTGGGGTTGGGATAATCAGCTTCGAGAGGAGCGCCAGCATCCGGGCGGCCGCGCATGTCATATAGCTAGCGGTT
>JBATDH010000421.1:0-6910 GCA_049663365.1 Albidovulum sp. | reverse complement strand
GATCGCAGCCTTCGGCCCAAAGCCGTTCGACCCCGGTGCAGGTCAGATCGTAAATGTCATCGGCGGTGCGCACCCCGTAAGGCGCATGGGCGTTGTCACCGAGATAGACGAACGCCACCTCGGGCATGGCCCGCGCCACGGCGTCATAAACCGTCAGCCCGCCCAGCCCTGAATCAAAGATGCCGATTGCCATGTTGCGTTTCCTTCTGGGGGTCTCTCTATTCCGCCGCCTCTTGCCGCGGACTGCCCCCGGCGCGGATCACGGCCAGCAATTCCTCGCGCCGTTTGGCCGCCTTGGCCGCCGCCACCGCCTTGACCGGGCCAAAGCCGCGAATCTCAAGCGGCAATTCGGCTAGGGCGCGGGCGGCAGCAAGCGTGCCTTCGCTGACCTTGGGCAAAATCTCGGCCATGTCGGATTCATATTGGGCGATCAGGGCGCGTTCCATTTGCCGCTCATCGCTGCGCGCGAACATATCCCATTTGGTCCCGCGCAAGCGTTTCATCCGCGCCAATATCCAAAATCCGTAGCGCATCCACGGGCCAAAGCTGCGCTTTTCGGGGCGGCCATCGGCCCCCGGTTTTGACAGGACCGGCGGTGCGAGGTGAAAGCGCATGGTGAACGACCCGTCGAATTCGGCACGGGCCTTTTGCAAGGTTTCCAGATGCAGCCGCGCCACCTCATATTCGTCCTTGTAGGCCAAGAGCTTGTGGTAGCCCGCCGCCACGGCATCGCGCAAGGATGCGGGTGCTGCATCGACCAGATGGCGGTAGCGCTTGGCATAGGCGGCGTCTTGATAGCGCGTCAGATGATCGACCCGAAAGCTGATCTTTTCTTCCAAAGACAGCGGTTTGTCCTTGGGTTTTTGCAACAGATCGGCAACCTCGCCCGGAAATTCAGCCGCCCAGCGGCCAATATCGAAGGCGGTAAGGTTCCCCTTGACCGCCGTTCCGTTCAATTCGATCGCCTGCCGGATCGCCGCCCCGGACAGCGGGATCAACCCCTTTTGCCAGGCCGCGCCCAGCACCAGCATGTTGGAAAAAATCGAATCCCCCATCAGTTTCAGCGCCAGCGCCGAGGCATCGAAAAAGCTGACCCTGTCGCGCAAACGCGCCTCAAGAGCCAGCCGCAACTGTCCGGTGGGCAATTGAAAATTCCGGTTGCGGGTGAATTCGCCGGTGATGATTTCATGGGCGTTGACGACCGCGCCGGTGCGCCCCGTGGTCATCAGCCCCAGCATCGGCGCGCCGCCCGTCACCACCAGATCGCCGCCGATGACCGCATCGGCCTCGCCTGTCGCCACCCGGATGGCGCTGATATCTTCAGGCCGATTTGCCAGACGTAGGTGGATCAGCACCGCACCGCCCTTTTGGGCAAGCCCGGCCATTTCCATCATCCCCGCCCCCTTGCCGTCGCATTGGGCGGCCTGCGCCAGCACCGCGCCGATGGTGACGATGCCGGTGCCGCCAACGCCGGTGATGACGATGTTATGGGTGCCGTTGATAATGGGAAGGTTCGGTTCGGGCAACGCCGGCAAGGTGAATTCGGCGGTCGCGGGCTTTTTGACCGTGGCCCCGGTCAGCGTCACGAAAGACGGGCAAAACCCTTTCAGGCAGGAAAAATCCTTGTTGCAGGACGACTGGTCAATGGCCCGCTTGCGCCCCAGTTCGGTTTCCACCGGCACGATGGACACGCAGTTTGACTGCACCCCGCAATCGCCACAGCCTTCACAGACATCGGTATTGATGAAAACCCGCCTGTCGATATCGGGAAAGGTGCCGCGCTTGCGGCGGCGGCGCTTTTCGGCGGCGCAGGTCTGGACATAAACAATGGCCGATACACCCTTGATCTCACGATATTTCTTCTGAACATTGGGCATTTCTTCACGTTCGAACTTCTCGATCCCCGAAGGAAAGCCGGAAAAGTCGATCTCTTCCTTTTCGTCATAGACAAGGGCAATGTTCTTCACCCCCATCGCCTGAATCTCGCGGGTGATCCGCTGGGCTGTCAGCCCGCCTTCATTGGCCTGCCCGCCGGTCATCGCCACGGCGTCATTGAACAGGATCTTGTAGGTGATGTTGGTGCCCGCCGCCAAAGCCGCCCGGATCGCCTGCACCCCCGAATGGTTATAGGTGCCGTCGCCGAGGTTCTGGAAGACATGCGGGGTGTTGGAAAAGATCGATTCCCCGATCCAGTTGGCCCCTTCGCCGCCCATATGGGTGAACCCGGTGGTCGACCGGTCCATCCACTGCACCATGTAATGGCAGCCGATCCCGGCATAGGCGCGCGACCCTTCGGGAACCTTGGTTGATATGTTGTGCGGACAGCCCGAGCAGTAATAGGGCAGCCGCGCGGCCAGTTGCGGCGCGTTATCGGCTTTGCGTGCGTCTTCAAGGCGTTGCAGCCCGGCCTTGATGCTGTCCGTCCCCCGGCCTTCCTCGATCAGGATGGCGCCGAGTTTCTCGGCAATGGTGATCGGGTCCAGCGCATAGCGCGTCGGGAAAAGCTCCAGCCGCCGCCCGTGTTCCCAGTTGTCGCCCTTGTGCCAGCCGTAAACCCGCCGCCCGTCGCGATCATCGAAAATCGCCTCCTTCACCTGCACTTCAATCAGCTTGCGCTTTTCTTCCACCACCACGATCAGATCAAGCCCCGCGGCCCATTCGTGGAAACTGTCCATGTCCAGCGGAAAGGTCTGGCCCACCTTGTAGGTGGTCAGCCCGAGCCGCTCGGCCTCGCCCCCGTCAATCCCGAGCAGACTGAGCGCATGAGCCAGATCGAGCCAGTTCTTGCCCGCCGCCACAAAACCGATCCTTGCCCCCGGTTTCCCCCAAATCCTCTTGTCAATTCTGTTAGCGCGGGCAAAGGCTTCGGCGGCGAACCTCTTGTAGTCTATCATCCGCGCTTCCTGCGCGACCGGGGTATCTTGCAGGCGGATGTTCAGCCCGCCCTGGGGCATGTCGAAGTCGGGCGTCACAAACGACAACCGGAACGGATTGCCATCGACGACCGATGTCGCCTCGACCGTATCCTTCATGGTTTTCAGGCCCACCCAAAGCCCCGAAAACCGACTGAGCGCCCAGCCGTAAAGACCGTAATCCAGCACCTCCTGCACACCGGCCGGCGACACCACCGGCATATAGGCATCGACCATCGCCCAATCAGATTGGTGCAGCACGGTCGAGCTTTCGCCGGTATGGTCATCGCCCATCGCCATCAAGACCCCGCCATGGCGCGAGGTGCCCGCCATATTGGCGTGGCGCATCACATCGCCGGTGCGGTCGACCCCCGGCCCCTTGCCGTACCACAACGCGAATACGCCATCATATTTTCCCTCGCCACGCAGCTCGGCCTGTTGCGTGCCCCAGATCGCCGTGGCGGCCAGATCTTCGTTTAGCCCCGGCTGAAACCGGATGTCATTGGGCTCCAGCAGCTTTCCAGCCTTGGCCATTTGCAGATCGACCCCCCCCAGGGGCGATCCCCGTTAGCCCGATACATAGCCCGCCGTATTCAGCCCCGCCGCCCGGTCGCGCGCCTTTTGCATCAGCATCAGCCGCACCAGCGCCTGGGTGCCGTTCAGCAGTACCGGTGATTTTTCAAGATCGAACTTGTCCGCAAGGCTGATATCGTGCCGCGTCATGCTGCCCTCCCCGGCAATATGCTGCCACTCTTATAGGTCAAATAGACTGACCTATCAACTTTAATTTCGCGCCCCCGCGTCTGTTTTGCTTTCGACATTACACTATTTCGGCCATAACTGCGGCGGCCAAAGGCGGTTTGTTTTCAATCTGAACCAGATCGAAGACAAACCAGGACAGGCAAGCGTTGTGAATAGTGGCGTTTTGCCCTTGATCCGGTGAAACGGAGCAAAGGTAAAATACTGTAGGTGTCGAAAGGCAGATAATGGATTGGGACAAGCTCAGAATCTTTCACTCGGTCGCCGATGCCGGGTCGCTCACCCATGCGGGTGAGGTGCTGCACCTGTCGCAATCGGCCGTCAGCCGTCAGATACGCGCCTTGGAAGACAGCCTGAACACCACCCTCTTTCACCGGCACGCGCGCGGGCTGATCCTGACCGAACAGGGCGAATTGCTGTTCGAGGCGACATGCTCGATGAACAAACGCCTGGAAACCGCCTCCGCCCGCATCCGCGACAGCGAAGACGAGGTCTTCGGCGAACTCAAGGTCACCACCACCATCGGCTTTGGCACGCTCTGGATCGCGCCGCGCCTGCCCAAGCTCTATGAGAAATACCCCGATCTCAAGATCGACCTGATGCTCGAAGAACGGGTGCTCGACCTGCCGATGCGCGAAGCCGATGTGGCCATCCGCATGAAGGAGCCGAGCCAGGCCGACCTGATCCGCCGCCGGCTGATGAATATCCGGATGCGGCTTTACGCAACGCCGGAATATCTGGCCGAGGCCGGAACCCCTGAGGATTTGGACGATATCTCCGCCCACCGCCTGATCAGCCAGAACCCCAACACCCCGCAGGTGGCGGCAGGTGCCGATCTGGTCCATGAACTGATGCAGCACGACATCCGCTCGACCCTAACGGTCAACAACTACTACGGTGTCTTGCAGGCCGTACTCAACCATCTGGGTATCGGCGTGCTGCCGGATTATCTGACCGAGGATTTCCCCAATCTGGTGCGCGTCTTGCCCAATCTGGAATCGAGCGAGGTGCCGGTGTTTCTGGCCTATCCCGAAGAGCTGCGCCAATCCAAAAGGATCGCGGTCTTTCGCGATTTCGTGCTGGAAGAAATCATCGCTTACCGCAAGCGGCGCGTCGATGAATGAATGCAATTCCAGGTTGTCGTGAGGCATGTTGGCAACGCATAACGGCCATGTTGTCGTGAACGCACTATTTCTCTTGATCGGGAAGTGTGTGCGACCTAAGTGGGGTTAGAAGGTGATGATCGGGGAAACCTGAACTTGCCTTCTACCTCCCTGTTGGACTTGGCCGAGCATTGCTCGGCCTTTTTTTGTTTGGCGAAGCAGCGTCGCGGCGTTCCTTTTGATCGCGCGCGGCGCGGGGTTGACCCCGGATGACGACGGATTTGGGCCTTCCCTATCCGCTCCTTCCCCCCTAGAACACCCGCCATACACGAGCCTTGGGGGAAGCCATGCCGGAACCGATGATCACCGAGGATTTGATTGCCGCCCACGGGCTCAAGCCCGACGAATACGCGCGCATCCTCGACATCATCGGCCGCGAACCGACATTCACCGAACTTGGCATCTTTTCGGCCATGTGGAACGAACACTGTTCCTATAAATCCTCGAAGAAATGGCTCCGCACCCTGCCAACCGGGGGGCCACAGGTGATCTGCGGCCCCGGCGAAAATGCCGGTGTGGTCGATATCGGTGACGGTCAGGCGGTCATCTTCAAGATGGAAAGCCACAACCACCCCTCCTATATCGAACCGCATCAGGGTGCCGCGACCGGCGTCGGCGGCATCCTGCGCGATGTCTTCACGATGGGCGCGCGCCCCATCGCGGCGATGGATTCGCTGTCGTTCGGGGTGCCGTCGCACCCCAAGACCGCGCATCTGGTCAAGGGCGTGATCGAAGGCGTGGGTTCCTATGGCAACTGCTTTGGCGTGCCCAATGTCGGCGGCGAAGTGCGCTTTCACCGCAGCTACAACGGCAACTGTCTGGTCAACGCCTTTGCCGCCGGGTTGGCGGACACTGACAAGATTTTCTATTCCGCCGCTTCGGGCGTCGGCATGCCGGTCGTCTATCTCGGGGCCAAGACCGGGCGCGACGGCGTCGGCGGGGCCACCATGGCCAGCGCCGAGTTCGACGACACCACCGAGGAAAAGCGCCCCACCGTTCAGGTCGGCGACCCCTTCACCGAAAAGCGCCTGCTCGAAGCCTGTCTGGAACTGATGGCTTCGGGTTCGGTCATCTCCATACAGGACATGGGGGCGGCGGGCCTGACCTGTTCGGCGGTGGAAATGGGCGACAAGGGCGGCCTCGGCATCCGTCTCAACCTCGATCATGTGCCGCAGCGCGAAAAGGCCATGACCGCCTATGAGATGATGCTGTCGGAATCCCAGGAACGCATGTTGATGGTGCTGAAGCCGGAAAAGGAAGCCGAGGCGCGGGCGATTTTCGACAAATGGGATCTGGATTTCGCCGTGGTCGGCGAAACCATCGCCGAAGACCGGTTCTTGATCCTTCACGGCAATGAAACCAAGGCCGATCTGCCGCTCTCGAAGCTGTCGTCAAGCGCGCCGGAATATGACCGGCCCTGGGTGCCGACGCCGACGGTTGCCATACGTTTTGCCGACGTTCCGCAGATCAGCCCGATCGCCGGTCTGAAGGCGCTGATCGGCAGCCCCAACTACGCCCACAAGGCCTGGGTCTGGGAACAGTATGACACCTCTGTCATGGCCGATACCGTCCGCGCACCGGGTCTCGGGGCGGGCGTGGTGCGGGTGCATGGCACACCCAAGGCATTGGCCTTCACCTCGGACGTAACCCCGCGTTATGTAAAGGCAAATCCCTATGAAGGCGGCAAGCAGGCAGTGGCCGAGGCATATCGGAACCTGACCGCCGTGGGGGCCCTGCCTCTGGCCGCGACCGACAATCTAAACTTCGGCAACCCCGAAAAGCCTGAGATTATGGGCCAGTTCGTCGGGGCCATCAAGGGGATCGGAGAAGCCTGCCAAGCGCTTGATATGCCAATCGTTTCCGGCAATGTCTCGCTTTACAACGAAACCGATGGCACCGGCATTCTGCCCACCCCGACCATCGGCGCGGTGGGCTTGCTCGCCACGCTTGACCAGATGATCGCGGGCCATCCGAGGCCGGGCGATATTGCCATCGTCATCGGCGCGACCGCAGGCCATCTCGGCCAATCGGCCCTGCTCGCCGAGGCGTTTGGCCGCGAAGAAGGCGACGCCCCCC
>JBATDH010000420.1:0-14019 GCA_049663365.1 Albidovulum sp. | reverse complement strand
GGGCCACAGATGCCGGCTTCGTGCTGCCCAACTTCGGCACCAACGCCAACTGATCGCGCCTTGAAAATACCCCGAACGGCGGCCAACCGGCCGCCGTTTTTCTTTGCATTTTCGCCTTGAGGCGCGGATCATATTTTTTGTCAAATGCAGCACCGCCCGCCTCGCCCTATTCTGAATTCAGCAACCGGAAACAGAACAAAAGGGAAGACAAAAATGAAAATTGCATCCCTGATTACCAGCGTGGCCCTGGTCCTGGCCTTTCTGGGGCAACCGGTGTTGGCGCAAAATTTGAACGAAATGGGCAAGATTATCGTGGAATGCGGCAGCCTGAGCGTAGATCGCGGCAGTTCATGCCCCCCGCACCCGCCGCCTCACCTGAAGCAAAAACATGTGCGTCCGGATACATCGATCCGCAGGAGTCAGATCGCCCTCAGCTATTTTGGATTTCCCGCGGGTACCCCCGATGGCTTCATGGGGATACAAACCCGGCTTGCCATTCGTGATTTCCAGGGTTTCATGGGCTTTCCGGTCACCGGCCAGTTGACCGATCACGATCGGATTGTTCTGATGGAAGCCTACGACCGGGCGCAGTCCGACGGTGCCAGAGAGTTTTTAAAGGTGCTGCAAACCGAAGGGCCGCGCGGCATCCTGCGCGCTCTCAACCCAACCGAAAACGTCCGCGCACCGGTCCCTTATTCACCGCATCTTCCACCGGTATTGCCGAAGGTGCCGCCCACCCCTGCGGAACGCTCAATAACCGACTATTGCACAACGGTAGACAGGCGGGTGCTGGCCACCGGCCACCTCGCTGGCCCCGCATTTGCCGACCCGGCCCAGGCCCTGGACGAACAGTTCTGCGCTGCACGCAGCTATTCCATACGGCGCGCTCAGAAACTCTTTCGCAATGACCGCGACGCCACCAGCAGCGAAAACCGCCAAAAATGCGAAAAACTGGCCGAGATCATGGCTCCAATCCTTGACACTCTGGAAACGACCGACCCGACCCAAACGATTGCGACCGTCGAAACCTTTGCCGGACGGTTCGCTGCACCCCAAAGTCAACTTCGCGGCATCGGCGAAGCCTGTCTGGGAATCGGCTATCAGGCCGATGACGCCCATGTTGTGTTGGCCGCTGCGATGCTGCTTCTTGGCGCGGGCGAAACTGCCTATGCCGAGGTTTTCGCCCACCACCTTCGGCTCGGCCTCGGCGTCCCGGAAGACCCTGCCCGCGCCATGGACTGGTACAGCACCGCGCTTGACGCATTGGACAATGGCGCGACGCCGGCCTTTTGGCCGTCACAAAGCGCCGAGCGCATCCGTATCATCCGCGCGGCACTTTCCAGACAATAGGCAGTCACCCTGCCGATTGCCCGGACCACCAATTCGAACAGACGCTGAATGGCGCTGGTCGAAACGGTGCCGCGGTGGCCAATCGACCGCCGTTTTTCCATGCGTTTGGACCAAGACGGCAGGATCACATTTTTTGTCAAATGCACTACGCCCCGGTCCGCCCTATTCTGAGTTCAGCAATTGGAACCGGAACGAAAGAGGCAACCAAAATGAAAATCAGAACCCTGATCACGTCGTCAGCTTTGAGTTTGTCCCTGTTGGCGCAACCTGTGGCAGCACAGTCAGTGGAAGACATTGGCAAAATCATAGTGATCTGCGCGCTGACCCAAGGTTGCGGCCCCGGCACGCAGCATGATCCGGGACCTGGGCCAAACCAGCCACGGGCAGACGAAACCGTGCGCGCCAACCAGAACGCGCTCAATTATTTTGGCTTTCCGGCCGGGCGCGCAGATGGCCGAATGGGGCGGCAGACACGCTCGGCAATGGCTGAATTCCAGAGTTTCATGCAATACCCCGTCACCGGCCAGTTGAACGATTGGCAGCGTGGCAAGCTGATGGACAGCTACTATCGCGCCCAATCCGGCGAATTCGACGTTGTCATGCAAACCCAAGGCCCGCGCGGCTTGCTGCGCGCGCTCAATCAACCCCAAACCCCACCTGTCTTGAACCCGCCAGTTGAGCCGTGGCCAGAGGTTGCCGAGGATGAAAGCAAGCTGCCCGACATCCCCACCCAAAGGGCCGAACTCTCCATGGCCCAGCATTGCGGCTCGGTGGATCTTCTGACGCAGGCCAATGGGCGGTTGATGGATGCCAGCGACATTTCCGATCCCGCGCAGGCACTTGATGAACAGTTCTGCGGTGCGCGCGGTTATGCGATGTCGCGCGCCCAGCAACTCTCCGGCGACGCCACTGGTGCCATCAGCGCCAAGACCCGCGAACAATGCGCGCAATTCGTGACCACCATGCAGCCCCTCCTCAACGATCTGGAAACATCCGCGCCCGTTGATCGGATCGCCGCCGCCGAAGCTTTTACCCAGAGATTCGACAAACCCCGGCAACAACTTCGTGACACCGGCGAAGTTTGCCTGGGCGTCGGCTACCAGACCGATGACGCCCATGTCGTGCTGGCCGCTGCCATGTTGCTTCTTGGCGCAGGCGAACACGCCTATGCCGAGGTGATCGGCCATCATCTGCGCCGTGGCTTTGGCATCTCCGCAAACCCGACCAATGCGACCGGATGGTACACTGTTGGTGTTGATGCCCTGGCTAGCGGCGCAACGCCTGCCTTCCTGCCCGCGCAAAGCCCCCAGCGCGCCAGCGTCATCCGCGCCGCCATCGGTGGAACCCAAGGCCTCCCCGGTGCGACGAACATGAGCCTCTTCCTGCCGGATTTGGACATCGGCAATTGACGCAACTGCCCGGTTCCTTCTGATCACCAAACAGCCCCGAAACCTCCTTCGGGGCTGTTTTATTGGCAGGTTCGGTCAAACTCAGTCCGGCGCGCCAACCAACTGGAAAGGTGCCCAGACCGACGGGTGCGACATCGGCAGCGCCGTTTTGTCGCGCGACGTATCCGCAATCACCTTGACCATGGCGGCCCGCAACGCTTCGGCGCGGGAAACCGAACCACCGGCGTTTTTGACCGTATCTTCCATCAGGCTTGCGGCAACATCATCCTCCACCGCCCAATGCGTCACCAGCAAGGCCTTCGCACCGGCAAAAAAGAAGGCGCGCGCCAGACCCGAGAGACCCTGAGCATCGGCCCGGTCCCCGGCGGCGGTGTTGCAGGCCGACAGAACCACCCAATCGGCATTCATGCGCAACTGCGAAATTTCCGAGGCGAGCAATAATCCGTCATCCGTCTGCCAGGGCCCGATGACCGCCACGCCCTTGGCAGGCGGCGTCAGCGCCAGCGCCGGTTCGACCTGTCCCGAAAGACTACCCGCCAAAAGCCCATGGGTGGCAAAATGCACGATCCCGGCAGAGGCCAATGTGCCATCGCCACTCAACCTGTCCAATTGTGACTCGCTCGCGGCGGTGCCCGTCAGTGTCAAAACCCGGTCGGGCGGGAAGGCCCGTTGCAGCGCGGCTATTTCGCGCGCCGTTCCCGGCAACCGCGGCAGGCCGCGCACGGCATCGCGCCGGGTTTCAGCGGTTCGCATCGCTTCTGCGTCAATCCCGCGAAAGGGCGCTGGCGCACCGTCAAATACCGGGTCGCCGATGCCAAGATAGGCCAGCCTGTCCCATCCCGCCCCATCGCTCCGCCCCGGTGTTCGCAGCAATTTCAGGGCCGACACTGACGGCACAATAGCCAGATTTCGGCGCATTCCCAGCCATGGCGCATCGCGCAGGGTTTGCGCCGTCATTGGTCCTTCGACCGGCGGCGCGCTTAGCAATGCTGCGAAAGGCAGGGACAGCAGGCTGCCTTGCGGTGCGATGATCCAGGTTTCCTTGCTGGCGATAAGGTCGGCAATCGCAGGGTCGCCGAAGAGTTCGCTGTAAAGCTGGTATGCCAGCCCCGCATCAAACGGCAGCACTCCGATAGATGAATTGGTTGTTGATGGCACCGGTGCCCGCACATCGGCAAGGGCCCGCTGGCCCAGCAGGGCGTGGAAACGGCTGATCTGATCGCTCAGCTCAGCCCCGGCCACCGGCAGGTCCGCATAGCGCATCCCCTCGTTCGTGACGGCCCAGATATGGCCCCACGACCCATCCGAAAACGGCGAAGGCGCCAACAGGATCAACGCCTCATCGGGGCGAAGCATATCCTGGTTGCGCACCGCATTCAGCGGCACGGGCCGGGGCGACATCAAAGCGCCAAACTGCGGAAAACGGCGTGAAATTTCGTCTTCCAGACCGCTCAATTCGTCGCCAAGCCGTCGTCGATCATCCAAAACAGCGGCCAGTTCGTTTTGATCGGCCTCGGTTCGTCCAGCGATACCGGCAAAAACCGCTCCGGTATCCAGCCGTGCCTGCATCACCGTTTCCCAACGTGACACGATCTGTTCCAGCCCACTGCCTATGGCGGCTGATCGAGCGGCGGCACGGCGGATAGCCTGCCCGGCAATGTCAAAACCCTGGGTCTGACCCGCTTGAAACGCCTCGTCTTGCAGGGCGTCGCGGGTCAATCCCTGCCGGGCAAGCGTGGCATCATCAGCGGTCAAAGCCGTTTGCACTATATGCGCCATCGTCCATGCCGATTTTGCCAGGTCGTTACTGGTGGATGCGTCACCAAGTGCTATTGCCCGGTGTTGCGCCAGACTCAGACGCGCCGCCAGCGACATCCGCCCATAGGCAAGCGCATCGAAAGCCATACCTTCATTTAACAAGGCACTGACCAGACGTTCATTGGCCCGCGCCGCTTCGGCGCTGTCGGGGCCCTGCGCAATTTCGGTCAGCTTTGCCAGTTTTCGCAACATGGGAATTGCATCTGCGGACAAACCATTGCGCTGCAAGAAAGAAACATAGTTTGACGTCGCGCGCAGCGTCAGCGGATGAACCGGAGACGCCATTTGCGTCGATGCATTGGCAACAGCTTTGCGGTGCTCTCGCTCCGCTTCGTCGAAGTCTGCTTCGTGATCCAGCATTTCCGCCAAAGCCACCTGCGCTGAAACCGTCAGCGGATGACCTTCGCCCAACGCGCGCTCAAGCTCTCTTACTGCCTCGCGCTGCAAAATGACGGCTTCGTCCCACCGCCCCATGGCCCCCAAAGCGCCCGCCATGTCATGCTTGATCAGGGCGACGTCGCTATGACCCTCGGGCAGCCAAATCCGGGCAATACGCAACCGCTCTGCATTGATCGCAGCCGCCTCATCCCACTTTTCCAGCAACATCAAAGCATTGGCGTAGTTTCCCAGCGGCGTCAGGTTCTCTGGGCCGTCCGGGCCATTTTGCAGACGGCTGTAGCGCAGGTTGTCTGCGTATATCTCCAGCGCCTCATCAATCCGGCCAAGGTCAATCAATGCGCCGCCCAAAATGGCCCGCGTTGTAGTCGTGGCCCGGTCGCCTGGCCCAAACAGTTCGGGTTGATAGCGCAATGCTTCTTGCAATAGCGGCACCGCCTCCTGGGGGCGGCCCTGGATCATCAGGTTGATTGCATGATTAAGCTTCTGGTTGATCGTGACCCTGTGCGCCGGGCCAAAAACTTTCTCCACGGCGGCAGTGGTTTTGGCGTGAACCGCTTCGGCATCGCTGTAGCGCGTCAATTTGTCGAGCATCAGCGCCAGGCTCATCTGGCTTTCCAATGTGGCTTCCGCCTCGGCACCCAGGGATGCAGTGCTTCGGCTTATCACCTCCGTTAGCAGTTTTGCTGCGGCATCTGTCTGACCCATCTTGTCCAGAACAATGGCGGTGTTGTTCAGGCTGAGCAATGTATCAGGATGATTTTGACCCAAAAGGGCCTGCCGCGCGCGCGCCGCCCGCAAATTGAAAGACAGCGCCTGATCAAGATCGCCGGTTTCCTCGAAGGCTTGCGCCATGTCGCTTATGACATCGACGGTCAATGGATTGTCGGGGCCAAGTTCGGCTTCGAGCCTGGGCAAAAACTCCGAATAAAGATCAATGGCGGCTTTGCTGTCGCCTTTTGCCCGCAATGACGCAGCCCATAGCGTCAATGCTCCCACCGTTTCTTGCGTACCGATCCCGTTTTGCGCCTGTGTCCGTTCAAAGGCCTCGCGTGACAATGCCTCGGCGCTGTCGAACCGGCCTTCTTGATAGGCGGATAGGGCTTGCGAAGTCAGTATCTCAATTGTCCGATCTTGCGCATACGATGGCGGAGAGAAAAGGGCGCAGACAAGGGCAATGGCCTTAAAATAGCCTCTGCCCCGGACCTTAGCCCTATTCATCGCAGCCTTGTGCCACCGCACGGGGAGCAAGAAAGACCACACCGGCACTGACATCGGTTGTGTTGCGCACGGTGACAACCACTTCGCCACAGCTTTCCGGCCACCATTCGACATAGGCGCCGATCCCCAGAATGCCGGTATCGGTGCCGATGTCGGACGTCAGAACCTCTCCTTCCACGGTTCTGACGATCAGATCAATATCCGCCGCCGCCGCTGCGCCCTTCTTCAATCGGGCCTCGGCGATGGCATGTTCACGGGCGGCGACAACCAGGCGAAACTCCTCTTCCGCCCCACCGGCAAGTGTACTGTCATACCGGTTGGGGCCGGAAATCACCCCGCGCATACGGCTTTCCAGCCGGGTGATCTCTATCCGGTAAAGCCCGCTATCGGCATCAACCTCGCGCAGGCGGGCCATCAGATCGGCAACGCCCCACGGATCGTCCCCCTCCAAGGTCGCACCACCATCCAACAAGCCGCTGATCACCGCGACAAGCAATTCGCCGTCGCCGGTTTCGACAGCCAAAGGCGCAAGCGTTTCCGCCGCCTGACGCAATTCGTCTGAATTGACGCTTTGGGCCGCCGCATCCGGCAAATGCGTTAGCGACAAACCACTGATGAACAGGCCCAAAAGTAATCTCCGCACGGCCGACCACCAAGGTTGGTGCGCCGTTCTCCCTTCCCGCCCGTTCCACGCAGTCGGATATCGGCCAGACAAGCTTTCATCTCCCCGGACACATCTGGTCGGCAATCGTAGTTGGCGACGGGTATGACGACAAGGGCTGCGGATATTTCTGGTCATCGGGCCAAACCGGTATTCACGGCTATGATGGCCGCGCGGGGAAGGGCCTGCGATCCGACATCGGGGGCTTTGCCCCGTGTCTTGGGCGCCGCACCCGCCAGTCGCAGCGCATCCAACAGGCCTGCACCCTGTATCAACCCGCCTCGCGACACGCTGGCTTGTGGAAGATCGCCTTCCAGATGCCGAAAATCAGTGGCAAACAGGGATTCCGGGTCGGCTTCGGTCGCCAGAAAAACCAAAAAGACGGCACCTGTCGGAACCGCGCTTTGCCCATCTCCCCGCAGGTCTTCGACATAGGTCACCGAACGGCTTTCCCCCGGCGGAACCCGCAAGCCGAACCAATTGCCATCGGTGTATCCGCGCAGATAGAAAACCCGTCCCTGCGGATCGAGGTAGAGCGGCGACACATCCAGCGCAACTGTCCCACCGTTGCGAACATCAATACGGACCGCATCGCAATGGCCTATCTTCGGGATTGGCGCACCGGGGCCGGTAGCCTGCATCTCGAAGGCATGTGGCCTCCCTCTGGCGTCGGCTTGGCAATTGATTTCGGCGCGCTCGTCGGGCGTAGCCCGGTCTACCGCAAGCGCGACCGACATTTCCGACGAAACCTTCCGGGCCGACAGCGCCCTGGCAATGGCCAAAATCCGCTCGGCCTTTGCAATCTGTTTCAGCGCCCCAACCAGATCGTCGGCCGAAAACGACGCCAATGGCAAGGCGTAAGGCTCATCATCGGTTTCCGGGCTCGCGCCCCTGCCCGCGACAATCTCCAGTCCGGTGCCGCGTATGACCAGACGAATGTCGGCATCTGCGGTACTTGGCACGATTTTCAACGGGATCATTGCGGCCAGCAGGCCCAGCGCACCATCAATGCGCCCCGCAACCTGAGTCGACTGATCGCCGGAACCGGGCAAAGGCAAGGCAATCCGCAACACTGCACCGGCACCGGGCACAACCTGAACCGCGTCGAATTGCCCGATTCGGTCGGCGAGCCATCGGTCGCGGTAATCTTCGGGTGCCAGCCCTTCGGCGCGGATGGCCGCGTCTATGAGATCGCTGCCACCATCCGAAGCGGGCACAAGTTCCGCGGTGGATTGATCCAGACCCACATCCCGCAGGATCAGATCAGCAAGTATGCCCCGGTCGCGCGCCATCGGGTCACGCATTTGCAGGATCGCGCCCGGTTGCAGGCCCGCAAGTGACCCGGCCTTCACGATGACGCCGGTTTTGGCATCATAGCCAAGGGCATAGCGCGCCACCCCCTGCTGCGACACCATGGACGGCACCGCCAGATCGCCGACAAAAAGCGGGTCGGGCAGGCCCGCGCCCCATCCCCATAAATCCCTGCGAACACCTTGGGCCAAATCGCCGAAACTATCACCGCCCTGACTATTCAACGTCTCTACCAGCGCCTTGGTGAACACGCCATGCACGCGAAACCCCGCCTGGGTTCCAAGGCCCGTATCAAACGCCCGTTCAACCGCCTTTTGGCCCGGATGCGACGCAAAGAACCCGACAAAGCGACCCGCACCCGCAAGTCTGTTTGGCACATCAAATGCAGAGTCCGCAGGCGACAGGTTCAAACTGTTCAGCGCGCGCGGCGGATTGCCGTCGCGCACCTTTCCTGCCGCAAGCGCCGCCAAATCCACATAACGCGCCGCCGTGCCATCCGACCCATTGCGATTCAACGTCCCTGAATGGCAACTGTCAGCAATGAACCAGACGGTCGCGCCCTTGGCCATGATCGCCTCGATGGCCATGCCGAACTCATCGTCGAGGATATGGTTGGTGATGATCATCCCGTCGCCATCCGGGTGCAGCGCAACATCCGACGGCAGGAAAATCTCGTTCAAACCATCCTCTTCGTTGGAACCCATCTGTCCCGGCCCAACAGGGATCTGCGCGCCATGCCCGGAAAGATAGATCAAAACGGCATCCCCCGGCCCCGCACCAGCGGCAATGCCGTTCAATGCGCCTAGGATACCCGCACGCGTGGGTTGCCCCACGCTTTGCCCGGCCTTTTGCGGCGATGTCGTGGCCAACAGTTGGATCGGCACGTCATTGCCCCAGATGCGGCGCAAGGTATCACGCAGCAACAGAACGTCATTTACCGGTCCTTCAAGGTCCGGAACGCCGCTTTGCTCGTCATAATCGGCAACCCCTATCAGCAGCGCCTGACGTTGGGCCGCTGCAACCGGCAGGACAACGCCCCAGAGCGCAAAAGCTAAGGCCAGAGCCAGCGCCGGGGCTTGACCGATAGTTCCCAATTTCCTCAGGCTAATAGGCATATAGCCAGACCATCCGCGGTTGGTCGCCGTCATGTCCCAGCACAATCGTAATATCGCCGCCCGTGACTGACCCTTTCGCGACAAAACATCTGGCAACGCGCGGTGCCGAAACCTGGGGGCAAAGCACACCACCATCCGCGCTGATTGCGCTGAACCTGACAGCGCCTGCGCCGAAATACATGCTGCCAATGGTGATGGGCCCGTCATCGCCAATTAGCATGATTTCCGACTGCGCGTGGGCCGCAAGGGAAACCGAACCGATGGGTATTGTGGGGATGCCCGCCGCTTCGAGTCGGTCGATTCTTGCCAGAAGGGATTGATCCCCCCGCGCCAGAAACCGCGCCTCGGGAAACCATTTCTCGGTTGAATTCGCCGGATCGCCGTCATCCTTGCCGACCAGACGAACCGGATGCCACCCTTTTGCCGTCGGTTGCAAAAGCTGCAAGGCGCTTAGACCACCGATAATCAGATCGGCCTGCTGATTTTCGCGGCCATGCTGCAAAAAGGTGATCGCCGCCTCGATCCGGGATGGGGACTGCGCGACCACGGGCACGGCAGAAAGCCCCGAAACCGCGGCAACAACAAGGCACACCCATGTGCAGAACCTGGCGCGCAATGCCTTTGTCATGCCTCTGCCTCCCGCTGGCTGTCCGTGGCATCACATTCAACCACGACAGGCCCGGCGATGACAACTTCTGCGATGCTGTCCGAAGGCGTGATTGCGGCCGAAAACCCATGTCGCGTGACAATTGCCTTGACCAGACTGAGGCCAATGCCTGTGCCCGGAATGTCGCCCGTCGACCCCGCGCGCGAATAGCGTTCAAACGCGGATTTTCTCACATCTTCGGGAAAGCCCTGTCCGGTATTGCTGACCGACAGGCGAAACCCATGACCCTGCCGCGTCAAACCAATGCAGATATGGGCACCCTTTGGCGCATATTTTGCCGCATTGGTCAAAAGATTGCCGATCATCAGGTCAAGCAGTTGCCGATTGCCCGCCACCCGAATTCCGCCGACAACGTCGGCCTGGACGACCCGGTCGCGGGTTTCAAGCAGATCGACAAGGTCATCAACGGCATTTTCGACAAGACCGGAAAGATCAATCTCTGCCTGCATCGGGATTTCGACCTGCGCCTCCAGCCGGAAAAGCTGCATGATGCTGTGCAGGCGGGCATTGGCGATATCAATCGTCCGGTCAATATCTGCCGCGATCTGCGACCGCGCGGCATCGCCGTCGGCCCGGCACAGGCGCGACAAATCGCTTCTGATCACCTGAAGCGGGGTTTTCATTTCATGCGCCATCGTCGCCGAAAGATCGCGCAGCCCTAAAACCAGATCGTCGAAGCGGGGCAGAACCTTGTTCAGCCTCTGGGTCAGATCGCGCAGCTCTGGCGCTGGCACATCATCGGGCATACGCAGTCCGGTTTCGCCCGAAGCCGCCCGTTCAAGCCGGGCGTTAATCGCCCAAAGCCCGTGCCTGTAGCGCCGCACATGGCTCAGATGCAACAAACCCCCGACGATCATTGCCAGCGCCAGACCGGACCAGACGGCCAAAACGGTTTGGCGCGCAGCCTGCCCTTCCAGTCCCGGAAAAGGGCTGGCAATGGCCAGCGCCACATCCGACATGGGGGCCGCCCAATCCTTTGACAAAGTGGGAATATCGGGGGCAAGAACGCGGTAGTCCCGCCCCGCGGAAGTGATCTGTTCGGCCCCGCCCTGACGCATCTGCGCCAGAATTTCCGCAGCCTCCGCTGGCACCGCCCGGTGCACGACCCGCTGTCCGCCCCTTAGCCGCCAGACGGCAATCAGCACAGGATCGGTCTTGCCAAGAAATCCCGCGTCCAGCGCATCGAGTTTCTGGCTGAGCCCCGACAACCCGCCTTCTTCCAGCGCCGACAGGACGTAAGCCTCAACCGAACGCAGACGGGCATCCTCTGCCTGCCGCGCCTTGCCCAGAACGATCCACGACAACCAGATCGCCATTGCCGTCGCCAAAAGCAAAGCCATGACCAGGAGCATCCCGCCCGACAGCCGCGAAAAAATGCCGGACCGTCTGTAAGGCGCAGCCGTGTTCATCCCGCATTGCCTCCGTCACGGGATAGTTGAAGCAATGGCTCCGGCAAGAAGGCGTATGTATTTCCGCCGCTTGCGATAAATTCGGGCAAAGATTCCCCGCGCACTTCGGTAAACTTGCGCAAATTCACCACCAGCCGGTGCTTCGTCGCCGCCACCGGGTTGGAACCGATCTCCATATAGACCTTTTCCCAGATATCGAGATAGAGCATCTGCTGCGGGATCCACAGACCCGAACGCTCGGCCAGATAGATCAGCACATCGGTTTCACGCGGGCGCATCTCCACCCGGTCCCCGCGCCAGCGCACAACCCGGTCCTTGCGTGACAGCTCCAGCGGCCCGAAGATCAACTGATCGTCCGACAGGCGCGGCCGCAGCAAGACCTTTACACGGGCGCGCAACTCGTCGGTATGGGCGGGCTTGCACAGATAGTCATTGGCCCCGGCCCGATCCAACCCATCGACCCGGTCCGCAATATCGGTCATCGCGGTATAGATCAGTGCCGGTGTGCTGATGCGTTCACTGCGCAATCGGGCAACAAAGCTCAGCCCGTCACCATCGGGCAACTGCCGGTCCACGATCAGCGCATCCAGCGGGCCCGCCTCGAACGCCGCATAGGCCGCGGCAAGGTTGTGAACCGCCACAACCCGCATACCGGCGCTGCTCAGTTCTTCGACAACCCAGCGCGCAATGCTTTCGTCGTCATCCACGACCAGAATCCGTGGCGCTTCATTGATCAGGCACAGCGCCCGCACACGGGTCACGAAATCCTCAGTGGGTGCGCCTTGCTGGATGACATCGGCGGCCCCGGCCTGCAAGAGCGCTTCGCGCTGCAAACGGTAAGCGGCACCCGCCGCAAGCCGGAATGATGCAAGGACCGGAATATTGCCCGCCGCGAGCGCCGCAATCTTCTCGGCCAGGACATCTGCCGCCATCGACGCGCCGTCCAGAACCAGAACCGCAAGACCGTTCAGGGACGCTGCCGCCTCTGACCCGTCGATTTCACGAACCACAACTTTGTCAGCACGCAGAAAATCGACATAACGATCCAGGTCCGGCCCGCCATTGCGGATCAGACCGATCGTGCGGAAGTCGCTGTTCATCGTCATGTGCCACCTTCTTGTTCCGGGTCTTCGACAGGCGGCCAAAGTGGCCCAAAACCCATAGCATCGGTTCAACTACATAGTATGGGCACGCCAACCAATGAATTGATATTCTATGTCATTCGCACTTTGGCTCCATGACATAATCTGTCAACGGCATTGGGGCCCAGATTGATTGACTGGGTCGGACAAATACCCTCTACTAAGGGGCAAGCGGCTGTGACCAATTGATAATTGTACCTGGGGGGGTGGTCTTACGATGCGGCACGTTTTCATCACCTTGTTGTCGCTTGGCCTCGTTGCAGGTGTTGCGGTTGCCGGGTATCTGACATTGCAAGGCTGCGGGCTGAATGCGCCGTTTCTGCAAAAATGGCTACCCGGAACCTGCCATGTTGATGACGCGGAAGATGCCCGCACCCGCCTGTCCAGCCTGAAATTGCGCAATGAATCCTTGCGCCGCGACGTGATCGCCACCGAACGGGCCCTGGCCCAGTTGCAATGCGACGCGGTCTATGAACAGCCCTTGCCGGTCGACCCGCGCCCAACCCTGCCCGACATCACGCAGGCCCCCACGATTGACGAAGATGCCTGGCGTGCAGGCGACCTTGGCGCACTGAACGGATGCTGGGATCTCGATTCCGACTACCGTGTCCAGCATATTCAGACCGGCGCCATCACCCATTACACCCAATGGCGCATGTGTTTTGACGCCAACGGCCTCGGAACCGAAGAAATGATCGCCACCAACGGCACACGCTGCAACGGCACTGTATCGGGCCGGTTCGACGCGGGCGGCCATCTCGGCATCGACGAGCCGGGCAATCTGCAATGCTCCGATGGCACGATGATTTTCCAGCGTGTGTTGAACTGCGCTTTGTCCGGCGACGGGACTGCATCCTGTACCGAAACCCAACCCGAACTGGGACGAACAAGCACGGTGCGCCTGCGCCGCAGCAAGGAAGGGCAATAAGGCCATGGCCGAACATTTCCTGACAAAATCACCCTTTGACCGCGCCCAATGCCTTGAATACGGCCCCGGCCTGGCGCTTGAAAGCTTCGCCGCCCTTCACGCAGCGCTGGCCCAGCGCCTGTCACCGGCCACCGCCGATCTATTCGCCGAACCCTTGATCAGTCATGGCAATGACGCGGCCCCAGGCAGCGTGTCGTGGTACACATCGCATGAGGGCGAAGGCCGCCCGCTCAAAGACCTTGACGATACCGAGCAGGCGCGGGTCAGTGCCATCCTAAGCCGGGAACTGCGGTCGATCCGGGACTTGCTCGGTGATGCCGAGGAAGGCACGCTGATCGGGGCTGCGCTGCACCTGGCGGGCAGCCGGAACGGCGATATCTGGGTGGTGGGCGGGCATCCGGTTCTGATCAACTGGGGCATGTTGCCCGCCGAAACCGGGCGCGACGCCACATCACGCGCGGCGCATTTCGCAGCGACCCTTGGCCGCTACCTGCCGATGACGGCCGCCCCGCCGATCACCGAACAGGAACGCAGCGCCCGCCTTGAAAAACTGGCCATTTCCGCTACTGGCGACCCAAAGCCGTCATCGGCC
>JBATDH010000419.1:0-5713 GCA_049663365.1 Albidovulum sp. | reverse complement strand
CATCAAGACGGTGCTGAACGCCAAAGCCGCCGAAGCCGCGAAGTAAGAGGACCGACCCATGCCCAAACGTATCCTGCAAGGCGTCGTCACCTCGGACAAGAACGAGCAGACGAACACCGTCCTGGTTGAACGCCGCTTTACCCATCCGGTTCTGAAAAAGACCATCCGCAAGTCCAAGAAATACCGGGCCCACGATGCCAATAACCAATTCAAGGTCGGCGATTCCGTGCGTATCGAAGAATGCGCGCCGATCTCGAAAACCAAACGCTGGACGGTTGTGACCGAAGCCTCGGCTTGACCACAACCTGAAAGCTCAATCGAAACCCTGGGGATGATCCCCAAAGGTCGGGAGAAACCAAATGATCCAGATGCAGACCAACCTGGATGTTGCTGACAACAGCGGCGCGCGCCGTGTGCAGTGCATCAAGGTTCTGGGTGGTTCCCACCGCCGTTACGCCAGTGTCGGTGACATTATCGTCGTGTCGGTGAAGGAAGCCATTCCGCGTGGCAAGGTGAAGAAGGGCGACGTGCGCAAGGCCGTCGTCGTGCGCACCGCCAAGGAAGTCCGCCGTGAAGACGGCACCTCCATCCGCTTTGACCGCAACGCCGCCGTCATCCTGAGCAATCAGGGC
This sequence comes from Albidovulum sp., assembly GCA_049663365.1. Taxonomy (GTDB): domain Bacteria; phylum Pseudomonadota; class Alphaproteobacteria; order Rhodobacterales; family Rhodobacteraceae; genus Albidovulum. Next base: position 5,081 of record JBATDH010000419.1, on the reverse strand, counting down.
GAACCGGTCGGCACGCGTATCTTTGGCCCGGTGGTCCGTGAACTTCGCGCCAAGAACTTCATGAAAATCATCTCGCTGGCGCCGGAGGTGCTCTGATGGCTGCGAAACTCAAAAAAGGTGACAAGGTCATCGTACTTGCCGGCAAGGACAAGGGCAAGCAGGGCGAAATTCAGTCCGTTGACCCGACGGCCAACAAGGCCGTGGTCGAGGGCGTGAACGTCGCCATCCGCCACACCAAGCAAAGCCAGTCCAATCAGGGCGGCCGCCAGCCAAAGGCGATGCCGGTCGATCTGTCGAACCTGGCGATGATGGACAAGAACGGCAAGGCAACCCGCGTCGGCTTCCGCATGGAAGAGGGCAAGAAGGTGCGCTTTGCCAAAACCACGGGGGATGCACTCTGATGCTGGACCAGGCAAACTATACCCCACGGCTCAAGACCATCTTCAAGGATGTGATCGCCCCGGCGATGAAGGAACAGTTTGGCTACAAGAACGCCATGCAGACCCCGCGTCTAGACAAGATCGTCCTGAACATGGGCGTCGGCGAGGCCGTCAAGGACACCAAGAAGGTGAAAGCCGCGCAGGAAGAACTGTCGCTGATCGCCGGTCAGAAGGCCCTGATCACCTATGCCAAGAAATCCATCGCGGGTTTCCGGGTGCGCGAAGAAATGCCGCTGGGCGTCAAGGTGACGTTGCGCGGCGACCGGATGTACGAATTTCTCGACCGCCTGATCACCATCGCGCTGCCGCGCGTCCGCGACTTTCGCGGCGTCAAGGGCAGTTCCTTCGATGGGCGTGGCAACTTCGCGATGGGCCTGAAGGAACAAATCGTGTTCCCCGAAATCAACTTCGACAAGGTCGACGAGATTCTCGGCATGGACATCATCATCTGCACCACCGCGCGTACCGACGCGGAAGCAAAGGCGCTGTTGAAGCATTTCAACATGCCCTTCAACAGCTGAGCGCGGAAGGAAAGAGACAATGGCAAAAAAATCCATGGTGAACCGCGAAGTCAAGCGCGCCAAGCTGGTCAAGCAATATGCGGCCAAGCGGGCAGCGCTGAAAGCGGTGATCGAAGACCAATCCAAGCCGATGGAAGAGCGGTTCAAGGCAACGATGAAACTGGCGCAACTGCCGCGCAATTCATCGGCGGTGCGGTTGCACAACCGCTGCCAGCTTACCGGTCGTCCGCATGCGTATTACCGCAAACTGAAACTGTCGCGCATCATGCTGCGTGATCTGGCCTCGATGGGCCAGATCCCCGGCATGGTGAAGTCAAGCTGGTAAGGGGGAACGAGAATGTCGATGAACGATCCTCTTGGCGATATGCTGACGCGTATCCGCAACTCGCAATTGCGGGGCAAATCCACCGTTCGTACCCCGGCCTCCAAGCTGCGTGCCTGGGTTCTGGATGTGCTGGCGGGCGAAGGCTATATCCGCGGCTATGAAAAGGTGACGGGGGCCAGCGGCCTGCCGGAACTGGAAATCAGCCTGAAATACTTCGAAGGCACCCCGGTGATCCGCGAAATCAAGCGCGTATCGACCCCCGGCCGCCGCGTCTACGCCAATGTTCGGGAAATCCCGAATGTGCGTAACGGTCTTGGTGTGTCAATCGTCTCCACGCCGAAAGGTGTTATGTCCGATGCAGCCGCACGATCCGCCAATGTTGGCGGCGAAGTGCTCTGCACCGTATTCTAGGGAGGGCAGGATGTCTCGGATTGGAAAGAAACCGGTCGAACTGCCCAAGGGCGTTTCGGCCACCGTCTCGGGCCAGCGCGTGGAAGTGAAGGGGCCGAAAGGCACCCGCAGCTTTACCGCCACCGATGACGTGACGATCAAGCTTGAAGGCGAGGAAATCACCGTCACCCCGCGCGGCACGTCCAAACGGGCGCGCCAGCAATGGGGCATGACCCGCTCGATGGTCGCCAATCTGGTGACCGGGGTCAGCACCGGCTTCAAGAGCGAGCTTGAGATCAACGGCGTGGGCTACCGCGCCGCGATGCAGGGCAATGTGCTGAAACTCTCGCTCGGCTACAGCCACGAAGTGAACTTCGAGGTGCCGGCAGGCGTGACAGTGACCGCCCCCAAGCAAACCGAAATCGTTGTGGAAGGTATCGACCAGCAACTCGTTGGCCAGGTCGCGGCGAATATCCGCGAATGGCGGTCGCCCGAGCCCTACAAGGGCAAGGGGATCAAATACAAGGACGAGTTCATCTTCCGCAAGGAAGGCAAGAAGAAATAAGGACGCGATAAAATGGCAAACAGCAAACGGGAACTGTTCCTCAAGCGCCGCCTGCGCGTTCGGAACAAACTGCGGAAAATGGCTGACGGGCGCGCGCGCCTCTCGGTGCACCGTTCCTCCAAGAACATCAGCGTGCAGTTGATCGACGATACCAATGGTGTCACTCTCGCCTCGGCCTCGTCCCTGGAAAAGGATCTGGGCATCGTCGGCAAGAACAACGTCGAAGCGGCGGCAAAGATCGGCAAGACCATTGCCGAACGCGCCAAGAAGGCCGGGGTCGATAGCTGCTATTTCGACCGTGGCGGGTTTCTTTTTCATGGGCGTATCAAGGCTTTGGCCGAAGCCGCCCGTGAAGGTGGCCTGAAGTTCTGACACATGCGGGTGGCGTTCGCGTCGCCCCGATGATCCGGGCCCCGGACCAAGTTCCGGGGCACCAGGATCGGCCCTGACGGCGCAATGACCGCGCCACCAAACGAAGGAATGCCCTATGGCAGAAAGAGATAACCGCCGGGACCGCCGCGACAGCCGCGAGGAAACCCCGGAATTCGCCGACCGTCTGGTGGCGATCAACCGCGTGTCGAAAACCGTCAAGGGCGGCAAGCGCTTTGGTTTCGCGGCCCTCGTGGTGGTCGGTGACCAGCGCGGTCGCGTCGGCTTTGGCAAGGGCAAGGCGAAAGAAGTGCCCGAGGCGATCCGCAAGGCCACCGAACAGGCCAAGCGCTCGCTGATCCGCGTGCCGCTGCGCGATGGCCGCACGCTCCATCACGACACCCAGGGCCGTCACGGCGCTGGCAAGGTGGTGATGCGGACGGCCGTTGCCGGTACCGGCATCATCGCCGGTGGTCCGATGCGCGCTGTTTTCGAGATGCTGGGCGTTCAGGACGTTGTGGCCAAGTCGCTGGGCTCGGCCAACCCCTATAACATGATCCGCGCCACCATCGACGGCCTGCAACAGGAATCGAGCCCCCGCCAGGTGGCCCAGCGTCGCGGCAAAAAGGTCGCCGACATCCTGAAAAAGCCTGACGTCGCCGAGTCGGCCGAAACGGCAGAAGCGTAAGGAGACCGGACAATGGCAAGCAAGAAAACCATCGTGGTCAAGCAGATCGGGTCGCCGATCCGCCGCCCCGCCGACCAGCGCGCGACCCTTGTGGGTCTCGGCCTGAACAAGATGAACCGCACCCGCGAGTTGGAAGACACGCCGTCGGTCCGCGGCATGGTCGCCAAGATCCCGCATATGGTCAAGATCATCGAAGAGCGCGGCTGATACCGTCACGCCGCAGCCCCGGACCCGATCCGGGGCCTCAACCGCTCAGGAACGCCCCGGTCGAAAGGCCGGGGCGTTTTGCCCTTGCCGGGGGGCAGCGCCACAAATCCGCCCGGTTTCCCCCATAGGTCGCGGTTAAGAAAAAAGCCGATCCATGGGCCATATGCTGAACCAGAAGCTGAACATCCACCGCGCGAAGCAGGCCGCGCAGGGCTGGCCGATCCTGCGCGGTTGTCCCAACACCTCCGCCGTCACCTGCGTCGCCTATCTCGATGGCCTGTCGCCGGACGGCGTTGCGGCGCTTTTGTCAGACTGGACGGCCTATGAAGCGTCGACGCCACCGGTCGCCGCCCGCATCGAGGTGACCCGGCGTCACCTCAACACCTTCCCGGTCCTGGCAGCCTACAAGTCACATCTGGAACGGAATGCGTGGGTACGCAGTGTCGCAACGGTGCCGATCAAGGTCATTGCGGGTGTGCGCAAGGATCCCGCGTTCGCCACCCTGGGCGATTGGGCGCAGCAGCTTGGCCTCTCACCCGATGATCTGCTGCCACGGCCGCCCCTGGCGCAGAGCCTCGACGATCTGGTGCCGATCCCGCCGCGGGATCTGCGCCGGAAGATCGCCGAAATGGCACATGGGCTGTTCGGCGCACAACCCGAAAGGCTCAATGCCGAACTGACACGGCATGCCGGCCGATGCGGAGAGTGGCAGATCGCCCTCGACATCTACTTCGCGCGCAGCGGCGCGCGGGTGATGCATCAGTTCGACTATTCGATCTGGCTGAAGTCACCAGCCGGCGAACGTGTGCAGGTGGGCGGCTACGAAAGGATGTGGCTGTTGCCCAACGCGTGGAACTACCTGACGGTCGAGAACGCCGACAGAAGTGTTGATCTGCTGGGCCATATCGTCGAAACCATGATCGATCTCATGCCCTGAAATGCCGGGCGTAACCCCGACCCCAAAGTCACACCGCAGCCCCGGACCCGATCCGGGGCCTCAACCTTGAAAGAACCGCCCCCGCCAAAACCGGGACGTTTTTTTGCATCGACATGATCGGCCCGCTGTACAACTCAAAATCTGTGCTAGGTTGACCCCACGTCAGAGGTGCCTCTCCGAGTCGGAAAGGTATCCGCTCTGAGAGGACAATGAAACCATTTCACAGGGGGTTCAAATGGCAGACAAGTATTCCGGGGGCTGCGAACATCACAAGGTTCATGCCACCGCCGAACCGATCGACAATCACGAATGTCACTGCAATGTCTGCAAGAAGGTCACCGGCCAGCAGATGACTCATGTCGCTTTCTTCAATCACGGCGACCTCAAGACCAGCAACGAATCTGCGATGAAACGCGTGCCCTTCAACGCCGACAACCCGAACGGCCCGCTGGAGATTTGTCTGTGCGAGAAGTGCAACGCCGTGCTGATGCTGGATGACAAGCAAAAACGCATCCGCGTCGCGGTGCCGAACGTGATGGGCTATGACGACAGCAAGTTTCCCAAGGCGACCTACCACGCCTTCTGGGACACCTCCAAAGGCTACGCCAAACCCAACGACGGCCGCCCGGTCTATGAGGC
>JBATDH010000418.1:0-4106 GCA_049663365.1 Albidovulum sp. | reverse complement strand
GTACATACGTGATCCAATCTGGTTCGTTCATGGCGGGCCTCCTTTCTATTATCGATCAAACCCAAAGTCGCGGCCTCTATCGCGCCCGCGCGTCCGTTTCTGCCCTTCGCGTTCCTGCTCGCGCCGTTCTGCGGTCCGTTCGGGCAACGCCATCTCTTGATAGCGGGCGATATCCTCACGCAGCAGCAGAAGATCGGCCTGTTGCCTCTCGCGCTGTTCCCGAAGGTCATGTTGCAAATCGCGCCGCTCATCGAGATGACTTGCGATCAGATCATCACGCTCGCCGCGATCTCGCAGCAGCGCCGCCCAGGCGGCGCGCTCGTTCTGTTCCCTGATCTTGCCATGCTTGCCCGTGATGCGTTGCCAGATGCCTGAGAAGCCGCGCGGCAGTCGCGCCGCGCGCGCATTGGTTTCGGCAGTTTGGCGCTTTTCCTGCGCCTCGCGCAGAGTTTTGCGCTCTTCCCGATGCCGTCCCGCCATCTCGCTGCGGCGGAATTCCAGCGCAGTGCGGCCTTGCCCCGCCTCAAGTTCGGCCTGACGGACAAACCCCTTGATCCGATCCGTCATGCGTGCGGAAAGCGCCGCCTTGGCCTGATCGACCGAGGGCAGTGCTTCTGGATCACCGATCCGTGCCACGACATCCTTCGTCTTCACGCCTGCCTGCCGTGCGACGGCGTAAACTTCGCCGCGATAATCGACGGCGACCACGCCGCGCCGATCCCCACGGGCGAGCGTGAATCCACGCTCTTTCAGCGATTGGGCAAAAGAAGAACTTGAATCCGAACGGCTCCAAGCCTCTTGGAATACCGCCTTGACCTGCTTCGGATCGAGGCCGACGCGCCGTGCCTGTTGCCACTCTTCGCGGGAAAAGGTGAGTGGATCGCGCTCCCGCCAGTTGCGCAGCCCTTCGGGCATTTCCCAGCCATGCGCGCGGAAAAGCTCCCGCGACACATCGCGCAAATGCAGCTTGTAGTGCGAGAGATTGATTGCCCGCATCCGTTCCGCATCAATGCGCGACCAAACGACATGCGCGTGCCGCCGCCCGTCCTTTTCATGGAATACAATCGCACGCGGCTGACCTTCAAGGCCGAGCTTGCGCTCGACCGCGTTCGCCGCCGCTTCGAATTCCTCGCCGCTGACATTGGCTTCTTGCGGCGGGTTCAGGCTGATCGAGAACAGATGGTTCGTGCAGCGCGTGCCTGCCGCAATCGCCTCGGCCTCAAGAAACGCGCCGCGCAGATCATCACTAACGAAGCCGCGCACCTCGTGCAGCTCGACATGATCGTTATCCCGCATGGTCAGCAGGTAGCGCGCCAGTTGCGCGCCGCCGCCGCGTTCTTTGGCCTTGATAATCACGGTTTCGGACCGCGATTAATATCGCGTCCAAGCGCGTTCAGGATGTCTTCCCGCATGGCGATTACCGCCGCGCACGCCTTGCGCAATTCCTCTTCGGTTTCTGGCGTCACGGGCAGAGAGCCCGTGTTTACGGCCTTAGCGAGTTGGTTCAGATTGGCAGAAAGGCGCGATGCGCCAAGCGCCCCAAGCACACGCCCGAGCGCGGCCTGATCTTTGATCGGAAACTTGCCCCGTGTCGTCCGAGGCGTCACATCCTCGCCGAACAGGCGTTCGCGGATATATGCCCCTAATGCTTGCCCCGCAGCATCATGCTCCAGCAGGCCACGTTCATCGAAGCTAAGCCGCAGCGAGAAAGGCGTATGGCCTTTCTCAACTTTCTTGTTAGCTAAGTCATTGAAATCATTTTTTGGATACTTCATCTCCACGCTCCCGACCATCAAGGTCTAGTTGCGTGAGATGGCGTTCCCATTCTTCAAGCACGTCAAAGAGAGAGTTTGAGTTCTCTCTCGTTAGGCGCACCATTTATTATCGTAAATATATGGAATAATTAGTATATTTTTGAAGTCTGGTTCGTAGCCCACCAGTTAGCCCATCACTCAAATTTAGAGAGTATCGACGAATTCCTCGATGTCTCGCCGACGCCAAACGGTCTTACCCTCCCATTTAATGGGATGCGGTAGCAGGTACATGTGCACGCGATTCCATATGTTGTTTCGGTGGCATCCGAGGAGTTTGGCGACTTGTTTGTCGCTCAGTAACAGCGGGCCGAATTGTAGGTCGTTTATGAGCATTCTATTTTTTCTTCTATTATGGCAAGCAAAGCGTTCCTTCACGGGGGCTCCAGGGCGAGGCGCTTGCGAAGGCTGAAGAGTATTTCAGGCGCGCGCCGAAGCAGGTCAGAATTGCCTACCGAGACACCATCGAGAAGGAACTCGGCTGGTTGCCGCGAGCCTAGCGCTGCTTGGGGCAATTTTAGGACACTCGGTCGCCGATTCTGGCGAGATGCAGCGGTACGGGGAGACCATTAAACCATTGCTAATAGAAAACAAATTATCACCATCAAAGGATTGGGATCGCCCTCCGAAGGCAGAGGCCACAGGTTCGAATCCTGTCGGGTGCGCCAATAAAATCAAAGACCTGGATGGAGTTTCTAACTTTCTCTTCTAGCTTTGGAAGCACATGGGAAGCCCGGTGCGGGTGAAATCATGTCAGAGGTTATTTAGCAAAATCAAATACTTCCCGGCGGCTGCCCGCCGCTGCGACAAACGCGACGACAAGCGTTTCGAATTTACCTTGAGCCATATCTTATCACCTATCGCGCCCAAATCTTTGATTTCAGGCAGCGAAAGGTGATTCAAATATAAGTCGAAACGCTATATTTCCTGGCCGCTGTCCTGCTCGCTTCGCTGTGTGACTGGTTGCGGGCAAATGGGGCGGTGACGGCGCGGGGGGGCGGGTCATGATTTGGCGAGCGTGACCGTTGCCGTGGCCCCCATGGCGTCGGCCAGTGATTTGAACCGGGCCTGGGCCACCTCGCCGAAAAGCGCAATGGCGGCGGGGTAAAGCAAAAGCTCTAGCTCCTTTTTGTCCTCCGACCAGTGCAGTGCGCCAGCCTCTTCGGGTGCCTTGACCGAAAACATTGCCCCAAAACGCATCGCCTTGCCCAGTATTTCTGCCTCCTGGATTTGTTCGTCGCTCAGCAGTGCGAAAACCGGTTCGAGCCGCGATCCGGCGCGGGAATTCTTGTAGCGGTGCAGCAGAGCAAGGCCCAGAAATACCCTTTCACCGTGGCTGAGGCCGCCCAAATTGGCGCGGGTGACATTATCAAAACAGGCCTCGGCGCGATAGTCAGGATGCGCCCGCCAGGTCGTGTCATGCAAAAGGCAGGCTGCCTTGATCAGGCGGTTGCGTTCAGGTGTGGCACTGGCAAAAAGCGGGCGCAGGAAATCATGCAGCTTCTTGCCAAAGCCGGGCATCCGTGCGGCGGTCTTTTCGGCAAAGCGGCAGGCCTCGATCAGCGGATCGCGGGCGCGCAGCTTTTTCGGCATCTGTTCGTAAAGCAGCCCTTCGCGGATACCATAGGAGGAAATGTCGATTTCCTTGGGCTTGAAGGTGCGGATCAACTGGCGCAACACGCGGCTGGCCAGGGGGACCAGTTCCATCCGCGCCGCCGAGGTTCCGGTGCGCGCGCGCAGGGTCATCAGGTCGTTCTTGCCGATCCAGTCGATTGTCTTGATAAGTTCATCCGGTTCCATCCGGTATTCATGCAAGACCGTCATCGGATATTTGCGCCGCTCCATATCCAGCCGCGCGATTGCCCGCCACGATCCGCCGACCAGATAGATGCGGTCATGATCGGTGCCTATCTCACTCGCCAGCCCTTTCATCACCTTGCGCACATAGCTCGTGACGCCTTTTGGGCCGTTCTCTATCTGTTGCAGCCGAAACGGCCCCAGCGGCGATGACACACGTCGACCGACCTGACCGCCCGACACTTCGGCCAGTTCCATCGAATTGCCACCGATGTCGCAGACCAGACCTTCGGCCTCGGGCCAACCCAGCAGCACACCTTGCGCTGATAGTCGCGCCTCTTCCAGCCCATCAATGACCCAGAGTTTCAACCCGGTTTTCGCCTCGGCATCGGCACGGAATTCAGGTCCGTCTTCGGCGTCGCGGACGGCGGCGGTGGCCACGCAACTGAGCGGCGGCAAAGCCATGCCCTCGGCAAGGGCGGCAAAGCGTTGCAGCGC
>JBATDH010000417.1:0-11152 GCA_049663365.1 Albidovulum sp. | reverse complement strand
TGGTGTCCCATTCCTTTGCCGCCGCGGCCAAAGCGTCGCCCGACAGCTTGTAGGCCTCGTCATAGCTCATCCCGCCGACCATCGCGCCGATCTGGATCACCAGTTCGTTGTCGAGCATGGAAACCTTGCCCGCATAGGCCTCGTCATAGAAGATCGACCATGACGGGTTGGCAATGAACGCGGGGTCGATCAGATCGGCCCGGTACGCGATCGAGGAATTGCCCCAGTCGGCGGGGGCCATGACCACCTTGCCATCCAGCACGACACCTTCGGCGGTTTGCAGGGCGGGGAAGATGTCGGACCAGTTCGACAGGCGCGCGGTGTCGATTTCGGTCACGAGACCGGCATTGACAAAGCGGCCGACAGAATAGTTGCACGGATGCATGACATCGGCGGCAAATCCGGCGCGCACCTTGGCCAGCGCATCTTCCTCGCCGCCGAAAATCGAGAAATCCGGCAAGGCGCCGTGTTTGGCGACATAGGAGCCGACATATTCGACGGCGTCATAGCCGCCCCATTCAAGACAGGTCAGCGGCCCGCCTGCGGCGCGCACGCCGCGCGGCAGAAGCGTCAGCCCGACACCAAAGGCCCCGGCGGATTGCAGCATTTGACGGCGCGACAGCTTTCCCTGTGCCATCCGGTCGATGAATTTGACGCGTTGCATTTTGATGCCTCTGATTTTGAATTGGATAAAATACTCTGGCATGGCTTCCCGGTTCTGGGAAGTGGGAAAGATCTGGCCACAAAATTCCCGATTGAACCGGCTTGTCAGCAGGGGGGGATTGCGGTCAATCTGCCGCCCGGATCGTTCTTGCAAAGAAAGTGTCGCTCATGGCCCGTGCCGACCTTGTCGTGTTGAATGCCCGTATCGTCACCATGGACGGCTGCATCCCCGAGGCGCGCGCCATGGCGGTGCGCGACCATCGTGTGCTGGCGCTGGGGTCGGATGCGGATATGCGGGCGCTGGCCGGGCCACAGACCCGCGTGATCGACGCCGGGGGCCGGCTGGTTCTGCCCGGATTTCAGGACACGCATATCCATCTGCAAGACAGCGGCCAGGATTACAGCCAGAATGCCGATCTGTCCGGCGCGCGCGGGCCCGCGGCGCTGATTGACATGCTGTCGGCTTTCGCGGCAACCCATGACCGGCCCTGGGTCAATGGCACGGGCTGGTCGTCCTCCACCTTCAGCGCCGACAATCTCGACCGGCACCTGCTGGACAGGGCGGTGGCGGACCGTCCTTGCCTGATCGTTGCCTCGGACGGGCACAATGCCTGTCTGAACACCAAGGGATGCGAGGCGGTCGGTTTGACCGCTGCTGCCGGCGATCCCCGAAACGGTCATTTCGTGCGCGATACGCAGGGTGTCGCCACGGGGATGCTTTACGAAAACGCCGTGGCCTGGGCCGAAAAACGGATGCCGCAGCCCTCGGATGACGATTTTGCCCGCGGGGTGAAATGGGCGCAGGCCCTGGCGCACCGGCATGGCATTACCGGGGTTCTGGATGCCAAGGTCGAGGAACGCCATGTCCGCGTCTACCGCAATCTGGAGGACGCCGGAGAGCTGAGCTTGCGCGTTGCTGCCACCGCGCTGGTATCGGCCAGAGACAGCGCGGCAGAGGCGGTTGCGCGCCTGAGCGGGTTCAGGGCCAGCGCGCGCGGTGCGCATTTCAAGGTGCATTCGGCCAAGTTCTTTCTGGACGGCGTGATTGAAAATCGCACGGCGGCGATGATTGCGCCCTATTCGGATGCCGAGGGCGGCAACGCGCCCCTGATGTTCGCCCCTGACCAGATCGACGATCTCTTTACCGCGCTGGATGCGGCCCGCTTCCAGATCCATGTTCACGCCATCGGCGATATGGCCGTGCGCGCGGCGCTGAACGGGATGGAAGCGGCGCGCCGGGTCAATGGTGACTGGCCGTCACTGCATCAGATCGCGCATATCCAGTTTCTCGACCCGGATGATCTGCCGCGCTTTCGCGCGCTTGGGGTGATGGCCAATGTGCAACCTCTCTGGGCGCGCAACGAACCCGCCGTGACCGAGATCGCGGTGCCGATGGTCGGCAATGACCGCAGCCGCTGGATTTACGCGTTCCGGTCGCTGATTGATGCCGGGGCGGCGATGGCGCTGTCAAGCGATTGGGGGGTCTCGACGCTCAATCCCTTTGAAATCATCGAAACCGCTGTCACCCGCCAGCCGCCTGCAAGTGATGGCGCGGTCCCGGCCTTTGTGCCGCAGGAATGCATCAGCCGCATCGAGGCGGTCGCGGGCTATACCGTGCAGGCGGCGGCGGCAGCCTGGCGCAGTGAGGGTACCGGCACGCTGGGGATCGGCAAATACGCCGATTTCATCCTGCTCGACCGCGACATATTCACCTGCCCGGCCCAGGATATCGGCGACACGCAGGTGCTGTTGACCATGGTCGATGGCAATCCGGTCTGGTCGGCCCCCGGCCTTTTTTGACCCAGCCGGAACGGATGCCTATTTCAGATGCAGCAAAAACAGGCTGAAAAGTTCGGCCTGCGACGAGATTTGCAGTTTCGTATAGATGTTGCGCCGATGGGATTTGACCGTTGGCAGTGAAATGCCCAGGTTCAGCGAGATCGAGCTGGAACTGTGCCCGATCAGGATGAGCTGTGCGATCTCGCGTTCGCGCGCCGTCAGAACCTCGCCACCGAAATCGAGAAACCTGTCTTCCTGATCCGCCTTGGTATTGGCGGCATCAAGGCTGGCGGGATCAACGGCGAACTGGCGCAACAGGACCGCGTTGAGGAACGGGAAAAGCCGTTCAAGCAGTTTCCGGCACTGGCGGGTTTTTTCACTGCCAAGCGGCGTGAGAAAACTGAAATCAAGCGCGGTTCCGTTGGGCAGATTGATCAGGGCGATCACCTCGGCCATGTTCTTGGGCCAGCCCGGCGTGCGATAGCCGATGGGCTCGGAATCCTCGATATGAACATCGACACTATGTGCGTCGATGATCGTCTGCCTGTCGTTCTGGATGAAGTCGGAAATCAGATAGACACCGGCAGCTTCGCCCTTCTGAAAGGCGCGGTAGGCCGGATTGATCACATAGGTAAAGCGCAGATAGTTTTTCAGACCGCGTTCATGCCGTGTCGGATCGGGGCAAATCGCCAGCGCCGCCGGAGCGACTTTTTTCCGGTAGAGAAAGATGTAAAAGCAGTCGAACCCGAATTTCCTTTCCAGCACCTCGCCCAGTGCCGCGGCGAAATGGTCCTGCCCGATCAGATTGATCAGGGCTGTTATCGCCTCGTCGGGGATGGCGGTGTCGCGGGCAGCGGGCATGTCATGTTTCATGGGTTGGCGGCCAAAGCTGGTTTTCCTCCCCATTAACAGACGAAGGCGGCGCGTAATCAAGCCACGTCTCATCCTTTGGGATGATTGGGCAAGCGGGGCATTCGGATGACACTTGGGCAAAGGCGGCCGAATTTGTCGGCGGCGTCACGGCTGAAAGGGCATGATGGAATTTCCGGTTTCTCAAATCCGCGCACGATTTCCGTCGCTTTGCGTGACGGACGGCGGCGCTGGCCGAACCTATTTCGACAATCCCGCCGGTACGCAGGTTCCCGCCACGGTCGTGGACGCGATCGGCCACTATCTGCTCCACAATGCGTCAAATTCGGGTGGCCATTTCCGCACCAGTGTCGCCACCGATCATGTCGCGCTCAGGGCGCATGAGGATATGGCGCTGTTTTTGGGGGCGCAATCGGCCGAAGAGGTGGTGATCGGCCAAAGCATGACGGCACTGACCTTTCATCTGTCACGCAGCATCTGCCATGACTTTGCGCCCGGCGATCAGATCGTGATCACCCGGATGGAACATGAAGGCAATGTCGGCCCCTGGCTCGAGATTGCCAGGGACAAGGGGCTTGAAATCCGCTGGGTCGATTTCAACCGCGACAGTTGGCAGGTCGAACCCGATGATCTCGCCGCACAACTCAGCGCGCGCACCCGTCTGGTCGCACTCAACTATGCCAGCAACATGACCGGTTCGATCAACGACGTGCGCGCGCTGGCCAAAATCGCCAGGGATGCGGGGGCGCTGGTCTATGTCGACGCGGTTCAGCTTGCGCCGCACCATCTGGTGGATGTTCAGGAATTGGGCTGTGATTTTCTGGCCTGCTCGGCCTATAAATTCTTTGGACCGCATCTGGGCATTGTCTGGGGCAGGCGCGACATTCTGACCTCGCTTTACCCCTACAAGGGGCGCTGCGTGTCCGACAAAAGCCCCGACCGGTTCGAACTGGGCACACCGCAATATGAGCTTCTGGCCGGGCTGTCCGCGACGATCGGCTATTTCGAAGCGCTTGGCGGGCTTTGCGGCGGCACGGGAAATCGGCGGGATTTGATTGCTAAGGCCTATGAAACCTGCCGGGCCTATGAAGAGCCGCTGACCAACAGGTTGATCGCCGGGCTTCAGTCCATGCCGGGGGTGACGCTTTATGGCATTACCAACCCCAACCGGATCGGCGATCGGGTGCCCACGGTATCCTTCCGTCATGCCAGACACACGCCCGACAGCATCGCGACCGCCCTTGGCAAGGCGGGCATCTTTGTCTGGCACGGTCACAATTATGCCTATGAACCGGCCAGGGCATTGAACCTGCCTCTGGACGAAGGCGTTCTTCGGATCGGGTTGGCGCATTACAATACTGAAAAAGAGGTGGAGCGCGCGTTAAGCGAAATCGAAAAAGCGGTCACACTAACCGACTGAAACAGGCCCGTGGTTACATAAACAAGGAGGAGCTAGAACAATGAGACAAGTGACAAGACTGATTGCCGCTGCCTCGGTCGCCTTTGCGATCGGCGCGGGGGTACCGGTTTCGGCCGAGACGCTGCGCGTGGGGATGGAATGCACCTATGCGCCCTTCAACTACCGCACCGATGCGGGCGAGCTTGCGGGCTATGACGTGGATGTGGCCAAAGGTGTCGCCGAAATCATCGGAGCCGATCTGGAATTTGTCTGCCAGCAATGGGATGGCATGATCCCGGCCCTTCTGGCCAACAAGTTCGACCTGATCGTGGCGTCGATGTCGATCACCGATGAACGCCTTGAAAAGATCGACTTTTCCAGCCCCTACCGGGATTCGGTGGGTCGGCTTATCGGCAAATCCGGGCGCGACCTGAACCTGTTCGACGACGCAGGCAACCCGATCCCGGAAAACTTCGCCGGTCTGAAAATCGGTCTGGAACGGGCGTCGACCTATGAAAGCTGGTTCAAGGCGAAACTGCCCGATGCCGAGGTGGTGCTTTATGACGGCTCGGAACCGCTTTATCTCGATCTGCGCAACGGCCGTGTCGATGCGATCATGACCAATCCCATGAAGGCGCATCTGCGCTTTCTGTCAACCGACGAGGGCAGCGGCTTTGAGTTCATCAGCCCGGCTATTGACGATGTGGAATATTTCGGAATTGGCGTCGGCATCGGTCTCAGGCAGGGCCAGCCAGAACTGAAGGCGCGTCTCGATGCGGCGATCAAGCAGTTGATCAATGACGGCAAGCTGACCGAATATGCGCTGAAATACTTCCCGTTCCCGATTCACAACCAGAAATGGGGCGACGGTTGATCTGAACCAGCGGCGGCGCACCACCTGGATGCGCCGCTGCATCTTGCCATTTATCCGGAACGACCGGTTCAACCAAGGGGGCGCGTGAATTGGAGGTCTTGTCCGGATGGTGGGATGATTTCTTCTGGGGGTCGGTCGTTGTCGGACAAGTGTTTCTGGCCTCGCTGGTCCTGATGGTCCTTTTCGGGCTGATCGGGGCGGCGGCCAAGCTTTCTGACAGCGGTATCGCGCAAAGGCTTGCCGGGGCCTATACGGTGGTTTTTCGGGGCACGCCGGAAATTCTGGTGATCCTGCTGTTGTATTTCGGCTCAGCCATCACGCTGACCGCCATCGCCCAGATGTTCGATCCGACCGTAAAATTCCTTGATGTGCCGCCCTTCTGGGCCGGAACGATCGCGATTGCCCTGATCGTCGGCTCCTACGCCACCGAAACGTTTCGGGGTGCCTTTCTGGGGGTGCGGCCCGGCAGTATCGAGGCGGCCCACGCGCTGGGCATGGGCCATGTTCAGACGTTTTTCTACATTCGCGTACCCGAGATGTGGCGGCTGGCGCTGCCTGCCTTCGGCAATCACATGCTGTCGCTGATCAAGGATACCGCGCTGATCTCGATCATCGGTCTCAATGAAACCCTGTTTGTCGCCAAACAGGCCATTGGCACGACCGGCAAACCCTTCACCATGTATATCGTCGTCGGCCTGATCTATCTGGGCTTTTCGACGGTGATCACGCTGACAGTCATGGGCCTTGAACGCTATGGGCACCGGCACATGGTGGCGAAATGAGCTTTGATCTGTCCCTGATCGTCGCGGCCTTGCCGAAAATGCTGGCGGGCATCGGGCTGACCTTTCAGCTTTTGCTCCTGTCCGCCGTTCTGGGGCTGATGCTGGCCATCGGTCTCATGCTGATGCGGATCAGCGGCAAATGGTATCTGTCCTGGCCCGCGCAGGTCTATATCTATGTGTTTCGCGGCACCCCGATCCTGGTGCAGATATTCATCGTCTATTACGGGTTCCCGCAGCTTGATTTCATCCGCGAAAGCATCCTGTGGTCGGTCTTTCGCGAACCGTTCGGCTGCGCCATCGTGGCGCTGACGCTGAACACCGGGGCTTACGTGTCGGAAATTCTGCGCGGCGGGGTGCTGGGCGTGGATCGCGGCGTGTTGGAGGCGGGCGAGGCGCTGGGCCTGTCAAGGCCGCAAAGGTTCATCTATCTCACCACGCCGATTGCCGCGCGGCTGGCGCTTCCGGCCTATGGCAATGACTTCATCAGCCTGCTGAAATCGACGGCGCTGGCCAGCACCATCACGCTGGCCGACATGACAGGCATCGCCCGCACCATCGTCGCCCAGACCTATGCCCCCTATGAAATCTTCATATCCCTGGCGATCATCTACATGATCCTGACCTTCATCATCCAGAAATTCCTGGGCAGGGTCGAGTTTTTCCTCGGCCGGTACACCCGCAAATGAGGCTGCCATGACATCTTTGGAACCGCTTATTCAATTGCAGCATGTCGGCAAGCATTTCGGCAGTTTCCAGGCATTGAAAGACATCAATCTGAACGTCGCCAAAGGCGAACGCATCGTGGTTTGCGGCCCCTCCGGGTCAGGCAAATCCACCATGATCCGCTGCATCAACCGGCTGGAAAAACACGACCAGGGCCGGATCATCATCGGCGGGACCGAACTGACCGACGCGCTCAAAGACCTCAACGCCGTGCGCCGCGAGGTCGGCATGGTGTTTCAAAGCTTCAACCTTTTTCCGCACATGACCATTCTCAAGAACCTGATGCTGGCGCAGCGGCTGGTGCGCAAGACCGGCAAGGAAGATGCGCGGCAAGTTGCGATGCATTATCTGGAACGGGTTAAAATCCCCGAACAGGCGGATAAATACCCCATCCAGCTTTCCGGCGGCCAGCAACAGCGTGTGGCCATCGCGCGCGCGCTTTGCATGAAACCCGAAGTGATGCTGTTTGACGAACCGACATCGGCGCTTGATCCCGAAATGATCAACGAGGTTCTCGATGTCATGGTCGATCTGGCCAAAGACGGCATGACCATGATCTGCGTGACCCATGAAATGGGCTTTGCCCGGTCGGTCGCGGACCGGGTGATTTTCATGGATGCGGGCGAGATCGTCGAAGAGGCCGAACCGGAAGCGTTTTTCAGGAACCCGAAGAACCAGCGAACCAGACTTTTCCTCAGCCAAATCCTCAGCCATTGAAAGAGCGCCAGAATGACCACCGCCACGCCCCCCAGCCAGGAATTTCTCGGCTTTGCCGAAAGGCTCGCCGATCAAAGCCGGGCCATGCTTTTGAATGCGCGTCAAAGCCGGCCCGAAATCGAGCTGAAAGCCGATGCATCTTTCGTGACAACCACCGACAAGGCGGTCGAGACGGCGCTGCGCGACATGATCACGAAGGCCTATCCCGATCACGGCATACTGGGCGAGGAATTCGAAAACACCAATATCGACGCCGAGTTCGTCTGGATACTCGACCCGATCGACGGCACCGCGCCGTTCATCGCCGGTATTCCGGTTTACGGCACCCTGATTAGTCTGGCCTGGAAAGGCGCGCCCTATATCGGCGTGATCGACCATCCGGCGACATCGGACCGCTGGACCGGCGTTGCCCATCGATTTGCGCAACATAATGGCAGATCCGTACGGGTGCGTCCCTGCGGCGCGCTGGAAACGGCATTCGCGACCTGTAGCAACGCCGATTTCATGTCACCGGATGAACTGGAACGCTTCACCCGCCTGCGCAAACGCGTGCAATATGTGCAATATGGCGGGTCGTGCTATGCCTATGCCGTGCTGGCCTCTGGCCGGACCGATCTGGCGGTTGACGGGGGGCTGGATTCATTTGACGTATACGCCAGCGCCGCCGTCATTCAGGGCGCGGGGGGGCATTTCACCGACTGGCAGGGCAATGCCTTGTCCTTCGACATGACAGGCACCGTCATCGCTGCGGGCGACGCGGCCCGTCTGGATGAGGTCGTCGCGATCCTCAATGCGAACCGATAGCCGCCCCAACCGGCCCGAACCCGTTCAGCCACATGTCGCGGCCGGTGGCCGAGCAGGTTGCGCGGCGGGTCATTTCGACGACAGGACAATTGGCCGCTGCTCTTCGATCGCCTCCATGGCGAAATAGGACGTAACCGTCTCCAGCTCGACCCGTGTAATCAACTGGCGATAGATGGCGTCATAACTGGCCATATCCCTTGTCACGACCTTGATGAGATAGTCGTAATCGCCGCCAATCCGATAGAAATCCACGACATCGGGAATGGATGAGACGTGACTGCGGAAGGCCTTCAGCCAGGCGGCAGAATGGTGGCGCGTCCGGGTCATCATGATCACAACCAGCCCGGCACCGATCCGCTCGCGGTTCAAGGTAATCGTGCGGCTGCGGATCGCGCCGGCGCTTTCAAGCGCCTTCAGCCGCCGCCAGCAGGCGTTCTGGGACAACCCGATACGCTCGGCCAGCTCGCGCTGGGACTGAGACGAGTCGCGCTGAAGCTCTTCCAGAATACGACAATCAGTTTTATCCAGTTTTATTTGCACAGTTAGACCATATGATAGAATTTTGACGGCAATATTCAGAATTTCTGTGATGAAGCAACAGGTTTTTTGTGTCAATATTTACAAGTGATAGTCGCACACTTGTTTGGCAATGGTCCAGCCCAGCCCTGAACCGACAAGAGGAAAATAAATGACAACACTTGATGATTTCCGCAAATTGCTCCGTTCGCCCGATCTGCCGGCTGTCCTGCGCACCGGCCTGATCGGCGAGACGGCGACGGTTGACGGGCCTTATGGGCCGAAACCGCTGATATACGCCGATTATGTCGCCTCGGGCCGCGCCCTGCGCCAGGTCGAGGATTTCATTCTTGAAAAAGTGCTGCCCTATTACGCCAACAGCCATACCCAGGCGTCCTATTGCGGTGCCTTCACGACGCTGCTGCGCGAAGAAATGCGCGCCGAGATTGCCCGCATTACCGGCGCGGGCGACGATATGTCGGTGATCTTTGCCGGTTCCGGTTCCACCGCGGGCCTGAACCGGATCGTGATGCTCCTGGACATTCCCGCTGTGCTGGCCGAGGGGCGGCGTGCTGTCATCCTTGTCGGACCTTACGAGCATCATTCCAACCTGCTGCCATGGCGCGAAAGCGGCGCCGAGGTGATCGAGATCCCCGAAGGCCCCCAAGGCGGGCCGGATATGGATGTGCTTGAAGCCGCATTGCGCGATGCCGAAGGGGCGGGTCTGATCGTCGGCGCGTTCGGCGCGGCCTCGAACGTGACGGGTATCATCACCGATGACATCGCGGTAACGCGGCTGCTCAAACGCCACGGCGCACTCGCGGTCTGGGACTACGGCTGTGCCGCCCCCTATCTGCCAATGCGGATGAACAGCGGCACCGACGCCGAAAAGGACGCGGTCGTCTTTTCGACGCACAAGTTTCCCGGCGGGCCGGGGGCCTCGGGCGTGATGATCCTGCGCGACGCGATTGCGCGGCGCCACACCCCGACATTGCCCGGCGGCGGCACGGTTTCCTTTGTTTCACCCTGGGGACATATCTATTCGGATCAGTTGAAGGACCGCGAAGAAGGCGGCACGCCAAATGTGATCGGCGATATCCGTGCGGGCCTCGTGCTGATGATCAAAGAGGCACTGGGCACCGACTGGCTTGCCGCGCGGCAGGATCATCTTCGCGCGCAGGCGCTTGCGGTCTGGTCGGGCAATCCCAATCTCGAAATCCTCGGGCTGACGGGTGTCACAGCCCTGCCGATCTTTTCCTTCCGGGTAAGCGACGGACAGGGCGGGCGGGTGCATCACCAGCTTTTCACCCGGCTTTTGTCGGATGTTCACGGGGTTCAGGCGCGCGGCGGATGTGCTTGCGCCGGATCCTATGCGCATCGGCTTCTCGGCCTTGATGAACGCGCGTCGCAAAATGTGATGGCCTCAATCCAGTCCGGCGAGGAAACCGAAAAGCCCGGCTGGGTCAGGTTGAACCTGTCGGCGTTGATGACCGAAGAAAAGGCCCGGTTCGTGATTGACGCGGTTGACAGTCTTGCCCGCAATGCCGCGGGTTACATTGACGATTATGTTGCCGATCACGCGCAGGGACGTTTCCAGCCCAAAGCCGGGAAGAAAGGGCTGACCGCCGCGTGACAGATCCGTTTCGCGCCGGGCGGAGCCAGGGCATTTGGTCGGCGCGCATTGTGGCGGACGTTACCAAACCCTGACCCCAGCGTGACATCCTGTCGGGACGGATGCGGGACGGATGCGGGACGGGGGGAAACGCCACGATAAGCGCTTGACGCTGCGCGGCGGTCTCACTAAACAGCCTCTCACGCCTCGGCTTGCCGGGGTGGATTTCAAGGGCATTGGGCGGTTGTAGCTCAGTTGGTTAGAGTACCGGCCTGTCACGCCGGGGGTCGCGGGTTCGAGCCCCGTCAACCGCGCCACTGCCCTTCGGAATCGACCTATGCGCGGTTGTAGCTCAGTTGGTTAGAGTACCGGCCTGTCACGCCGGGGGTCGCGGGTTCGAGCCCCGTCAACCC
>JBATDH010000416.1:0-4695 GCA_049663365.1 Albidovulum sp. | reverse complement strand
GGGGGGGCGGCTTCGGCGCTGGCGGTGGATGGCTCATCCCCGGCATTGGCACTGGCAGAAGAGGGGGCCGCCGCCAGCGGCGTCGCGGACCGCTTTGCCACCCGGCGTGGCGATGCCTTCGCGGAGATGGAGGCACTGGCGGAGGAGGGGCAGACCTTTGACCTCATCGTCTGCGACCCGCCCGCTTTCGCGCCTTCCAAACCGACATTGGCGGCAGGCTTGCGCGCCTACGAACGCGTGGCCCGACTGGCCGCAGCACTGGTCGCGCCCGGCGGCTATCTGGGGCTTTGTTCGTGTTCGCATGCCGCTGATCTCACGGCCTTTCGCAACGCCTCGGCGCGTGGCATCGGCCGGGCCGGGCGGCGTGGCCAGCTAATCCATACCGGTTTCGCCGGTCCCGATCATCCGCAACTGCCGCAACTGGCCGAAACCGGCTATCTCAAGGCGATTTTCTTCCGGCTGGATTGATGAAGGTTCTGCTGGATGCCTGTGTGCTTTACCCGACGGTCCTGCGCGAGATTCTGATCGGCGTGGCGGGGGCAGGGCTTTACACCCCGCTCTGGTCGGATCGAATCCTCGAGGAATGGGCCCGCGCCACCCGCAAGCTGGGACCGGAGGCGGAAATGCTGGCGCGAGGCGACATTGCCCGTCTGCGCGCGAATTGGCCCGATGCGGTTGTTGCCGCGACACCGGGGCTTGAGGCGCGTCTGCATTTGCCGGACGAAAATGACATTCATGTTCTGGCCGCTGCCATTGCCGGTCATGCCGATGTGATCCTGACCTTCAACGCCGGTGACTTTCCCCGCCATATCCTGACCGACGAGGGGGTCGAGCGACGTGACCCCGATGGCTTTCTCTGGCAGATATGGTCGGATGCGCCCGACAAGGTGGGCGCTGTGGTGGAAACCGTGCGTGCCGAGGCCGAACGTCTGTCAGGGCGGCCCCAATCCCTGCGCGCGCTGTTGAAACGCGCGCGTTTGCCGCGACTGGGCAAGGCCATGACCGGTAATGGGCCCAGGACTTGCCCTAATTAATTTAGTGTTTTTGTCGGAAATATCTTTACCTGAGCAAAATGATTGGCTATTGGGGCTCGCAATCGGAAAAAACCGCATATCGACATTCAGGAGACCCCCAATGCAGTCATCGAACCGTTTTCGTCGCATCACCCTGTTGGCGACGCTCTGCCTGACGGGTGCTATCGGGTTTGCGCCTGCTTATGCGGTCGAGCCACTGGTGATCGAGTTCAACGATGGCGTCGTCACCCCGCAAACGCTCAACCTGACTGCCGGTCAGGAAACTACCCTGGTGCTGCGCAACACGGGTGCCTCGGCGGCGGAGTTTGAAAGCAAGCGGCTGAAACAGGAAAAAGTGGTGGCACCGGGTGCTGAAATCATCCTGACCTTGCCAGCCCTGCCTGCAGGAAGCTATGAATTCGTCGAGGAGTTCCACGAAGATCAACCCAGCGCGCGCGGCGTGATCATCGTCGAATAGGTTGGGGCAGGGGTCATGACCGGACAGATCATCTTCGTTATCTGGCGCGAAAGCATCGAGGCGCTTCTGGTCATCGGCATCCTGTCGAGCTGGCTGAGCCGCAACGATCCTGGTGGCAAAGCGGGCCGACAGGCCCATGCCTATCTCTGGGGCGGGGTGGCGGCAGGTTTTGCGGTGGCCTTTCTCTTTGCGCTGATGGTTCTCGGTTTTGCCGAAGTTCTGCCCGCAGGCGCGCGCGACGACATGATGACCGCGATGATCTTCATCGCCGCCGCGCTGATCGTGCAGATGGTGCTGTGGATGCGCCGCAATGGCCGGACGCTGAAACGCGACCTTGAAACCGGCCTGTCCGAGGCCGCGCGTACCAGCCGGTGGTGGGCGGTGTTTCTGCTGGCCGGGATCGCCGTCGCCCGCGAGGGCAGCGAAACCGTGGTCTTTCTTTACGGGATGCTGGCCGGGGCCAGTGGCACGGGTGTGCTGGCTGTCATCGCCGCGATTGCGCTGGGGGTTATCGCGGCGCTGCTGACCTATGCAGCGCTGCAACTGGGCAGCCGCCTTTTGCCCTGGAGCCGGTTCTTTCGCCTGTCCGAAGTGATGCTGCTGCTGCTTGGCTGCGCGCTTTTCACCACCGGTATCGGCAATCTGATCGGTGCCGGTGTGCTGCCCTTTGCGGCACCTTTGTGGGATACCAGCGCATTGCTGGACGATGGCGGGCGCCTCGGCGGCATCGTTGCCTCGCTCACCGGCTACCGAGCCCAGCCGGACTGGGTCACTGTCGGCGGCTGGATCGCCTATTGGGCATTTGTGCTGTTGGCCCTGTCGCTGGTCACGCGGCGGATGCGGGGTGCGGTGCAGAAGGCGGGCTGAGTGTGCACCCCGGCAATGCCACTATGCCCAATATACACAAGCGACCTGTTTTCACTCTGAATCAGGTTGAAGACCAGCAAAGTCGGGCAAACGTTGGAAATAGTTGTTTTTGCCTTGATCTGATGAACCAGACCAAAGGCAAAACGCTGAAGGTATTCCGACAGGATTTCCCCCGAATGCCGAGCGGATCTTGTCAGGTTCCGCAGGCCCGGCTATATGAAACCCGCGCCCCTATAGCTCAGTTGGTAGAGCAGTGGTTTTGTAAAGCGAGTTTGCTGCCATGCTGACACTCGCTGACGCGGAAATTACCTAAGAAAATCATTATCTTCGGTTGCGCAGCCCCGCTGCTGGATGCCAACAGGTTGGCGGACAGAGCCGCCACGACAGGAAGCTTCGGCAGGGCCTGATGCAGGGAGAGCATGGTCTCCAGCCCTTCGCATGCGGCCAGTACGCTGACCGGTTTGCCGATGCGAACACCATGCCCGAGGAGATTGCCCATCGCTTTGCGTGCTGGATTGACCGGGGCCTTGTCCGCAGTAGCAGGATCGAGCCAGGTGCGGTGCAGGCCGGTGAGCCGTCCATCGAGGTCCGTCACCTTGGCGAGTAGGGCGGGCCAAGCCTCAGGCGGGTCTGTCAGCGCGTGATCCTCGCGCCAGTAGAAGCAGTTTGGGTGAAACCGGAGACTGTCGAGGTGTCCCAGCCCGGTGAGGCCGCGCCCTGCGAGATAGCGTTCCGCCAAGGTGCCCGACATCGGCTGGCCCATGGCCCAGAGCCGCCGCACGGCCTCGGTTGAGCCGCGAGAGGCTGGCGGATTGGTGGTGCGTTGACTTTCCGTCTGCGGCAGGCTGAGAAATCTGCGCGCTTCGTCCAGCGCGTCCGTCAGGGTGGTGATCCCCATGTTCAGGGCGATCAGATCCAGAAGGTCTCCGTGCTGCCCAGTTGCGGAATCGGTCCATTTTCCAGCCGCACCGGGACCAGAGATCGGACCGGTCAGCCGAACGTAGAGGCTGCGGCCCGGCGTGTTCTGCACATCGCCAACGATCCAGTATCGGCCCTGTTTGCGCCCGTTCGTGAGGTAGTGACGGCAGACGGTCTCGGGATCCTCGGCAAGGCGGCGGGCAATATCGGCGGCGGGGCTGTGCATGCTTTGTGCCTCCTGTCGTGGATAGAAAAAGGGGCCCGCCATTTCTGGCGGACCCAGGTTGCCGGAACTCGGGGGGAAAGATCTCCGACCTGCTCGAAGGTCACTCGGCGGCTGTCTTGGCGAAGGCGTCACCGGCGGCGGTTTCATCTTCGTCCAAAGGCTCGGAGTCTCCGATAGCCGGTTCACCGTCGTTTTCCGCCGTTTGCGCTTCGCTGCTGTCGGGATCGTCTTCCGAAGCGTCATCGTCGGCGGGGTCCGCGCCGTCGACCAACTCGATCTCCGGTGCGTCCTCTTCCGGCAGAGGCGGCGTCCGCAGCGGTTCGGGGAGCCAGTCGGTGCCGGAGAGCAGGTCCTCGGCTGCCGTCACCATCTCGGCCTTCTTCAGGTCTTCGATCCGGTTAGCAGCGTCCTCACCCTTCGCCTCGCGCACGGCCTCGAGGATGCGGGCCTTGGTCACGCGGCCGAGGTAGCTGTCACCCGTGGCCGTCCAGCCTGCCTTGGCCATGTCGAGCCCGACGGTCCCGGCCAGCACATCCGCATGCGCGATGGCGCGCGGGCGGCGCTGGTAAGGGTCATGGACTGCATTCACGCTCGTCGCCACGCAATGGGCGAAGAGCGCCTCGCGGCTGCAGCTGTCGAACTCGGTCAGGGCCTCCCAGAGGTCCTCGGATGCCTTCGGCAGGTTCACCGCCCAGGTCTCGTGGCGCTGGTCGATGGCCTGCGCGTAACCCGTGTCACCGAGGCCTGGTACCTGCGATCCGAAAGCCGCGTTGCGGGGTTCGATCTCGACACAGCTGTCGACGGCGTAGCGGTAGAAAAGCCGCAGGACCATCGCGTGCAGCGCCGCGAGGAAGGCGACCTGCGGATCCTGGGCCAGCGCATTGCGCAGCGCCAGGGTGCGATGGGCCGTCAGTTCCATGACGAGGCGGTCGGAGAGCGGTTTGAGGCCCTCGTCTTCTTCCTCGTTGTCCATGGTAGACGTTACGGTGTCATCGGCGTCCTCGACCGGTGCTGCTTCCGGTGCGATGTCGCCGGTGTCCTCCACCTCTTCCACAGGCTCATCCTCTGGCCCACTTGTCGACGGGATGCAGCTTGCCGCCTTTCGGGGCCTTGCGCATGACACCCCAGGCCTTGCCCGGCCCGGAGAACGCGGCCGCGCGCTCGGCGCTGACATAGCCCTTGTCTGCCCAGAC
>JBATDH010000415.1:0-12168 GCA_049663365.1 Albidovulum sp. | reverse complement strand
GGCCAAAGTGGCAACATTTTACGCTGCCCGCAGCGAGATTATCACGCCACTTCCGTGGCCAACTTTTGCACTGCCGTTCTCAGCACCTGATCGGAAATTGCCGGCTGGGTCAGGCAAAGATGTTCCGCCGCACGCGAAAACCCGCCACAGATCGCGACGTGATGAAAGGCGCGCAACTGAACATAGCGCATCGGCTATCCTTCGCTCTATCAGGCCATAACCAATAATACGATAATACTTATAGGTCAATCTAAAATAACGATTTTACATATATATCGACACGTGACAAAAGCACGCCGAACACCCGAACCCCGCGCGAAGGAGCATTCATGTCACCGTCTCCCTCTTCCCCCGATCAACCTTTTCCCTCACCGCATCTGGGCGAACCCTATTTGCTGACACCGGGCCCCCTGACCACCGCCTATGAGGTCAAGCAGGCGATGCTGCGCGACTGGGGGTCATGGGACAGCGATTTTCGCGCCATGACCAAATCATTGTGCGACCAGCTTGTGGCACTTGCAGGCGACACCAGGGGCGAATTTGTCTGCGTGCCGATGCAGGGGTCGGGGTCATACTGTGTCGAGGCGCTGCTGGGCACCTTCATTCCGCGTGACGGCAAGGTGCTGGTTCTGGCCAATGGTGCCTATGGGCTGAGGGCGGCGGAAACCATGCGTTATCTGGGCCGTGCCTATACCTTGATCGACAAGGGCGACTACATGCCGCCGCGCGGCGATGAGGTGGGCGCGGCACTCGATGCCGACCCGGCCATCACCCATGTCATCGCCATTCACTGCGAAACCTCGTCGGGCATTCTGAACCCGGTCGCCGAAATATCCGAGGCGGTCTATGCAAGGGGCCGCAAATTGCTGGTCGATTCAATGAGCGCCTTTGGCGCGATTGATCTGGATGTGAACCGCATCCGCTATGAGGCGATGGTATCCTCGGCCAACAAATGCATTGAGGGCGTTCCCGGCTTTGGCTTTGTCATCGCCCGCAAGTCCGAGCTGGAAAAGACCAAGGGCAACAGTCATTCGCTGTCGCTGGATGTCCATGCGCAATGGGCGGCAATGGTCAAGACTGGCCAGTGGCGTTACACCCCGCCGACCCATGTGGTTGCTGCGTTCCTTGAAGCCCTGCGCATTCATACTAACGAAGGGGGTATCGCCGCACGCGGTGCGCGCTATACCCGCAACCGCGATGTCATGGTCGCCGGAATGCGCAAACTCGGGTTTGAAACCCTGCTCAAGGATCGCTGGCTCAGCCCGATTATCGTCACCTTTTTCAACCCGGCCCATCCGAAATTCGAATTCGGGCGGTTCTATGATCTGATGAAGCAGAAAGGCTTCATCATCTACCCCGGCAAGCTGACGGTGGTGGATTCGTTCCGCATCGGCTGTATTGGCCGGATGGACGAACATGTCATGGCGCGGGTTGTCACGGCAGCGGATGAATCGCTGGCCGAAATGGGGGTGGACAATGCCGCCCCACCTGCCGCGGCCATTGCCGAGCGGGCAAAACTGGCCGCGTGAGACACAGACAGACTACGTTGGAAGGATAAAGAATGACCAAGACCACCCATGCGCCCGTGATGGCCAATGACCGCGCCTATCCCTGGCCCAAGGTGCCCGCGATTGCCATTTGCCTGGACGGTTGCGAACCCGCCTATCTGGATGCGGCAATCAAGGACGGCCTGATGCCGACGCTGAAGCGGATGCGCGAAACCGGCACCGATCGGCTGGCCCATTCGGTCATTCCGTCATTCACCAACCCCAACAACCTGTCCATCGCTACCGGTCGCCCGCCCTCAGTACACGGCATCTGCGGCAATTACCTTTACGAGCCCGAGACCGGCCAGGAGGTGATGATGAATGACGTGCGTTTCCTGCGCGCCCCCACGGTTTTTGCCAAATTCTATGACGCCGGTGCCCGCGTTGCCATCGTCACCGCCAAAGACAAGCTGCGCGCCCTGCTGGGGGCTGGGCTGAAATTCGACGAAGACCGCGCCAAATGCTTTTCGGCGGAAAAATCCGATAGTTCCACCAAGGCCGAACACGGCCAGGACGCCGCCAGCAAATGGCTCGGGATGCCCCAGCCCGAGGTATATTCTGCCGATCTGTCTGAATTTGTCTTTGCCGCCGGGGTCAAGCTTTTGCAAGACTGGAAACCGGATGTGATGTACCTGACCACAACCGATTATGTGCAGCACAAATACGCCCCCGAACAGCCCGAGGCGAAGTCGTTCTACAAGATGTTCGACAAATACCTGGCCGAACTCGATGCGCTGGGCGCGGCCATTGTCGTCACTGCCGATCACGGTATGAAACCCAAACATGACGCCAAGGGCGACCCGGCGGTGATCTACGTGCAGGACCTTCTCGACGAATGGCTGGGCGAAGGCAAAGCGCGGGTAATCCTGCCGATCACGGACCCCTATGTGGTTCACCACGGCGCGCTTGGCGGCTTTGGCACCGCCTATCTGCCCGAAGGTGCCGATCATGCCGATATCATCGCGCGTCTCGCCGCCCGACCGGAAATTCTTGAGGTGATGGACAAGGCCGAAGCCGTCCGCCGGTTCGAACTGCCCGGCGACCGTATCGGCGATATCGTGATGATCTCGACCGAAAACATGACCATCGGCACCTCGGCCCACCGCCATGATCTGGCCGCGCTGAACGAACCCCTGCGCAGTCATGGCGGCTTGACCGAACAGGAAGTGCCCTTCATCGTCAACCGGGTGATTGATCTGCCCAGCAAGCCTGTATTGCGCAATTTTGACGCGTTCTTCTATGCCACCACCGCCGCAGCGCTTTGATATGAAAGACAACCCGATGAAAGATAAAACCGGCATTCGCCACGAAGGCATGCGCATCGGCGGCGAAATCGTCTTTACTGATGACGTGATCGAAGTGCTCTACCCCTACACCGACGAGGTGATCGGCACGGTTCCGGCGGGCAAGGCCGAACATGCCGCCCGCGCGTTTGAAATTGCCGCCGCCTACAAGCCGAAACTCAGCCGCTATCAGCGGCAGGAGATATTGTTCAAGGCGGGTGAGCTGATCCGCGCCAAACGCGAGGAACTGGCCCATTGGCTGGTGCTGGAACTGGGCATCTGCAAGCAGCACGCGCTTTATGAAACCGGTCGGGCCTATGATGTGTTCACGCTGGCGGGCCAAATGGCCATTCTCGACGATGGCCAGATTTTTTCCTGCGACCTGACGCCTCAGGGCAAGGAGCGCAAGATATTCACCCTGCGCGAACCGGTGCGGGCAATCTCGGCGATCACGCCGTTCAACCACCCGCTCAACATGGTCAGCCACAAGATTGCCCCGGCGATTGCCACCAACAATTGCGTGGTCTGCAAGCCGACCGAACTGACGCCGCTGACCGCGATTGCATTAGCCGATATTCTCTATGAGGCAGGGTTGCCGCCCGAGATGTTTCAGGTCGTGACCGGCTGGCCCAAGGACATCGGTGACGAAATGATCACCAACCCCAATATCGACATCATCACCTTTACCGGCGGGGTGCCGGTGGGCAAGATGATCGCGTCCAAAGCCGGCTACAAACGCACGGCGCTGGAACTGGGCGGCAATGACCCGATCATCATCCTCAATGATCTGTCGGACGCCGACCTGGAAAAAGCCGCAACCATTGCGGTGGCAGGGGCCACTGGCAATTCCGGCCAGCGCTGCACGGCGGTCAAGCGCATTCTGGTGCAGGAAAGTGTTGCCGACCGCTTCGTGCCGCTGGTGCTGGCCAAGGCCAAGGCGATCCGCTTCGGCGACCCGATGGACCCGGAAACCCAGCTTGGCTGCGTGATCCATTCCAAGGCGGCAGAGCTTTTTGAAAAGCGGGTCTATGACGCCGAAAAACAGGGCGCGAAGATCCTCTACCACCCCGGCCGCAAGGGCGCGTTGCTGCCGCCCATCGTGATTGATCATGTGCCGCATGGCAGCGAACTGGTGATGGAGGAAACCTTCGGCCCCATCGTGCCCATCGTTCGCGTGCCCGATAATGACACCGAGGTCATGGCCATATCCAACAGCACCGAATTCGGCTTGTCCTCGGGTGTCTGCACCAATGATCTCAACCGCGCCATCGCCTTTGTGAACGGCCTCAATGTCGGCACGGTGAACATCTGGGAACAACCTGGCTACCGGATCGAGATGTCACCTTTCGGCGGCATCAAGGACAGCGGCAATGGCGTCAAGGAAGGTGTGCTGGAGGCAATGAAATTCTTCACCAACGTCAAGACCTATTCGTTGCCCTGGCCCCGTTGAGGCGGCAGGAGCCTCCGGCGGAGGTATTTGGACCACAATGAAAGGCAAGGGAGTGATCACCCATACCGAAGGCGAATCCAATACATCGGCGGCGCGTCAGGATTGGGCGGCAGGCAATTCCGATATTGCCACACGGCAGCTTTTGCGCCGCGATAGTGACGTTTTTCTGCACCAAAGCCTGTCATCGCCTTGTGTGTCGACCATCGCCAAGGCCGAAGGTATCTGGATCGAGGATACCGCCGGGCGCCGGTTCATGGATTTTCACGGCAATTCCGTGCATCACATCGGCTATGGCCATCCAAGACTGGTCGCCGCGATCAAGGCGCAGCTGGATGTTCTGAGCTTCGCGCCGCGCCGCTTCACCAATGACGTGGCGGTGGAACTGGCCGAAACCCTGGCCGACATCGCGCCCGGTGATCTGAACAAGGTGCTGTTCACCACCGGTGGCTCGGACGCCAATGAGGTGGCGCTGAAAATCGCCCGCGCCGCTACTGGCCGGTTCAAGACGCTCAGCTTCTGGGATGCCTTTCATGGCGCAGGCTTCGGCGCTGCCAGCGTCGGCGGCGAGGCGACGTTTCGCAGCCATATCGCCGGGCCGCTGTTGCCGGGGGCCGAACATGTCGCGCCCTTCAACTGTTACCGCTGCGCCTATGGCCATCCGGGGCCGGAAAATTGCGCGCTCGCCTGTGCAAAGATGGTCGATTACGTGCTCGAGCGCGAAGGCGACGTTGCCGCCGTCATCGCCGAACCGATGCGCGCCGTGCCGGTGGTGCCGCCACCGGGCTTCTGGAAGGCGGTGCGCGAGGCCTGCACCCGCCGTGGCACCCTGCTGATCATGGACGAAATCCCCACCGGTCTGGGCAAGACCGGCGCCATGTTCGCCTTTGAACATGACGACGTGATCCCCGATATCGTCACCATGGGCAAGGCGCTGGGCGGTGGCATCCTGCCGATTGCCGCAGTTGTGGCGCGCCGCGACCTCGACGTCTGCGGTGATTTCGCCATTGGACATTACACGCATGAAAAAAACCCGGTCACGGCGCGGGCAGCCCTGACCACCATCGCGATCATCCGCGATGAAGGGCTGGTGGAACGATCCGCCGAACTGGGCACCCATGCGCTTGAACGCCTCGCACCGCTTTTGACCAAAAGCCCCTTTGTCGGCGACATT
Source organism: Albidovulum sp. (assembly GCA_049663365.1). Lineage (GTDB taxonomy): Bacteria > Pseudomonadota > Alphaproteobacteria > Rhodobacterales > Rhodobacteraceae > Albidovulum. The sequence goes on along the minus strand of JBATDH010000415.1, from coordinate 6,717 downwards.
CGCGGCCGCGGCCTGATGTTTGGCGTCGAGATCGTCGAAGACAAGGACAGCCGCACCCCGGCGCGCGACCGGGCCGAACGGATATACTACCGTTGTCTGGACGCGGGCCTCAGCTTCAAGATCAGCGCGGGGTCGGTGCTGACCCTGTCGCCACCGCTGACCATCGCAAAGGCAGACCTCGACCGCGCCCTGGCCATCGTTGAAACCGCCATTCTCGCCGAAACGCCTTAACCGTGACGGCCCTTGTGGCCGATATTGTAGTAGTTGCCGGTACGGGTTTCGAGATATGAGGTGAGCGGAATTTCTTCCTGCTTCAAAAACCCCTTGTCGGGTAGTTTGCCGTCGCGCACCATCTCGATCACCGCCACCACCGAGGCCGAGGTCGTCCAGGCAATCGCCGTGCGCCGCTTGCCGCCAATTTCCAGCGGGTAATAGGCGCGCACGAATTCGCGCCGCTTCATCTGACCGTCCGCATGACCTTCGGCGGCGACATGCACATAAACCACATCTTCATCCACCGGCGGCTTGGCATTGGTCAGGATACGCCCCGCCTCGACCCGGTTTTCCCGCATCAGCAATTCATGAAAGAAGAAATTCATCAATGCCACATGGCCGGGATAGCGCATGGTCTTGTAATCCAGGTTCTCGATCCGGTCGGCATAAGTTTCGCACATCGTCCCCAGCCCGCCCGAGGTGGTGAACGCCTCCAGCTTCATCCCGTCGATATAGACCGTTTCCAGCCATTCCATCGCCGAGACGGATTTCAGCACACCCTCCTCGATCACCTCGCAGTCGTTGAGATATTCGTTGACGACGCCCTCGGGCGACCAGTTGAAAGCGTAGCCGAGAAGCCCGGTCGGGTTCTGCGGCAGCGCGCCCACACGCAGACGGATCGAGCGAACCCGGTCGAACTGATCGGCCAGATGCGCGCCGACGATGCCGACGAAACCGGGGGCGAGGCCGCATTGCGGGGCCATCAAGCCCTTGGAGGTCTTGGCCAGATCTCGAATATGCCTGGTGGTCGGCACGTCCTCGGTCAGGTCGAAATAGTGTAGCCCAAGCGCGTGCGCAACGGTCGAGACGCCGATATTGAGGTGATAGGGCAGGCAGGACAGCACCGCCTCGTGATCTTTCAGGATTGCGGCCAGCGCGTCCTTGTCGGTGAGGTCGGCGGTCCGGACCGGGAACGGACAGCCCGAGACGTCGCGCGCATCGACACCGGTGACGGCAAACCCCGCCTCAGCGAGCAGTTCGGCGGCCAGATGGCCGACCTTTCCGAGGCCGAGAACGGCAACCCTGTTGAACGACATGACGCGCTTCCTTTTCTTTTGTGATATCTCCGGCCTGCCACCGGTTCACCGCCACAATCGCCCGCGCGGCTGGCGATTTCTTCGGGTATTCCGGCGGTTTTGGTGGGGAAATGTGGAATTGTGACGGGGCGGTCGGTCAATGTGCCGTGCGGGATTGGGCTGCTACTTTCGTGCACCGACCATGTCCACGCTCAGTCCGAGCATGCAGCCGTAAGTCAGTCTATAACGTCCAGCTCGATGATTGTTCCATCTGGCAAGTCCCTAATCTGAGCAGCGATGTCGCCAGACAAGCGCACAAGCTCGCGCAGTGGGATCGTCACAATATTCTGGTCATCATAGCTACCACTTAGAACAGGGGGAGGGACGAAGCAGTACACTTGTCCATGGTCTAAAAGGCCAACTTTTAATCTCGCGGCCGTAATCAACTCTTCCATGTCCCAATCTAGCAGGAATTCGCAATCAGCGAGGAGTTCCGCTAACTCTTCATTACTCGAGGCGACTAATTCGCATGACAATTCTTCCGGGCACAACCGCCAGTAAGCTCCCGCCTTATCCTTGATCAAGAGATTGCCGAAGGCGTTTTGCCCAACGACTTCGACCGCATCCAAGCCAATCCATCCCCAGCTTTGGTTGATCTCTGCGACTAACTCCACAATGTGGTCCTCTAGGGTTTTCTATTCGGTCAATTCCTGCCACACGCTTGTAAGGCGCTCAATGAAAACAAATACCCGCTTTGCCCTCAACCCACGGACAAAACTGCTTCGTGTCAGCTGCGCGTGCTTTCAGCACGGCAAAGCCCCGGATCCGGTCCGGAACCGCATCGCACCGTCTCAGAAGTCGAACTTCACGCCCTGCGCCAGCGGCAACTCAGCCGAATAATTCACCGTATTGGTCTGCCGCCGCATATAGCCCTTCCAGGCGTCCGAGCCGCTTTCGCGACCGCCGCCGGTTTCCTTCTCGCCGCCGAACGCACCGCCAATCTCGGCGCCGGATGGCCCGATATTGACGTTGGCGATGCCGCAGTCGGAACCGGCGGCGGACAGGAACGCCTCGGCCTCACGCATGTTCAGCGTGAAGATGCAGGACGACAGCCCCTGCGGCACGTCGTTCTGGATGGCAATCGCCTCGTCGAGGCTGTCATAGCCCATGACATAGAGGATCGGCGCGAAGGTTTCGGTGCGCACTGTATCGGTCTGTTCGGGCATATCGGCGATGGCGGGGGTCACATAGGCCCCGCCGTCGGGTACGCCCGCAGTAACGGTTTCGCCGCCATGGATGGTGCCGCCTTCGGATTTCGCCGTGGCCAGCGCCGCCTGCATCCGGTCACGCGCGCCCGTGTCGACCAGCGGGCCAACCAGCGTCACCGCCTTGCGCGGGTCGCCCACCGGCAGGCTGGCATAGGCCTTGGCCAGTTTCGCCACCAGATCGGCCCGGACCGAATTGTGCGCGATAAGACGACGCAGCGAGGTGCAGCGCTGCCCCGCCGTCCCCACCGCCGAAAACACGATGGCCCGCACCGCCATATCCAGATCGGCCGAGGGCGCCACGATCATCGCATTGTTGCCGCCGAGTTCGAGTATCGGCCGCCCGAAACGCCCCGCCACTTTCGGCCCGACAATCGATCCCATCCGCGTCGACCCGGTGGCCGACACGATCGGCACGTCTTTCGAATTCACCAATGCCTCGCCAATCGCAGGCCCGCCGATCACCAGTTGCACCAACCCGTCCGGCGCGTCGCCAAACCGTTTCAACGCCCGCTCCATGATCTTCATCGAGGTCATGGCGGTCAGCGGCGTCTTTTCCGACGGCTTCCAGATCACCGGATCGCCGCAAACCAGCGCCAGCGCCGTGTTCCATGACCAGACCGCAACCGGGAAGTTGAAGGCGGTGATGACCGCGCAGAGGCCCAAGGGGTGCCAGGTTTCCATCATCCGGTGGCCGGGGCGCTCAGAGGCGATGGTCAATCCGTAGATCTGCCGCGACAAGCCCACAGCGAAATCGCAGATGTCGATCATCTCCTGCACCTCGCCCAGCCCTTCCGAGGTGATCTTGCCCGCTTCAAGCGTCACCACCGCCCCAAGTTCAGCCTTGGCCGCGCGCAATTCCTCGCCCAGCAGGCGCACCAGTTCACCCCGGCGCGGGGCCGGAACCTGCCGCCATGCCTTGAACGCCGCTTGCGATCGGGCGATGATCTTGTCCATGTCGGCGGGTGTCGTCTCGGCCACTCTGGCCACCTCTGCCCCGTCGATGGGCGAGCGCACGGCAAGCGTTCCGCCGGTCAGTTCGGTTTTGGTGAGGCCCGCGGCCTTGAGGATGGTTGCGTGGTCCATGTCAGTCTCCCTTGGTGACGGTGCGGCGCTGGTCGTCCATTCCCATGGAGACCAGCAATGGCGTCGTCTGTTGCAATGTCTGAAAATCAGTCTTGCTGCCCATCCCGCGCCAGTTCGCCAAAATCAGCGATTGCGCCACGGCCCCACCCAGCGTGGTGCCGGGGCCGGTGATGATGAAAAGGTCAGGCGCGAATTCGCGCGCGGCGATGCGGATGGCATGGGTAAAGTCATAGGTCTCGGTCACCTGATGGCCCAATGTGTAATCCCAAAGCGCATGGGTATCGGTCGCCCCCGGCCACCAGATCGCCCCGCGCCCGTCAATCATCGGCAAATCGGGTTGACGGAAGAGATCGGGAGTCAATCGGGCTCGGCCCCGTTCGGCGACGGGTGATTGGAGGTCAGAATGAAAGGCCGCATGATTGGCCAACCGCATTGGAAAACGGCTCTGTACCTGCGGAACCGCGCCTTCAAACGCCGCAAGCCCCGCCTCATTGCCCGCCAGCACCAGCATCCCGCCCAGATCAATTGAAAGCGTCAGAATCTGATCTGGTCGCCCGGCAATATCGCGGGCCAAGGCCAGCAACTCGGCTTTCCTCGCTGGATCGGGCTGCCAGTCCTCCCCCAGAAACGGATAGATGAGCTGGCCACCGATCAACGCCTCCTGCATTAGCGTGCCCATCGTGTTGACCACCTCAAAACCCGTCTCGGGGTTCACGGCCCCGCCAATGGCCAGCGCCGAATACCAGCCCATGGAGTTGCCGGTCACGGCCACGACGTCGATTTCCGCCCTGTCCAGCGCCTGAAAATCCCCCAGAGTCGCGGCATAAATGAGACCCGAGGCATTGTCGCCCCGCGTATGCTTGCCGACGGAATATGATGTGGCACCATCCAGCGCCGTCAATGTTTCCTGTCCCAGTGCCGTTCTGGCAGCGTCAAAACCGGCCAGCAAAGCGCGGTCGCCGAAATGGCGCTTCAGATAGCCAAGCTCGGCTTTCCCATAGGTTCCCCTGCCGGGGCAGATCACGACGGCGGTTTTCATCCCTTGCCTCCGATCAATGCCATCGCCGCGTCAAAGATGCTGTCCGCCGAAGGCATCGTCGCCCCATAAGCCGGGCCGGTGGCAATGAAACTGTCATGGGCGGTCAGGCGGCGATGCGGTACAGCCGTGCGTTCGCTGAACAGCGCCATCAAAGCTTCGGCAATACCGCCGGAACGGCGGGTTTCGTCCACGATCAGAATGCGCGCCGCCCCCCGTACCGCGTCGACCAGCGCGTCTTCCGGCAAGGGCGACAGCCAGCGCAGGTCAATGACGCGCGCCTTGATACCTTCCTCCGCCAGCCGCTTTTCTGCCTGACAGGACAGATAGAACCCGTTCCCATAGGTCACGATCGCCAGATCCGTTCCCTCGCCCTGCACGCCGACTTCGCCCAATGGAATTGTCTCATTTCGGGCGGGATAGTGACGCATCCAGCCACCATCCTTGTCGGAATGAAGATCGCGCATCGGGTAAAGCGCGATGGGCTCGAGAAACACCACCACCCGCTGTTCCTCGCGTGCCAGCCGGACGCATTCGCGAAGCATCCGGGCCGCATCTGCTCCGTTGGACGGGCAGGCGAGGATCACACCAGGAATGTCGCGGATCACGGCGACCGAGTTGTCATTGTGGAAATGCCCGCCAAAGCCCTTCTGATACCCCAGCCCTGCAATTCGCAGCACCATCGGGTTGGTGAATTGCCCGTTGGAAAAGAACGGCAACGTCGCCGCCTCGCCGCGCAACTGGTCTTCGGCATTGTGCAGATAGGCAAGGAACTGAATCTCCGGCATCGGCACGAAACCGTTCTGCGCCATGCCGATGGCCAGCCCGAGAATGGATTGCTCATCCAGCAAAGTGTCGATCATCCGGTCGGGGCCAAAGCGCTGATGCAGCTTTTGCGTGACGCCGTAAACCCCGCCCTTGCGTCCGACATCCTCGCCCATCATGACGATCTCGCCGTGCTCCAGCATCAGGTCGGTCAGCGCCCAGTTGATCAGCCGCGACATGATCTGCGGCTCATCCATCGCTTTGATGTCACCACCGAAGACGTTGCTGCGCGCCTCGTCTGACGGACCATTGGTCGGGCGGCAATAGCGCTTGGGCGGAATGAGACTCGCCATCACATCACCTGCGGTTTTCAACCGTGGCCGCGTGACGGCCTCTACGGAAATACGCTGCACGCGAGCATTGGTCTGCTGATAGATCGCCAATGCCTTCGCAGGCGACAACGCGCCTGCCTGATCCAGCAACCGCACAGAATGCAACAGCGGATCATTGGCTTCCTCAGCCTCGACTTCCCCGCGCGGCAGGTAAGTGGTGGGCATGTCCGCCCCCGCATGGCCGTAAAGTCGGATCGTGGCAATGTGTAGAAATGCCGGTTTCCGGCGGGTGCGGACGTAGTGCGCGGCCGCGCTGGCGACCCTGAACGTGTCAAAGATATCGAGCCCGTTGCAGGTGAAATAGGCCATCCCCGGACGGTTCCGGAACGATGACGCGATCCAGCCCTTGGGCGTTTTGGTCGAAATGCCGATGCCGTTATCCTCGCAGACGAACAGCAGCGGCAGCGGGATCGACTGATACGATGTCCAGCCCGCCGTGTTGAAGGCACCCTGGGCCGTCGAATGATTGGCCGAAGCATCGCCAAAGGAACAACAGACAATGGCATCGTCTGGCAAAACCCGATGCTCCGGCCTATGCCGCCGGGCCGCGCCGATGGCATAGGCGGCCCCGACAGCCTTGGGCAGATGCGAGGCAATGGTCGAGGTCTGGGGCGGGATATTGAGCGGTTTAGAGCCTAAGACCTTGTGCCGTCCGCCGGAAATCGGATCCTCGGTCGAGGCGGCAAAACTCAACAACATGTCCCAGGCGATGCTCTGCCCCGGCACCTGCCCCGCCCGCGCAATCTGAAACGCCGCATCGCGGTAGTGCAGAAATGCCATGTCGCTCGGCCTGAGCGCCGCCGCCACCGCCGCCATCCCCTCATGCCCGGATGAACCGATCGTATAGAAACCTTGTCCTGCCCGCTGCATGACGCGGCTCTGCC
>JBATDH010000414.1:0-5866 GCA_049663365.1 Albidovulum sp. | reverse complement strand
TGGCTGACCTGCAAGTCACCATTCACCGTCCCGTTGACCGATACCTGATCAGCCCCCGGCAGGTCGCGCAAATAGGTATAGCGCGCGAGCAGGTTCAAGCGATCATTGTCCACGGGGCGATAGGCGTAGCCGGCACTCGCCTCAATATATTCACCGTCGAGGAAACTGGTGACATCAGAGCTGGAAACAAGCGCGTCGACATTGGCCAGAAAACGCCAGTCGGGGTTCAGCTTGTATTCATAGCCACCCGAGAACGCCCATGTCTGGCGGTCCTGCGCCAGCCCGACACCATCCTCGATCCGGTATTCCAGACGCGCACGGGCGGCGGTCTGATCATCAGCGCTATAGGCCAGCCCGAAGGAAATCGCATCTCGGTTGAAATCGCCATTGACGCTGTCGCGCACTTTGCCGGATTCAATCGCCCCCGAAAAGGTCCAGCGCGCATCCGGTGTGTAGGTGACACCGTAAGTTTCGGTCAGTGACCGGCGCTGGCCGAACAGATCCCAGGTGTTTTCGCCGTAAGTCGACACCGCTTCCGAGTAACGGTAGCGGCCGCCGACGACGATCACACCATCGTCCTGCCCGACAAGGTCATAGCCCGCCCCGGTGCGCGTCGGATCAAGCGTGTAACCCAGATAAACCTCGTTGTCGGCGGTCGGCGAATAGGTCAGGCGGAAGTTGGCACCGCGGCCCTTGTCGCCGCCCGACACCTCGCCCCGCACCGCCAGCTTTTCGCTCACCTGCGCGTCAAAACCGACGCCCAGCCGGTCATTGTCACCCAGACCGCCGCTTTCGCTTAACGTGACCTGACCCAACGCATAAAGCGACAGGTCTTCGCTTTGGCGGTAATCCACGCGAACCGCGACATCGGTACGCTGGCCGGTTTCGGTCGGATCGCCCAGTGTCACCTTGTCGAGATGAGCAATGCCCGCCGTCACCTTCCAGGTGTCGTCGATCTGGTAGGCCAGCCGTACCTCGCCTTCGACCTTCTTGTCGCCGCCATCCTTGCGAAAGGATTCCGCCTCGAACCCGAAGGACAGGCGGTCGGACAGGCCCACTTCGCCTTCGATACCGACCAGAGTCTGGTCGGCGGTGATGTCTTCGGTCAGGGTCGAGAAACCGGCTCCCTTGCGTTCGCCGTAAACCCCGACAAAGCCAGAAATGGCCAGACCGAGATCGGTCAGTTCAAACCGGCTGTCAAACCGGAACGCCGTAGCCCCCGTGGCTCCGACGATCCCCGACGGCGTGATCGTCAAACCGCCATCGGTCGATAGCGTGCGGCCAAAGCCGGGGCCATCGGTATGGGCAATCTCGGCCTCGACATAGCTTTGTTCGCCGATCTCATAGCGCAGGTCGGCCCCGGCCATCTTCTGGTCGGCGGTGCCGGTGGTTTCGCTCATCGCGGTGATGCCAAAGCGCAGTTTTTCGGTCGCCCAGACCTCGACCCGACCGCCGTAAGCCATGCCGTCAAGACTGCCGGTGGTGGGCGTGTATTCATAGCTTGCCACCAGATTGACATCGAGAGACCCGGACCCGGCAGTGACCAGACTGCCCGATGAACCGGTAGAGGAAAGCGGATTAGTCAGGATCACCACGCCCTGAATATAATCAATCTCGTAATCGACGCCTTCGACAAGCGTGGTGCGGCTGCTGACACGGCCCGTAACCGGATCGACATATTCGATGACCAGCGTCTCGGAGCCGCCATTGATATCCTGACGGCTGAGGAAATAGACCGACCCGCCGGTGCCGCGCAGGATATCGCGCTGGGGCAAGGTGTCGGGCTGGGCGGCATAGAGGCTGACCTTGGTTCGGGGCTCGCCCCCTTCAGTCACCGAAGGCGAGACATAGCGCAGTTCGGCACCATAAAGCGCGCGGGTATTGCGCAAGAGTTCGGCACCGGTCACATCGGCCTTGAAATCACCCCAGGTCAGGCTTGACCCTTCGCGTTCCACCTTCAGATAAAACCGGCCAGAGGTTGGCGCATCGTCGAAGGCCGATGAATCGTCGCCATAAGTCGGATACATGTCCTCGGGGTCAAGCCTCTGGATCACCCGGCGCGGATCCTTGTCACCCAGCCGCCGGAACGCATCCTCAAGCGGACCTTCGCCGGTGTCGATTGATCCGGTGATGGTATAGCCGCGATCGGTCTTGCCCTTGGCATAACCCGCCAGCCGCCCGTCGATGTAGTTTTCCTTGTAATCGGGGTCGGTGGCGGCCAGATCGTCCTGCAAACGGTGGCCCGCCGTGATGTCGGCGATCCCGACATAGAACCATTCCTTTTCGGGCACGGTCACTTCACGGCGAACATGGCGGCCATTCACGTCCACCTCGACCACATGGTCGCCCGCAGGCAGGATACGGCTGACGACAAAGGCACCAGACCCATCGACAGGCACCTCTTCGCCCATCACCTGCACGGTGCCCCCCGGTCGCGCGCCGGTTCCGGCGGCGGTGATGCGGCCCCCGCGCACCGGAATGTTGCGCAGGCGGGTGTTATCCTCGCCCTCGCCCGCCGCGATGACGTCGCCGACCGTGTCATGGGTGTCAAAGGCGTTTTCGGTGCGGATCAGATCGCGCGGCGCGGTTTCGTCATAGCGCCCGGCATCGTCATAGACCCGCAGCACATAGGCCAGATCGCCCGACCCTTCGGCAGGCATGGTCCAGTCGACGCCGCCATTCGCACGCGTTGGCAGAACCGCCACCACGGGACGCCCGCGTGCAGCCCGGTCGATGATGCGGATTTCAGAGCGCGCGATAAAGGCCGGATAATTGGCCGAACTGCGGAAACGAACGGTTTCACCCGCCCGGAAAGCGGCCCGCAAGTCGGCGGTGGAGACATTCAGCATCCGGCGCAGATCAAGCCCGTCATAGCGCACGTCGATATCGGCATTGGCGGCGGCAATGTCGGCTTGACGGCGCGGATCGACCGGGGCCGGAGCGCCTGCAACGGTTTCCCCGTCGATCGAGATCGAAAAGCCGCCGCTGGCGAATCCGCCGCCAGGCCGGGTGTCGATGCGTTCGGTATTCTCGCCCACGGGCATATCGACGGCAATCTCGCCATTCGCGCGGCGGCAATTCTCGGGCTGCGGCACCAGCGCCTCAAGGCAATCGGTTTCCTGGGCCTGGGCTGGTGCGGCGGCCAAAAGCAGGATCAAGGCGGTGGAACCCTTGGCAATGGCCAGAGTGCCGAAACGGGGGCGACGGAAAGTGTCAAACATGCTCATAATCCCTTTACTCGCCCGACCGCAAAATGGTCTTTTCGACCGTCAGCTTGACACGCCCCACATCGCGCCATTCTTCGCGGATGTGTTTTTCCACCAGTTGCATAAGGGCTTTTGCCCGCTTGACCTCTTCGTCGCCTGCACTGTTGGGCAGATGGAAGGCCAGCCGCAGATTGACCGGCTCGCCCGCGATCCTTGGCAACAGCGTCGCGATGCCCTGGGCCAGCGCCGCTGACAGCGCCGCGTGACCTTCACCGTCCGTGACGAACCCGCGCGCATTCAGGTCAAGCCGCACCAGCCGGGTGATGGCTGCGCCGAAATTCATCTCGGTCATCTTGCCCGGTGTCAGGCGCACGACGCGCGGGTTTTCGGTGGTGACGCGGTAGCCCGAGGGCAACGACCTAGTATCAAGCTTCAGGATGAAGTTCGATCCGTGATCGGCGGGCAACATGGCGCAAGGCACATGATAGCGACCATGCTGGTCGGTGGTGATGATGGTGCCGTCGACACCGGCCAGACGCACACCCGGAATACCCGGTTCACCGGTGATCTCTGTCGGGGCTGCGCCGTATTTGCCCCCGGCATAGTCCTGATCTGTGACGGCTGCGGGGCCTGCGTCATTCTGATACCCGTCGCGGTTGCGGTCATCGAACACCTTGCCGATCACGTCGCCACAATCAAAGACCGGTTCGGGCAGGATACGCACGGTTGCGGTCGCCGGTGGGGCCAATGGCCCGCCGGTGCCGGGGTTGAGGATATTGACCCGGTTGACATGGTCGCCCGCATCCGCCCCGGTCGTAACCCGCGCGGAAAGTGTGGCGGTGACAGTGGTCAGCGGCGGCACCGGCACGCTCGCCCAGGTGACGATCCTGCCGACCACGGTCACGGCAAAGGGCGCGCCGTTCAGCGTTGCACTGCCGGGGACATAAAGAAAACCGGGCGGCAAGGCATCGACGATATTGAGCGTGCCGGATACCACCGGGTTATCGTTTCGCACTGTGATCGTATAGGGCACGACACTGCCGCGTTCGACCACACCGCGCGGGGTGGTCTTGGTCACGGTCAGGCCGGTAGGCGCGAGTGACGGGGCCACCGCGAGCACGGTCGGGTCGTCAGTGGTGTTGCCATCTGAATCGATGCCGTCATCGGACACATCGCTGATCGGGGTCGGGGTGCCGATGACACCAGGGCCATAAACCGGCAAGGCGGTCGCCGTCACGGTGTTGGAGACACCACCATCGGTCACCGAGGCGATGGTCAGCGTATAGCTGGCCGTATAGGTCGCGACCTCGGCAATCTGCAAATCGCCCGCAGGCGAGCTTGCCGTGGCGGAAACGAAACTCGGCCCGCTATCGAGCGTCAGGGGCGCGCTTGCAAGGCTGGTCAATGTGTCATTCAGCACCAGATTGGTCAGCGGCACGTTGCCGGTGTTTTCAACCGTGATGGTATAGTCGATCCGGTCGCCGACACCGGTGATACCGTCGCCGTCATCGACGACATTCTGGGTCTTGGTGACTTCGATACCGGGAAGCGGCAGTTGCACCACGGTTTCGGTCGCCTGATCGCAGATCACCGGCGGGACGATGGAACAAATCTCATAGGTTACCGTATAGGTGCCCGCCGGTTGATCGGGCAGCAGCGTGATCAGCCCGGTGGCCGGGTTGAGAACGATTTCCGGGTCCGAGGTGATGACAGCAATGGTGACATTGGCCAATGTCGCCGGTCCCCCGAACAGTGTATCGGAGGCCAGCATCGAGGTGGTGATGCCGCCATTGGTGGCGAAAGGCGGGAACACCTCGGGGTTGGCCTCGATCGCCACGATCAGGGCGGTGGCACTGTCCATATCGGTGACGCTGAGCGCCCCGCCCGGCCCGTAAAAGCCGGTCGCCGTCGCGGTGTTGTCCACGGTGCCCAGCGCAAAGTCGCCCGGATTGGGGGCATAGGTGGCCGTATAGGTGGTGTTGTCGGTGGCACCGGGGGCAAGGCTGGTGATGGGACCGCCGGAAATCACGATGCCCGGCAGGATGTCGCTCAGCGCCACATTGGTCAGCGTCACGTTGCCGGTATTGGTGATGGCAAAGCTGTAGCGCACCAGATCGCCGGGATCGGCACCGTCAAGATAATCGGTGTCATCGGCGGTTTTGACCAGATCAATCGACGCGGCCGACGGGATCGGCACCACGGTAGGCGTGTCATTGGTAGCAATGGTTCCCGACAGGTCGCTGACATTCGGGCCGCTGGGCGGTGTGCCGGTGGCTGTTGCCTGATTTGTCACCTGACCTGCGTCGATATCGGCTTGCAGCAGGCTGTAAACCGCTGTGAAGGTCGTGCTGTCCACGGCCCCCGGTATCATCGACGCAATCGGCCCGCCACTGATGACGATGCCGGGCAGGATATCGGTCAGCGTCACATTGGTCAGCGTAACGTTGCCGGTATTCTGGATGGTGAAGGCATAGCTGATCGTGTCGCCCGGTACCGCCGGGCTGGAGAAGGCGGGCGTGGCCGTCTTGACCAGCGTGATCGCGGGGCCGGGCGTCAGCGGCGTGACCAGCGGCGTGTCATCGCCATTGGTGGTGCCCGACAGATCCGTCACCGGTGTATCAAACGGATCGGTGCCCGTCACCGTCGCCTGGTTGGTCACC
>JBATDH010000413.1:0-22648 GCA_049663365.1 Albidovulum sp. | reverse complement strand
GGGGGGGGGCTGACCCCGCCCGACAGCCACCCCAGGGAGACAGGCAAAAATGCCCGCAAATCTGACTTTCGAGGCGCTGAAAAAAGCGGTTGCCGCCGGCGATATTGATACGGTTCTGGTCTGCATTGTCGATATGCAGGGCCGTCTTATGGGCAAGCGCTTTGTCGCCCAGCATTTCGTCGAAGGCGCATGGGAAGAAACTCATTGCTGCAATTATCTGCTGGCTGTCGATGTCGATATGTACACGGTGCCGGGATATAAATCTGCAAGCTGGGCCGGGGGTTACGGCGACTACATCATCAAGCCTGACCTGGCGACGTTGCGCCGGGTGCCGTGGTTGCCCGGAACGGCCATGGTCATGTCGGACCTCTTGGATCACCATACCCATGAAGAGGTTGCCGTTTCGCCCCGCGCGATCCTGAAACGCCAGATCGCCCGCGCCAAGAAACTTGGTTTTGACGCGATGATGGCGACCGAACTGGAGTTTTATCTGTTCCAGTCAAGCTATGACGCGATCCACGACAGCAATTATCAAGACCTGCAAACGCTGGGCCGTCACAATGTCGATTACGCGATTTTCGGCACCTCGAAAGAGGAAACCGTAATGCGCGCCATTCGCAACGGGCTTTGGAATGCAGGCGTGCCCATTGAGTGTTCCAAGGGCGAGGCCGAGGTCGGGCAGGAAGAGGTCAACGCCAAGTATTCCGATGCGCTCGACACCTGCGACATGCACGCCATCATCAAGAACGGTGTCAAGGAAATTTGCCACGCCCACGGCCATGCCGCGACCTTCATGGCCAAGTACAGCCATGAACGGGCCGGATCATCGAGCCATGTGCATCAGTCGCTTTGGAAAGGCGGCAAACCTGCCTTCCGCGATGAAAAAGACCCCGCAGGAATGTCGGCATTGATGAAACATTATATTGCCGGGCAACTGGAACATGCCCGCGAAATCACCGCATTGCTGGCCCCATACATCAACAGTTACAAACGTTATGTGGTGGGCATGTTCGCACCGACCAAGGCGGTCTGGTCGCTGGACAATCGCACTGCCGGATTCCGGGTTTGCGGCGAAGGCACCAAAGCGATCCGCGTCGAATGCCGCATCGGTGGTGCTGACCTTAACCCTTACCTCGCCTGCGCGGGGTTGCTGGCCGCCGGGCTTGCCGGAATCGAACAGAAACTGGCATTGGAACCAGCAATTTCTGGCGATATCTATCACGCAGGCGATGTTCGCGAAATTCCCAAGACTTTGGGCGAAGCGGCTGACCTGCTTCATGGTTCCAAAATGCTGCGCGCGGCCTTTGGCGACGATGTGGTTGACCATTACACCCACGCCGCCCGCTGGGAAATCGCCGAACAGAACCGAGTCGTGACGGATTGGGAAGTGAAACGGGGTTTTGAGCGTCTTTGATGACGTGACAGGCGCGGACTGCGCCAAGTGAGGACAAAATGACCAAGACAATCCAATGTATTTCGCCCGTGGATGGGCGTGTCTATGCCGAGCGTCCAACCCTGACGCTGGCCGAGGCCGAAGCCGCAGTGGCACGCGCCAAGGCTGCGCAAGCGGGCTGGGCCGAACGCCCGCTGGCCGAGCGTATCGCGCTGGTCAAGGCCGGTATTACCGCACTCAACGGGATGAAGGACCGGGTTGTCGAGGAACTGGCCTGGCAGATGGGCCGCCCCACCCGCTATGGCGGCGAATTCCGCGGGGTCAATGACCGCACCAATTACATGGCCGACATCGCCGCCAAGACGCTCGCCCCCATGGTGGTCGAGGCATCCGACAAGTTTGAGCGGCGGATTGAGCGCGAACCCTATGGTGTGGTCTTTGTCGTGGCCCCGTGGAATTACCCCTACATGACCGCGATCAACACCATCATTCCGGCGCTGATCGCCGGAAACTGCGTCGTGCTGAAACATGCCAGCCAGACGTTATTAGTCGGCGAACGGCTGGCCGAGGCCCTGCACGCGGGCGGAGTGCCTGCGGATGTGTTCCAGAATGTCGTTCTAACCCATGACGTGACCGAGGCGTTGATCGGCCAGCGCGCCTTCGGCTTTGTAAATTTCACCGGCTCTGTCGGCGGCGGTTCGGCGATTGAAAAGGCAGCGGCGGGCACCTTTACCGCCACCGGGCTTGAACTGGGCGGCAAGGATCCCGGCTATGTGATGGATGACGCCGATCTCAACGCCGCCGTCGACAGCCTGATGGACGGGGCGATGTATAATGCAGGGCAGTGCTGTTGCGGAATCGAACGAATCTATGTCCATGAAAGCCTTTATGATGCCTTTGTCGAAAAGGCGGTGAAATGGGTCAGCGCGCTGAAACTCGGCAATCCGTTTGAGGCGGAGACCACCATCGGCCCGATGGCCAACCGGCGTTTCGCCGAAACCATCCGCGGCCAGATTGAGGACGCCGTGGCCGAAGGTGCCACGGCGCTTGTTGACCCGGCGCTTTTCCCCGCCGACGATGGCGGAGCCTATCTGGCACCACAAATCCTCGTCAATGTGAACCATGAAATGCGGGTCATGCGCGAAGAAAGCTTTGGCCCGGTTGTGGGGATCATGCCCGTGGCAAATGACGAAGAAGCCATCGCCATGATGAACGATTGCGACTATGGTCTGACGGCCTCGCTCTGGACAGGTGACGCCGACCGCGCGGCGCGGATCGGACGGCGCATTGATACCGGCACCGTTTTCATGAACCGCTGCGATTATCTTGACCCTGCACTGTGCTGGACCGGCTGCAAGGATACCGGACGTGGCGCTGCCCTTTCCTCGCTCGGGTTCATGTCCGTGACCCGGCCCAAATCCTACCATCTCAAGAAGGTGACAAAATGATCCCTACCGTCAACTGGTCCTACCCCACCGCGATCAAATTCGGGCCCGGCCGCATCAAGGAACTGGCCGATCACTGCAAGGCCGTCGGTATGAAGAAACCGCTGCTGGTCACCGACAAGGCCTTGGCATCCTTGCCGATTACTGCCCAGGCGCTGGGTATTCTCGACGCCGCCGGGCTGGGCCATGCGGTCTTTTCCGAGGTCGATCCGAACCCCAATGAGGCGAACATGGCCGACGGTATCAAGGTTTACCGCGCCGGTAACCATGATGGGGTTGTCTGTTTCGGCGGTGGTTCCGCGCTCGATCTGGGCAAGATGATCGCGCTGATGGTCGATCAGACGGTATCGGTCTGGGATCTGGAGGATATTGGCGACTGGTACACCCGTGCGGATGCGTCCAAAATCGCGCCGATCATCGCCGTGCCGACCACGGCGGGAACCGGTTCGGAGGTGGGCCGCGCGGGGGTGCTGACAAATTCCGAGACCCACAAGAAAAAGATCATCTTCCATCCGAAACTGCTGCCCGCCGTCACCATCTGCGACCCGGAACTGACGGTCGGAATGCCGAAATTCATCACCGCGGGCACCGGAATGGACGCACTGGCACATTGTCTCGAGGCCTATTCCTCGCCCTTCTATCACCCGATGAGCCAGGGCATTGCGCTGGAAGGGTTACGGCTGGTGTTTGAAAACCTGCCCAAGGTTTACGCTGACCCCAATAATCTCGAGGCCCGCGCGCATATGATGTCGGCAGCGGCAATGGGTGCCGTCGCCTTCCAGAAGGGTCTCGGGGCGATCCATTCGCTCAGCCATCCGGTCGGCGCGATCTACGGCACCCATCACGGCACCACCAATGCCACAGTGATGCCGATGGTGCTGACCTTCAACCGCCCCGCGATTGAGGCCCGGATCGATGCCGCCGCCGCTTATCTGGGCATCAAGGGCGGGTTTGACGGGTTTTATGACAAGATCATGGACCTGCGGTCAGAGTTGAAAATCCCCGCCAATCTGACCGCGATGGGGGTGGAAAACGCGCGGCTGGATGAAATGTCGGCCATGGCGCTGGAAGACCCGTCCTGCGGAGGTAATCCGGTTCCTTTGACGCTGAAAAACCTGCGCGCGCTTTATGACGCCTGCATGTGAGGGGTATTACGAGAGAGTTTCAATGCCTCCGGCGGGAGTATTTTTACCAAGAAGAAACTTGCGGAGGGACAAAGGCGCATGACGGGTATTCGCGACTGCGAAGTGGCGGTTATTGGCGCGGGCGTTGTCGGGCTATGTGTAGCCTATCAGCTTGCACGGGAAGGGCGCGATGTCGTGCTTGTCGATTCCGAAGAGCCGGGGACGGGTGCGTCATACGGCAATGCCGGAACCATTGCGGATTATGCGGTCGAACCGGTCGGAACACCGGATGTGTTGCGCAACCTGCCGTCTTTGCTTTTCGACCGCAATTCGCCTCTTTCGATCCGGCGCGCGGCATTGCCGAGCCTTGCACCCTGGCTTTTGCGGTTTGCGCGGCAATCCTTGCCGGGGGCGGCGAAACGCAACTCATTGGCGCTGGCCGCTCTTCTGGCTGATGCCGCGCCGCGCTGGCGCGATCTTGCAAATGAGATCGGTGAGTCAGGGGGCCTTTTGGGCCGGGGCTGCCTTTATATGTTCGAGACCGCGAAGGCCCGGCAAGGTGCCGAAAGGAATCTGGCGCATCGCCGTGATCTGGGCATCAGACTGGACCTGCTTTCCCCCGATGAACTGGCGAAACTTGAACCCGGCCTGCCGCTAACGGAAGGCGGCGGCGCGTTTTTCCCCCAGGCCCTGTTTCTGACCGATCCCGGACGCATGATGGCGCGGCTGGCGGCGGCCGCGGAAGCGGCGGGGGTCCGCATGATCCGCGCCCGGATCACCGGCCTGAAACGTCAGGTGGGCCAGGTTGTCTTGACGGGCGCGACGGCACCCTTGCGCGCCAGACGTGCGATTCTGGCCGCAGGCGCACATTCAAGAGACCTGGCACGGCAGGCGGGCGACCGTGTGCCGCTGGATACCGAGCGCGGCTATCACGTCGAATATGACATGCCCATGCCGCCCGTGACCCGCCCGGTCTGCCCGACGTCGCGCGGCTTTTACATCTGCCCGATGGCCGGACGGTTGAGAATAGCGGGCACGGTCGAGTTGGGCGGGCTGACGGCCCCGCCCTCGCCCCACCGTATTGCGCGGCTTGAAGAAGGGGCCCGCGCGATTTTCGGCGACCTGCCGGAACCGTCGCGCAACTGGATGGGATTTCGCCCCTCGATGCCTGACAGCCTGCCGGTGATTGGCGCTTCCAGAGCCGGGAACGAGGTTTTTCACGCCTATGGCCACGGCCATATCGGGCTGACACTGGCCCCGGTGACAGCCGCGCTGATCGCCGATATGGTTGCAGGCCGAAACCCTGCAATCGACCCGGAAGCCTATCGCCCGGACCGGTTTTGAGACTTTTTTGCCCTAGTCAAAGCAAGTTGTTGCCGGAAATGGACGGTGGGCTACCTTAGCCTCTCGAAGCCTGCGCCGTTCTATGTATAGTGGCGCAAAACAGGGCGTGGAGGGCCTTTTGAGCAGATTTGGGCTTGCGAAACCGGGCGTGGTGGCCATTGCAGCCTTGGCGGGCGCGACGGCGCTGGCCGATCCATTGCTGACGGATAGCCGTGGCACATTCGGCCTGCCCGGACTGATCGACATGCCAACGGCGGAAAGCGCACCCGAAGGCATGCTGGGGGCGTCGGTCTTTCGCTTTGAAGGAGCGTTGCGCATGTCGATGACCTTTCAGGTCACAGACCGGCTGTCAGGGGCGTTTCGCTATTCACGGGTTCCGGGTATTTTCCCAGGCGGCACGGCGCTTTACGACCGGTCCTTTGATATCCATTACCGGGTTCTGGACGAAAATGGCCTGCGCCCGGCGATTGCCATCGGTTTGCGCGACTTTATCGGCACCGGCATCTATTCGTCTGAATATGTAGTCGCAACCAAAACGCTGACACCAAGGATGCGCGCCACGGCTGGCCTTGGCTGGGGTCGGCTGGGCAGCCAGGGGTCTATCGGCAGCCCCTTTGGCAGCCGTCCGCCTCTGGATTTTGGCGAGGGCGGCAAGGCCAATACCGATCAATGGTTCCGTGGCCCGGTGTCGCCGTTTTTCGGCGTTTCGTATCAGGTCAGTGACAAGCTGGCATTGAAGGCCGAATATTCCTCCGATGCCTATGCCCTGGAAACTGCCGCAGGCACGTTTTCGCGCGACTCTTCGGTCAATCTGGGCTTTGACTATGCGATCAACAAATCCCTGAGCGTCAGCGGCTATTACCTGCACGGGTCGGAAATCGGCCTGCAATTCAATCTGACCGTTGATCCGAGGCGCCCGCCGGTGCCCAGCGGCCTGGAAACCGCACCGCTGCCGGTTCGTCCACGGCCTTCACCCATCACGGACCCCGAGGCCTGGGCCACCGATTGGACCAGCGATCCGGAAGTCCACCCCGGTGTCCAGAGCGCGCTGGCAACAGCGCTTGCCAAGGACGGGCAAGTGCTGGAAAGCATGGCGCTGTCGGCAACCCGCGTCGAGGTCCGCATCCGCAACCAACGCTACCTTGCCTACCCGCAGGCGGTGGGCCGGACAGCGCGCATGTTGACGCGCGCAGTACCGCCGTCGGTAGAAACATTCGTCATCACCTCGGTCGTCGACGGTATGCCATCTTCCTCGGTGACGCTGAAGCGCAGCGATATCGAACGGCTGGAAAGTGAAGGTTCGCTTGAAATCCTGCGCCAGGCTGAATTCAGCGACCCGCTGCGCGGCCCGAACGCAAGTCTGGTCGCAACTGAATCTGTCTACCCACGTTTTGTCTGGGCGCTGACACCTTATGGCGAGGCCAGCGTTTTTGACCCCGATGACCCTTTGCGCGCCGATGTCGGGCTGCAACTTGCCGGAAAATACGAATTTGTACCGGGGCTGATCCTGTCCGGGTCCCTTCGCAAAAAACTTCTCGGCAATCTTGACGAGTCTACCCGTGTTTCGGATTCGACCATATACCATGTGCGCTCCGACCTTGTGGAATATCAAAAACAGGGCGATCCGGGCATACAGCGTCTGACACTCGCCTGGTACGCGCGCCCGGCCCCGGACATTTATAGCCGCGTGACGGTGGGATATCTCGAACGCATGTATGGGGGTATTTCCGGCGAAGTGCTTTGGAAACCGGTCGATAGTCGGCTCGCGCTTGGGGCAGAGCTGAATTACGTCAAACAACGCGACTTTGACGGCATGTTCGCTTTCCGCGACTTTGATACAGTGACCGGCCATGCCTCGGCCTATTACGATTTCGGCAAGGGGTTTGCCGGCCAGATCGACGTTGGCCGCTATCTTGCGGGCGACTGGGGTGCCACGTTCACGCTTGACCGTGAGTTTGCCAACGGCTGGAAGGTCGGCGCTTTCGCCACCTTCACCGATCTTTCGGCGGCGGATTTTGGTGAAGGGTCTTTCGACAAGGGCATTCGGGTAACGATTCCGGTTTCCTGGACCACCGGCAAGCCATCGGTGAACAAGGTGTCGACCGTCATCAAACCGCTGAACCGCGACGGTGGCGCGCGTCTTGATGTCGATGGGCGGCTTTACGAGACGATCCGCGATACCCACCAGGGCGACATGCAGATCCAATGGGGGAGATTCTGGCGGTGAGCCGGATTTCGTCGCCAAGACCCTGGCGCTGTGCGCTCTGGCTGGCAATGCTTGCAGCTATGGCTGTTTCAGGATGCGGAAACGACACTTCGCGCACTGAAGGCACGAAAATTGCCGTCGATGTCGCCAAGGGCATCAAGGCCAAACTCTTTTCATCGCGGAAATCTGCGGCCAACCAACCCAAGGTGGACTCCGAAGCACTGGCTGCGGTTGCGATGGAGTCTTTCCCCGGCCCGCTGATCATGGCGAAAATCGACAGTTTGGGCACTGTTTCGGCTTTGGGTGAGTTCGGGCGCAATGGCGCGACCCAGACATTCTCAACCCCGCAACAGCAGACACTTGTGTTCCGCAACGGGCTTTTGGTCGGGACCAGAGGCCTGGGCCATGACCTCATGTCTGCCGATCTTGGCCCTGCGGCTGATCTGGTATCCAAACGTCAGGCCGGATCATACCGGCGCATCTATCGTTTCCTAGATGGCGAGGCCTTGGAACGACCGGTGCCGATGACCTGCGAACTGACACCCGGCGACCCCAAGTCTTTCGCCTTTGCCGGAACCAGCTATGCGACGGTCCAACTGTCAGAGCGGTGCATTTCCACGGGTCTGACGATCAACAATGACTATTGGGTCACTCAGGGCGGCACCATTGCCATGTCACGCCAGTGGATTGGCCCGGTTTTGGGTTATGTGACCCTCAATTTGATCCGCGAAAACGGAATCTGACCCGAAGCTGACACTTCGACGCGGCAAAGAAAAAGGACCGGCCTTTCGACCGGTCCCTGATGCAGATCGAATTGGTTCGGCTTATTCGGCGGCTTCTGCCTGTGGAAGCACCGAGATAAAGGTGCGGCCCTTCAGGCCTTTCTTGAAGGTCACATGGCCTTCGACGGTCGCAAAGATCGTGTGATCGCGGCCCATGCCGACGCCGGTGCCTGGCCACCAGGTGGTGCCGCGCTGGCGCACGATGATATTTCCCGGAATGGCCGACTGGCCGCCATAGAGCTTCACGCCAAGGCGGCGTCCGGCACTGTCGCGACCGTTGCGGGATGAACCGCCTGCTTTTTTATGTGCCATTGGATGTTACTCCTTCGTCTTCTTGGCGGCGGGCTTTTTAGCCGCTGCCGGTTTTGCCGCTGCTTTGGCGGCGGGCTTGGCTGCCGCTTTCGCCGCAGGCTTGGTCGCTGCCTTGGCGGCGGGTTTTTCCGCAGCTTCCTTGACGGCGGGTGCGGTGTTATGCGCGGCCACGCGGGCCAGAGCGGTGCCGATGGCCTCCTTAACGCCCGACTTTTCGCCACCGCTCGCGAGGATGTCGGTGACGCGCAGCAGAGTCAGTTTCTGGCGGTGGCCACGGGTGCGCTGCGAGGAATGCTTGCGCCGACGCTTGTGGAAGGTGATGACCTTGTCGGCCTTGATCTCGTCGATCACTTCGGCCTGGACGGCGGCACCTTTGACCATCGGCGCGCCGACAGTCAGCGTGTCGCCGCCGAGCATCAGAATTTCGTTGAACTGGATTTTTTCACCAGCGGATGCAGCCAGCCGTTCGACGCGCAGCACATCGCCCGCCTGAACCTTGTATTGCTTTCCGCCTGTCTTGAGGACCGCGAACATGGGTCTGTTCCTTCATTTCCAACCGCATCCTGTGGCCCCGGTTTCCCGGTGTTTTCGGGGGTTTCCCCCGCCTCGGACAGCGCGCCCCGGTTCTGGGGCGACATTGCATAAGATAGAATCCCGGTCGGGCCAGTGACCCGCCGGAATGCGGGCTTATCGGGCAGGGCAGGATGAAAGTCAAGCCATTGCGCCGGGAATTTCCGGTCCAGTCAACTGGCGGGCGGGGCACCCCCTGCCTTGCTGCATCTTTCGATATAATCGGCCAATCTGTCGGCGACGCCCGCGCCCGTGGCAGGCGGAGTATAGTCGGCCAGAACCTGTTTCCAGATGCTGGTGGCGCGTTCGGTCGAGGTTCTGGCCCCTGCCGCCGACCAGTTGCCGTAATTGGACAGATCCGCCACCAGCGGCGTGTAAAACGCGCGGTCGAACCGGTCCATCGTGTGCTGGGTGGCAAAGAAATGCCCGCCCGGCTGGACATCGGCGATGGCGTCCCAGGCAAGCTCGGCGGGGTCATCGCCCAGCGGTGTGCATAGTTCGGCGATGATCTGCAAGGCCTCGATGTCGTTGATGTATTTCTCGTAACCGAAGGTCAGCCCGCCCTCGAGCCAGCCCGCCGAATGCACCGTCAGCGTCGCATTGGCCATCAGCGCTGCCCAAAGCCCCATATGGTTTTCGCCCGCCGATTGCATGTCGGCGGTGTTGCCCGCCGATCCGGCGGCCGATCGCCACGGCAGGCCGATATGGCGGGCAAGCTGGCCCGAGCCGATGGAAAGCCGGATATGGCTGGGGGTGCCAAAGGCGGGGGCACCGGATTTCATGTCCACGTTCGAGGAAAACCCGCCATAGCTGACCGGCGCGCCGGGGCGCACCAGTTGGGCCAGCGCAATGCCCGCCAGTGCTTCGGCATGTTGCAACACCAATGCGCCCTCGACCGTGACGGGGGCCATGGCGCCGGCCAGACAGAAGGGCGTGATGATCAGGAACTGCCCGGCACGGGCAAAGTCGATGATACCCTCGGCCATGGGTTTGTCGATCTGGCGGGGTGAATTGGTGTTGATCACCGTCGTGGCCCAGGCCCCGTCGGTGAAGTCATCGCCACTTAGCCCATAACCAAGCTGGATCATCTCGAAACACTCGGCCACCTGGGCGCGGCCCCGCGCGTAGACGAACAGGGGCTTGTCGCATAGCGCCATCTGGCCCTTCATCATCGCATAATGGCGCAGATGGGCCGGGACATCCTGCGGTTCAGCCGACGGTCCCAGCTTGTGAATGACGTCAAAGCTTTGGTGCAGTTTCAGGGTTTCTTCATAGGTGGCCAGATTGCCCGGCCTGCGGCCCCGCTCCGCATCGGTGGCATTCGGGCACCCGCCTGCGGGCGAAAAGATCAGCGCGCCGTCCTCGTATACCAGTTCGCGCTCGGGGCTGGCCGCCCGCATCCGGATGGATTTCGGTGCCGTGGCCAAGGCGTCGGCGACGATGTCACGCCCGATGTAAACCATCTCGGTGCCTTCATCGACCCGTGCGCCTGCGGCGGAAAGTATTTGTCGCGCCTCGGGCAATAGAATCCGCAGGCCCAGTTCCTCCAGCACCTTCAGCGCCATTTCATGAATGGTGGCCACGGCATCGTCAGACAGCACCTTTTGCGGCTGGAACGGATGGCGCAGCCCCCGGTAGTTCACGACCCGCGCCGGTGCGGCGGCGCGGCGCGCCTCGCGTCCCCGCCGCTGATGTGTGTCGGCCATGTCTGCGCTCCTTTATTGGTCCGTGGCATCGGTGACGCCAGTATCGCCGCTTTGATCACCGCAAAATCGTCTATCCGCGACATGGGATGCGACTGATATCCGGCAATAGAGGCTTTTCGGGCGCAGAGATTTCCCGTAAACCGCCGCATGACAGCAGACCGGAGGCGGCATGACCCTATCCATTCTCGAAAGGTGCGAAGCCAAGGGCCTCAGGATGACCGAACAGCGCCGGATCATCGCCAAGGTGCTCGAATCCGCCGACGACCACCCCGATGTCGAAGTGCTCTATGCCCGCGCCTGCGCCGTTGACCCGAAGATATCGCTGGCCACCGTTTACCGGACGGTCAAGCTGTTTGACGAGACGGGCATCCTCGACAAGCTGGAATTCGGCGACGGACGCGCGCGTTACGAGGATGCCGAGCGCGACCATCACGACCATCTGATCGACCTGACGACCGGCGAGGTCATCGAATTTGTCGATGGTGAAATCGAGGCGCTTCAGGACAAGATCGCGCGTCGGCTGGGCTACCGGCTGAAGGGGCACCGGCTGGAACTGTTCGGAGTGCCGCTGAAGGCGGGGGACCGCTGAGGTTGGGCAACGCGCGCGGTGCTGCATTGATGGTCGCCTCGATGGCGGGTTTCGCGCTCGAGGATATGTTCATCAAGCTTATGGGCGGCGCGATGCCGGTCGGGCAGATTCTGATCGGGGTTGGTCTCGGCGGGGCTTTGTTCTTTGGCACCTGGGCCGTCCTTCGGGGTCAGCCCCCCTTGACCGCAGCCATGTTCCGGGGCGCATCGGGCCTGCGCGCCCTCTTTGAGGCCGTCGCCTCCATCGGCTTTGTCGCTGCCCTGACGCTGGTGCCGATTTCGGTCGTCACCACTATCATTCAGGCCAACCCGCTGCTGGTCACATTGGGGGCGGCGCTGTTTTTCGGCGAAAGCGTCGGTTGGCGGCGCTGGACGGCGATCATCGTCGGTCTGGCCGGGGTTTTGATCGTGCTGCGCCCCTTTGGCACCGGGTTCGAGGCGGCCACGCTTTTTGCGGTGATGGGGGTTCTGGCCCAGACCGGGCGCGATCTGGCCACAAGGCGGATTTCAGGGACTATCAGCACCGTGCAGTTGTCGACGCTGGGTTTTGCCGTGGCCATTCCGGCAGGGATCGTGGCGTTGCTGGGGGCGGGCGACCCGCCGGTCATGCCCGACCTGCGCACCCTTGGCTATCTTTTCGGGGCCATCGGTATTGGCATCCCCTCGCTTTACTGCATCATCGCTGCGATGCGGATCGGTGATATTTCCTTCGTCGCGCCCTTTCGCTACAGCCGGATCATCTTTGGCCTGCTGATCGGGCTTTGGGCCTTTGGCGAAAGGCTTGATGTCTTCACCTTGCTCGGGGCGGCGATCATCATCGCCTCGGGGCTTTACACATTCGCCCGCGAGGCGCGGCTGCGCCGCCGCCCTTCCCCTTTGACGTCCCCGGCGTTATAGAGCGGCACCTTTCCAGAACCCGTCAGCCAGAGTTTTCCCCCATGAGCACCATCATCGACATCCATGCCCGCGAAATTCTGGACAGCCGGGGCAATCCCACGGTCGAGGTCGACGTCACGCTGGAAGACGGCAGCATGGGGCGCGCCGCTGTCCCGTCGGGGGCCTCGACCGGGGCGCATGAGGCTGTGGAAAAGCGCGACGGCGACAAGAAGCGCTATCTTGGCAAGGGCGTGCTCGATGCAGTGGCGGCGGTGAATGGCGAGTTGGCCGAAGCGCTGGTGGGCGAGGATGCAACCGAACAGGTGGCCATCGACCGGCTGATGATCGAGATCGACGGCACGCCGAACAAGGCGCGGCTTGGGGCCAATGCGATCCTTGGGGTGTCACTTGCGGTCGCCAAGGCGGCGGCGGATTTCACGGCGCAGCCACTTTACCGCTATGTCGGCGGCACCTCGGCGCGTATCCTACCGGTGCCGATGATGAATATCATCAATGGCGGTGAACATGCCGACAACCCGATCGACATTCAGGAATTCATGATCATGCCGGTGGCCGCCCCCGATATTCGCGGCGCGGTGCAAATGGGGTCAGAGGTCTTTCATACCCTGAAGAAAGAACTGCAAAAGGCCGGCCACAATACCGGAATCGGCGATGAGGGCGGCTTTGCGCCCAACCTGAAATCGGCCCGTGAAGCGCTTGATTTCATCCTGAGATCCATCGAAAAAGCCGGGTATGAGCCGGGCAAGGATATTTACCTCGCGCTCGATTGCGCCGCGACCGAGTATTTCAAGGGCGGCAAATACGACATGAAGGGCGAGGGCAAGCTGCTGACCTCGGACCAGAACGTCGATTTCCTGGCCGGTCTGGCCGCCGATTACCCGATCATCTCGATCGAGGACGGCATGGGCGAGGATGACTGGGACGGCTGGCAGGCGCTGACCGAACGGCTGGGGGCCAAGATCCAGCTTGTCGGCGACGATCTGTTCGTCACCAACCCCGCGCGCCTGGCCCAAGGTATCGCCAAAGGCTGCGCCAATTCGATGCTGGTCAAGGTCAACCAGATCGGCACCCTGACCGAAACCCTGGCCGCCGTCGATATGGCCCACCGCGCCGGTTATAGCAATGTGATGTCGCACCGGTCGGGCGAAACCGAAGACGCCACCATCGCCGATCTGGCAGTCGCCACCAATTGCGGGCAGATCAAGACCGGGTCGCTGTCGCGCTCCGACCGGCTGGCCAAATACAACCAGCTGATCCGGATCGAAGAGATGTTGGGCGAGACGGCGGAATATGCCGGTGCCGGTATTCTGAAAACCTGACCGCTTCTTTTTTGCACAAATACTCCCGCCGGAGGCAAACCCGCCACCGGCGGGTTTTTTCTTGAACCAGCCACACTACCGGGCGTAACGAAACTCGCCATAGATAACGGCCCAAGGTTCTTGTCTCATGCAAAAATCTCTGTCAGCCTGCGCTCACCCTCCGGAACACCCATGGATCACAAGCAATTCCTGACCAGCCTGCCCGCTGAAACCAAAGCCGCGTTGAGCGGCACCGAGGACCGTGCGGGTCTGCGTCATTTGATCCTGCATTTGGGCCTCATCCTAAGCGCGGCGGCACTGATCGCCGCGAAAGTGCCGCTATGGCCGCTGTTGCTGCCGGTGCAGGGTATATTGATCGTTTTTCTTTTCACCTTTGAACATGAATGCACCCATCGGACACCTTTCCGCTCGACCGCACTTTCGGATTGGGGCGGTCGGATGGCCGGGCTGATCATCCTATTGCCCTTCGAATGGTTTCGGTATTTTCACCTGGCCCATCACCGTTTCACCAATATCGAGGGCAAAGACCCCGAACTTGACGCCCCCAAACCGGCCACAGGGGCCGAATGGGTGCTACATGTCTCCGGCCTGCCTTTCTGGGCGGCCAACGCGCGATTGCTGATACGGCTGGTCCGGGAGCAGGAAAAGGCCGGGTATCTGCCCGCCAACGCCCTGCCCCGGATGCAGGCCGAGGCCCGGATAATGCTGGCGCTCTACGCCTGCGCGGCTGCCACGCTGTTCTGGTCGCCGGTGCTTTTATGGGTCTGGATCATACCGGCATTGCTGGGCCAGCCGTTCTTGCGGCTCTACCTTCTGGCCGAACACGGCGACTGCCCGAGGGTCGCCAACATGTTCCATAACACCCGAACGACCCTCACCAACTCGGTTATACGCTTTCTGGCCTGGAACATGCCCTATCATGCCGAGCATCATGTCTTTCCCGCCGTGCCCTTCCACAAACTGCCGGACCTGCACCGGTTGATGCGTGCCCGGTTGCAGGTGACGGCGGATGGGTATGCTGCCTTCACCCGCGCCTATCTGGCGCGGCACTGGTGATCTTGCATGGGCGCGCAAACCTGCACCCGCATCAAACCCGCGCGCCACTTCAACCTGGCTGGCTGATCTGTCCGCCACCGATTGCAGCACCGACCCCCGTCGTTGACGGGCAGGATGTCGGCAGACCCCGCGCCACCCGCACTGCGAGATAGGCAAACGCCTGCGCCTCCAACATGTCGCCGTTCAGCCCCACCGCTTCGACCGGATCAACAACGCAACCGGCCCTTTCGGCGATCATCCCCACCAAGACCGGGTTATGCCGCCCACCCCCTGTCACCAGAAGGCGCGCAACCGGATGCGGGAAATGCTCGGTCCCACGTGCCACCGCCGCCGCCGCCGCCGCCGTCAAGGTTGCGGCTGCATCCGCGTCAGACAATTCGCTGACGGACGCGAGCAGGTCGGGAAAATCATTCCGGTCCAGCGATTTTGGCGGCATTTTCAGAAAATAGGGATGGCGCAGGAAGCTTTCGATCACAGCTTCATCCACCTTGCCCGCACCGGCCAGCGCCCCGTCCACATCGTACGCCACGTTGCGCCGGGCCTGCATCAGATCATTGACCGGCGCATTGGCAGGCCCGGTATCAAAGGCCATGCAGGCCCCCGGCAGGTCCGGTGTGGCCAGCCCCGGATCGACCCAAGTGACATTGCCCACACCGCCAAGATTGAGAAAAGCTACCGGTTCGGTCGCACCGATCCATTTCGCGCAGGCAAAATGGAAAAAAGGCGCAAGCGGTGCCCCTTGCCCGCCAAGGCGCACGTCATTGCTGCGAAAATCCCAAACCACCGGCCGCCCCAACGCATTGGCAAGAACGGCACCTGACCCCGCCTGATGCGTCCCGCGCCCGGACGGATCATGGGCAAGCGTCTGGCCGTGAAATCCGAGGACGTCCGCACCAGCGGCAAGGCCTCTCAGAACTTCGATATGGGCTGCTTCGACAATCTCGGCGGCCTCGGTCACGCCGTCTTCATCCGGCCAGCGCCCCAACGCGCGCCGGATGATATCGCGCTCGGCATCCGAATAGGGGCGGTAGGCATCGGCACCGAATTCCACGATTTTCTCGCCATCGGTTTTCAGCAAGGCGGCGTCAACCCCGTCCAGCGACGTGCCCGACATCGCGCCCAAGGCCCAGACCGCGCCCGATTTCAACATGCCCTTCCCCTTGGCCGCGCCCGCCGATATACGGCGTCGGGCAACAGAATGGACGATATGGCGATGACCTACCACCCGAAATCAGACTTCATGCGCGTGATGATGGAACGCGGCTTTCTGGCCGACTGCACCGATTATCAGGCGCTGGACGAGGCTTTGGTCAAGGGCGTAGTGCCGACCTATATCGGCTATGACGCGACGGCGAAATCGCTGCATGTCGGGCATCTGCTGAACATCATGATGCTGCGCTGGCTGCAAAAGACCGGGCACAAGCCGATGACCCTGATGGGCGGCGGCACCACCAAGGTCGGCGATCCGTCGTTTCGAGCTGATGAGCGGCCGCTGATTTCGGCCGCTCAGATCGACGAAAATATCGAGGGCATGAAACAGGTTTTCGCGAAATATCTTGCCTATGGCGACGGGCCGACCGACGCGCTGATGCTCAACAATGCCGAATGGCTCGACGGGCTCAACTATCTCGATTTCCTGCGCGATATCGGGCGGCATTTCTCGATCAACCGGATGCTGTCGTTTGAATCGGTCAAGTCGCGGCTGGACCGCGAACAATCGCTGTCGTTTCTCGAATTCAACTACATGATCCTTCAGGCATATGACTTTCTGGAGCTGAACCGCCGTTATGGCTGTCTGTTGCAGATGGGCGGGTCGGATCAGTGGGGCAATATCGTCAACGGGATCGATCTGACGCGGCGGGTGCTGGACCATGAAATCTATGGGCTGACCTCGCCTCTGCTGACGACCAGCGACGGCAAGAAGATGGGCAAATCAGCGGGCGGCGCGGTCTGGCTCAATGCCGACATGCTCAGCCCCTACGAATTCTGGCAGTTCTGGCGCAACACCACCGATGCCGATGTCGGGCGGTTCTTGAAGCTTTACACCGAGTTGCCCATTGAGGAATGCGACCGGTTGGGCGCGTTGGAGGGGTCGGCAATCAATGACGCCAAGATCGTGCTGGCCAATGAGGTCACGCGGCTGGCGCATGGGTTTGAGGCGGCAGAGGCGGCAGAGGCGACGGCGCGGGAGGTTTTCGTCCATCATCTGTCGGCACAGAGTATTCAATCTCATTCCGAAGTAACTTCTCCGAATTTGGGTGCGGGGCTACCTCGACTTGAGATCACCGCCGCCGAGGTCGCCGATGGCGTCTCACTTGCGCAACTCTTTCTTCGCTCTGGTCTGGCCAAATCCGGCAAGGACGCCAAACGGCTGATCGCCGAAGGCGGGGCGCGGGTCAATGATGAGGTCGTGACCGACGCGGGGCGGATGTTCGGGGCGGGTGATCTGGCCGAGCCGCTGAAGCTGACGGCAGGCAAGAAGCGCCACGCGCTGGTAGTTCTGGGCTGACCGCGCCCCTCTCGGGCATTCCCGATTTTCGGTCCCGGATTGCGGTGGACAGTTCCGCGCGTCTGGTTCCTTTCCCTTGCGTCAGGACGCGCCACGGCTGATGTTTACGGCAAGGATTTTCTATCCTATCAATAAGGAGATGACCGATGGTCGGAAGATTTGCCCTTTGGACCCTGCTCGTTCTTATTGCGACCGGTGCATCGGCCAAGGCGCCGAGCGGTTTCGTAGAGGCCCGTAACCAAGGTGTCAGCCCTACCATCAAAGGCAAAACCGTCACGTTCCGGCTTCGCGCCGGGCAGTGCCAATCACGCGACTATGACGACGGGCGGGGAGAAAGCGACTGCAAGAACGGCAACAGCAGGTCTCAAATAAACAGCAAGACCCATCAAAGTCTTGACCACGAGTACAGCTATTCCTTCGACTTCCGGCTGGTTGCCCCATTTTCTTACAATGGCAAGGGCTGGGGGAAAGTCAATTATCGCAGTCGGTTGCTGATATCGGAATGGCAGCGCATCAACACGATCAAGAACCACATGTATGAAATGCACCTGGACACCGTTCGGGGAGTCACCTTCGAAGGTAAGGTCTGCATCAGGCCCAGAGACCTTGCGCAATGGAACCATGTCGAGGTCAAGGTGCGGTGGTCTGCTAATCCGGATGGTTTCATGCAGGTCGCCTGCAATGGCAAGGTGATCTATGCGACCCGAGGCCAGAACGCGATTCCCGCCGAGTGCGGCACAGACCAAAAGTTGCAATGCGCCCCCAAATACCA
The DNA here is from genome assembly GCA_049663365.1 of Albidovulum sp. Lineage (GTDB taxonomy): Bacteria > Pseudomonadota > Alphaproteobacteria > Rhodobacterales > Rhodobacteraceae > Albidovulum. The sequence goes on along the minus strand of JBATDH010000413.1, from coordinate 4,625 downwards.
AGACCTGTCAAAGCCAATCCAGTGGCAACTTGGCCCAGTTTTGCAGGGGCATGGAATGAATTACGGAAACTTCGGCTTCCCGAGCCCATTCCCTCCCTTCCCCGAGAACGGCATCGAACTGGAGATGCGGGACGTCGGGTATCGCCAACTTCGGCAATAGCCTACGTCCGACAGGCTCACTCTTCAACCTGGACACGCACCATGCGGTCGGGATCAGTGACCGCGCCGTTATGGTCGAAATCGCCCTTCTTGATCGCGTCCACCACATCCATGCCGGAAATGACATTGCCGACCACGGTATATTGACCATTCAGAGAATCGCCGGGCTGAAACATGATGAAGAACTGCGAATTGGCACTGTCGGGCTGACCGGCCCGCGCCATCCCCACCGTTCCGCGCCGGAACGGCAGGTCGGAAAACTCGGCTGGAATATTCGGCAAGTCAGATTTTCCGGTTCCTGCAAGCGAAAGATCTTCACCCGCGCGCCCGTGCTCCACGTCCCCGGTCTGGGCCATGAAGCCGTCGATCACCCGATGAAAGACCACGTTGTTATAGGCACCGATGCGGGCGAGTTCGGTGATCTGGGCGACGTGCTTGGGCGCAACCTCGGGCATCAGGTCAATGACCACGGTGCCATTGGCCTCGCCTGCCACCTCGATCACCAGGTTGGGGCCCGGCCCGTCTTCGGTACTGATCGGGCGCCGGGTTTCATGTGAATACCACCAGAACGCGGCACCCATCGCCACTGCGGCGGCAAGTGCGCTTGTGACAAAGACGCGGGTATCAGACATCGGCGGCCACTTTGACCGAGATCATGCGATCCGGATTCGCGGGCGGTTCGCCGCGCGCGATCTTGTCGACATGTTCCATGCCTTCGATGACCCGGCCATAGACGGTATATTGACCATTGAGAAAATCGTTGTCCTTGAAATTGATGAAGAACTGCGAATTGGCACTGTTCGGATTGGAGGAACGCGCCGCCCCGATGGTGCCGCGCGCGTGCGGCAGTTTGGAAAATTCAGCCGACAGGTCCGGCAGGTCCGATCCGCCAGTACCCGAACGGCCGGGGTTGTAGTTCTTTTCCATGTTACCATTTTCGACATCGCCGGTCTGGGCCATGAAACCCTCGATCACCCGGTGAAAGGCGACATTGTCGTAATGTCCGGCGCGCGCCAGTTCCTTCATCCGCGCTGTGTGCTTGGGGGCGACGTCGGCCAGAAGCTCGATGGTCACGGGTCCGTCCTTGAGCGTAAGGATGACGGTGTTTTCAGGGTCTTTGATCTCTGCCATGGTGGCCTCCTTCGGATTTCGGTCGCGAACCTAGTCGGTGATTGCCGCCAAGAAAAGGCCAAAGCGCCGTGATCGGTTGACCTTGCCGCCGGTATCGGGTGATTTGATGGGAAAATCCGGCGGTTCGGGGCGTTGGCCCGGTTCTGCCCTGGCGAAAGGATATTGGACGATGCGCTGGAAAACACTTGATGACATGGAACTGGCGGGCAAGGCGGTGCTGGTGCGCGTGGATATCAACGTGCCGGTGTCAGCGGGCGTCGTCACCGATGCGACCCGGATCGAAAAGATCGTCCCCACGGTCAGGGATATTCTGAACGCGGGCGGCAAGCCGGTTCTGGTCGCCCATTTCGGCCGCCCCAAGGGCCAGGTGGTGCCCGAGATGAGCCTGGCCGTGACACTGCCTGCGCTGGAAAAGGCCCTGGGCCAGAAGGTTGCCTTTGCCAGCGATTGCATCGGGGGACCAGCCAAGCAGGCGGTGGCGGCGATGCAGGCGGGCGATGTATTGCTGCTTGAAAACACCCGGTTTCATGCGGGTGAGGAAAAGAACGACCCGGTGATGGCGGCGGGGCTGGCCGCTTTGGGCCAAGTCTATGTCAATGATGCGTTTTCGGCCGCGCACCGTGCCCATGCCTCGACCGAGGCGATTGCGCATCTGTTGCCCGCCTGTGCAGGTCGGCTTATGGCGGCGGAGATGAAGGCGCTTGAATCCGCACTGGGTGAACCGAACCGTCCGGTCGTGGCAGTGGTCGGAGGGGCGAAAGTGTCAACCAAGATCGACCTTTTGGGCAATCTCGTGACCAAGGTCGATCATCTGGTGATCGGCGGCGGCATGGCCAACACTTTTCTTGTGGCCCAAGGGGTCGGTGTCGGAAAATCGCTGGCAGAACATGACATGGCCGATACAGCGCGCGACATTCTGGCCAGGGCAGAGACGGCGGGCTGCACGATCCATCTGCCGGTCGACATCGTGGTGGCGCGGGAATTCAAGGCGGGGGCGGCAAGCGAAACCCTGCCGGTCGATGCCTGCCCGGAAGATGCGATGATTCTCGATGCCGGACCCCAAAGCGTGGCCGAGATAGCCACCACTTTTGAAACCTGCGGGACATTGATCTGGAACGGCCCACTTGGCGCATTCGAGATAGAGCCGTTTGATGCCGCCACAAACGCCGCGGCGGCAAAGGCAGCAGAGTTGACAAAAGCCGGTCGGCTGGTTTCGGTGGCAGGCGGGGGCGATACCGTGTCGGCGCTGAACAAGGCCGGGGTGGCGCAGGATTTCAGCTATATCTCGACTGCCGGGGGTGCCTTTCTGGAATGGATGGAGGGCAAGACCCTGCCGGGGGTGGCCGCACTCATGGCACCATAACCGACCCCATGCAGACAAGTTGATTGTGTTTGCAGCACCGGGGCCGCGCGGATCGCATCATTGTTTCAAAATTGGCAGTGCCGGCTTACTGTTAGCGCCACCAAGTTTGCAACACGCCAGACACTAACTTAGAACCGTGCGATAGGGCGACGCGACAGCGCGCCATCGGTTTTTCGATTTTCAGGCGGAGTTGAACATGTCACGGCAAGATCAGGCGCAGCAGATGCGTTCCGGCAAGGGTTTTATCGCGGCGCTGGATCAGAGCGGCGGATCGACACCCAAGGCGCTCGGGCTTTATGGTGTAGGGACGGATGCCTATGCCAACGATGCCGAGATGTTTGCCCTGATCCATGCGATGCGGGCGCGCATTGCCATGGCTCCCGCATTTACCGGCGACAAGGTCATCGGCGCAATCCTGTTTGAACGGACGATGGACGACATGATTGGCGGTAAACCTTCGGCTCAGTACCTGTGGCAAGACCGGCGCGTGGTGCCGTTTCTGAAAATCGATCAGGGATTACAGGATGCCGCCGATGGCGTGAAACTGATGAAACCGATTTCGGGGCTTGATGCCTTGCTTGAACGCGCTAATGCAGCGGGCATTTTCGGCACCAAGATGCGGTCGGTCATTGATGCGGCCAATCCTGCGGGGATCGCCGCCAATGTGGCGCAGCAATTCGACATCGCGGGACAGATACTTGACCGGGGCCTGATGCCGATCATTGAACCCGAAGTAACCATATCCATCGCCGACAAGGCGGCGGCCGAGGGCCTTCTGCGCGCCGAAATCCTGCGCCACCTCGATACCCTTCCGGATGACCGGCAAGTCATGCTGAAGCTGACGCTGCCCACTGCTGACAACCATTACAAACCCCTGATCGAGCATCCCAAAGTCATGCGCGTGGTGGCGCTGTCTGGCGGGTATTCACGTGAAGAGGCCAATGCCATGCTGGCCCGAAACACCGGCATGATCGCGAGTTTTTCGCGCGCCCTGACCGAAGGGCTTTCAGCCCGGCAGGACGATGCCAGCTTCAACCGCGCGATCGCCGACACAATCCAAAGTATCTGTGACGCGTCGAACGCTGGGTAGTGCCGACCGCCACATAGGGTTTTTGCAGCCGGGGGATTCCCTTTGCGCAACATCTGTGGCATGGTTTGCCCGAGCTGCCCGACAGAGGCGGCAGACCGAGGCAGTAGATGACCCAAGCTTTGAAACGTCCCGCGCTAGGCGTGGTTTTGTATTTCGCCCTGACTTTTGGCATGGGTTTTTATTTTACCTTCGCCGCTGTTCAGGGCGATTTCGGGGTTTTCCGCCGGGTTCAGGCGCTGTCGGAAAAAGATACGCTGACGGCAGAACGTGACCGGTTGCGCCAGGAAGTGGACCGGATGCAGAACCTGACGCTGCGGTTGTCGGACAGCTATCTCGATCTAGACCTGTTGGATGAACGTGCCCGCGATGTTCTGGGTGTCATCCGCAGCGACGAGATTGTCATCCGCTGAACTCGGAAGCCACAGTGACGCGGGGGCAAGTTTTTCCTCGCGCAAGGCACCCAATTGCGCTATAAGATAGTTTAATACTAAACTACTTTCATGCCGTTGGGAGGGTGCAGGAATGGCCGCGCGAAAAAGTTCTGATAAATCAAATACATCCAAGGAAGAACTGCTTGGCTATTACCGCGAGATGCTGCTGATCCGGCGATTCGAGGAAAAGGCGGGGCAGCTTTACGGGATGGGGCTGATCGGCGGTTTCTGTCACCTCTACATCGGCCAAGAGGCGGTTGTGGTCGGGCTGGAGGCCGCGGCCGAAGAAGGTGACAAGCGCATCACATCCTACCGCGACCACGGCCATATGCTGGCCTGCGGCATGGACCCCAAGGGGGTGATGGCCGAGCTGACGGGACGCGAGGGCGGCTATTCCAGGGGTAAGGGCGGCTCCATGCACATGTTTTCCAAGGAGAAGCATTTTTATGGG